>JAOTUR010000136.1 GCA_029863805.1 Candidatus Krumholzibacteriia bacterium | reverse complement strand
GATCATGAGCAGGCAAGATCCCATGCACATAAGCATGTTTGTCCGCATGCCGGCAGGTTTTCCTTTGATTTCTCGCTCGATGCCGATCAACCCACCGATGAACAGGGCGAAGACGAGCCGCAACGCATATTGGACAAATTCAGCGGACATCGTATCCATAATCCGACCTGGCCAGTTCGATGTCAAGAATTTGTCGACGCCTGTGTGGCGGGGGTGAAGAGAAGAGATCGTCACTTGTCAAATCGTGGGTTCGATGATAGATTAAGGCGATTCGACGGCAAGGGAGTCCGATCCATAGTGGAAAAAATTATTGGCACAGGTATCACGTTTGATGACGTCCTTCTTGTCCCCGGCAAGTCGTCGGTGCATCCATCCGATACGGTCGCGGTTACTCAGCTAACCAAGACGATTCGCCTGAATATACCTATCATCTCAGCAGCCATGGATACGGTGACCGAGCATGAGCTGGCCATCGCCTTGGCCAGGGAAGGCGGGATCGGGTTTATTCACAAGAATATGAGTCCCGAATCACAGGCCGGTCAGGTCGATCGGGTCAAACGTAGTGAGAGCGGAGTGATCACAAATCCAATCACGCTCGATCCCGGCCAATTGGTCAGAGACGCGATGATGGTGATGAAGAAGTACAAGATTTCAGGGGTGCCGATCACGGAAAACCACAGGCTGGTGGGGATGTTGACCAGCCGGGACCTGCGATTCGTCGATGATGAGTTGCTTCCCATTAGTAAGATCATGACCAAGGACAACTTGATTACGGCGCCGGAAAACATCTCGATGGAAAAGGCCAAGAAGATGCTCCACGAACACCGTATCGAGAAGCTTCCTGTGGTCGACTCAAAGATGCGAATAAAAGGTTTGATAACCTTCAAAGACATCAAGAAGAAAATGGATTTTCCGCACGCATGCAAAGACGCAGACGGACGTCTGCGCGTGGGTGGGGCGGTGGGTGTTGGTTCAGACGCGATCAAAAGAGTGGATCTGATGGTGGAGAGCAATGTCGACGTGGTCAGCATCGACACAGCGCACGGGCACTCGCAGAACGTCCTCGATACACTTCTCAAAATCAAGACCAGGCACCGCAAACTAGCCGTAGTCGCGGGTAACATTGCGACGGCGCGGGCGGCAAGCGATTTGATAAAGCGGGGGGCCGACGCCATCAAGGTGGGAATGGGGCCAGGAGCCATATGTACGACACGTGTTGTCGCGGGGATCGGGGTCCCGCAGGTCACAGCCATCATGGATTGCGCCCGTGTCGCGTCCAAAGTTGGGATCCCGGTGATTGCGGACGGGGGTATCAAGTACAGTGGCGATATCACCAAAGCCATCGCGGCCGGCGCAGACGCGGTGATGATTGGGAGCTTGTTCGCAGGAACCGAAGAGAGTCCCGGCAGCATAGAGTTATTCGAGGGACGTGCTTTCAAGACCTACCGTGGCATGGGTTCGATCGAGGCGATGAAGGAGGGTAGTGGAGATCGTTATATGCAAGATGGCGTGGAGGAATCCAAACTGGTGGCCGAGGGCATCGAAGGACGGGTCGCCTACAAGGGCGGACTTGGCGATACCGTATACCAGCTCATGGGCGGGCTGCGTTCCGGGATGGGATACGCTGGCGTAGGCTCGATCACGGAGCTCAAGAAGAAGGGGCGTTTCATCCAGGTCTCCAGCGCCTCGGTACGGGAGGGACACCCCCACGACGTGATTATCACAAAAGAAGCACCCAACTATCGGCTTACCTAGGGGCGGACATGACGTGGCACGGCCAAATAAACAGAAGCATCTGGGAAATCGAGAATTTACTCGAAAGACAGCCGAAGAATTTCCGATTGAAGAAGGAGCTTCTCAGGACGCATTTTTTGCAGCGCTACGAGTATGATCGGAGCCTTCATATTCCAAGAGACGACCGCTCGTTCCTGTTCCTGCAGGAGGACGCGGCGCCCGCCGTCTTTTTGATCCATGGTGCGCACGGGACGCCCGCCGAGCTGCGGGAACTCGGCAATTTTCTCTACGGCAGAGGATTAACGGTTTACTGTCCGCGGATATCACGCTACGACTTGAAAAAGCGCTTGGTAAGCTGGGAATCGTGGGTGACCATGGCGGAAAATGCGCTGACCGTCATGCTGCGATACTCATCCAGAACGTTTATCATTGGACTGAGCCTTGGTGGAACCGTCGCGCTAATCCTACAGAAACTTCATTCCATCAACGGCATGATCTTGCTCGCGCCAGCCGTGCACGCCAGACTGGGCATAAGGGGCCGTCTGTTTCGAGTTCTGCGGTGGATTACGCCAACGTTGTTTTACAGGTTCGCGGGGTGGAACGGCGAGGTTGTCAAAGCAATGGAGCACGTGAGGACGTCCACCGAAGCTGTCAAGATTGCCACGCTGGTGCTGCAAGCGCGAGACGATCACATCGTATCGACACGAGGTCTGAACGTCCTGAGGAAGTGGTTAATAAGCGACAATAGCGAGGTTGTACTCTTGCCCTACGGTTCTCATGCACTGACGCGGGGCAAAGCAAAAGAGGAAGTTTTTGATCGCGTTTATGATTTCACCCAGAGAATGGAGCAGTCTCGGTCCTGATGTGAGCGAGGGGGACGTTTAGCCGACGAGCTCAATCACCGATTTGAAAATTGAACGAGCCATCCAATCGTCTGATTTCTCTTACCATTTCGTCTAATTCTTCTTTTAGTTTATGGTCTTGTGTCTTCAGGTACTCCGAGTATTTGTCGAGGAATTTGTCTTGAAGCGTCTTTAATTCATTGCTGGCCTGGGCGGTGTCGATGTCGCGTTCGAGGTGGTAAATCTCTCCGGCGCTCAACCTATCCAAAATGTTGAAGTACTCGCCCCGCATGTGACTCAGTATCTGCACGTAGCGTTCGAATCCCTTGGAAAGCTTCTCGAGTACCTCGCTGATGCCCGTGGTCTTCTTGAACATTGATTGACTATAGGTGTAGGCGAAATTGTAATACGCCTTGGCGCGTCCCATGTGTGCCTCCTCCGAGTTCTTGAGCAGAGGTAAGGCATCAATTCTTCCGTGTGCCGGGTTCTTGAAGATTCCGATGGAAATGAGGAGGAAATCGGCGTTGGTCTTGTAGATCGTGTATTTCAAACGAACGTCGCTGGAGCCTTCTATCTTGGCAAATAAGTTGGTGTCGTATCGAGAAAGGTATTTTTTGGCACGGCGGTGATATTCGGGCTTCATAAACGAGCAGAGCAGATTCGTCACGTACATGTTGACGTCCTCGTCGTAGTAGTCCCGGTTGGATGGATTCCCCGTTTCTAAGCGGCTGTAGAGTAGACAGTTGAGCATGAAGAAGAAGGTGGGCTCGATGTCTCTCTTGCCTTCGGGGCCTAGGTTGGTGTGAAGGTTAGACACAGTTGTGTTCCCATCGAGGTCTTGCAGACGGCACGCATCCCCAAATTCTGGAATGCTATCCGTGCAATCTTTATGCCGATACATCGCCATGCGCTTGGAACCCTTGCGCAGCAGTTTCCCGTGGCCGCGTGTTGCGTAACCCTGCCGGAAGCTTGCACTCACCCAAAAGATAACGGTCAGAAGCCAACGCGTCAAAAATCCACATAAAAGGATCGCAAATTATTTAATAATAACAGGTTATGATCGCGATCCGTCCTCATGGGGGGCGTTCGCAAACGAATTTCCGTTCAAAGGTTTGCAAGGCCTCGATTATTTCGGTATAATGGGCCAAACTGCCCTTCATCAGTGAGCTAACTTCTTTCTTCTAAATGGGTTGTGGCTGGCGTCACGGACCGATTCGAATCGGCCTCCAAGCCTGCCCACTCGGGCCCATGTGGAACAGGAGGTAAACCTTGAAAGTCGGCTTCCTCCAGCTCAGACCCAAATTCGGTTCGCCCAAGGAGAACGTTCGGGCGGCTAAATCGTTGCTAAAGAACATCAGCGACGCCATCGTGGTGCTGCCCGAGCTCTTCAACAGTGGTTACCTTTTTCGCAGCAAAGAGGAGCTGGCCGACGTGGCCGAGTCCGTCACCGGCGGTTACACCGTCGGTGAGATGAAAAAACTGGCCAAGAAGAGACAACTCACACTCGTGTTTGGAATGGCCGAGAAAAAAGGTCGCAAGTTCTACAATTCATCGGTGCTGGTCACCTCCAAGGGCAAGGTGTTCAGCTATCAGAAGACTCATCTGTTTGACCGCGAAAAGCTCTTCTTCCAGCCGGGGGACAAGAGTTATGCGGTTCATGAGGTCGACGGGACGAAAATCGGTATGATCGTCTGCTTTGACTGGTTCTTCCCAGAGGTGACCCGCGTACTTGCTTTGAAAGGCGCTCAGATCATCTGTCACCCGTCGAACCTCGTCTTGCCGTATTGCCAGGATGCCATGAGAACTCGTTCGATAGAGAATAAGGTCTTTACCGTCACCGCCAATCGAATCGGCACGGAAAAGCGCGGCAGCTTCTCGATGACATTTACCGGTAAGAGTCAGGTTGTGGATCCAGAAGGCAACGTGCTCGCGAGCGCCGGTGAAAGAAGCGAGTCGCTCAAGATCGTTGAGATCGATGTCAAGGCGGCGAACGACAAGTCTATAAACCCGAACAACGACCTCTTCAAAGACCGAAAGGTCTCCCTCTACAAGCCGCTGGTTCAGAAGTTGGCCCGCTGAGCCACGCCGCGCTTGTACACGCCAAAAAAGCAATCCGCGCCCCACCGCGTGCGTGCAATGTGCAAAATGGCGGCACCCGTCGACAGATTCCCTGTGGACTAATTCATTAAAAGACAATCAGTTGGTTTGCAATTCACGCGATCCCGCCCCCACGAAGGCTGGCATGGTACTTGCGGAATTCCAGCGACGCAAGCGCAGATACGGTTTGGTGAAGCAACTTTAATCCCAGCAAGGAGTTAACCCTGTGAATCGCACAAAAACGCCTGTTCTCACCTCGCCATGGAAGATTGGATTCTTCGTGTCGTTGATGCTGGTTGTTGTAAGTGCCGCCGTCGCCTACTTCTTTTCGCGGAAAATGGGTACGTCATGGGCTTGGCCGCACGGTGGCGACTGGGCCGGATTGCTCGAGGATACGATGCGGGGACAGGGCTTTCTTTTTGATATGTGGCCGGTTCTTGCTGTCGTGGGGTTGACATCACTCGTTTCCTACGTCGCCATCACGCGGGCGGTACGTAAGTACAAGCGTTACCTCGAGTCAGGGCTAGACTACAGGCAACTGCTGGCCTCCCTGCGCGACATCAAGGACCTGGAGGACAAGAGCCAAATCGACAAACTCAGGAACCACCCCGAGCTACGAGATTGTCTATTGAAAGTTCGAGAGGCGTTGGCAAAGCGCTCCGCGGATCTGGACGAGCAGCGAAAAACCTTGGAAAAAACGGCTCGTGAAAAAACGGAGGGCATGGAGAAGGATCTCGGCAAACGGCTCGACGTCGAGTGTGGACAGCTCGTGGGCGCTGTCGAGTCCGCGACCAGGGGGGGTTTTCCGACCAACGTTAACGTCTCCATGCCGGAACTCAAAGGTGTGGAAGAAGCACTGCGTGGCGCCTTCAGCCGTCAGGTTAGTCAGACCGACCACGAGGCGGCCGTCTCCGCGCTGCAGACGGCCAACGATTCTGCGCGAAAACAGCTTGCAAGGATTGGCGGTAAACTAGAAGAGGGTATCGAGACTGCCCGCGACATCGAACAACGTCTCGCCGGGATGGTATCCGCAGGTAGTTCCGCGGGCGGCCCCGAGTCCGCGACCATTCAACAGGATTTCGAAGCCCTGCGGTCATCGCTGGCCGAGGTCGATCAATTGTCCGCATCGCTCGGTGTTATCGGCGAAGAAGCCAAGGGGGTTGCGATCAACACGGCCCTAAAGGCGGGATCCGGTAAGGGGACGCAAGCCGATCTCATTCAGCTCGCCGAAGACGTCAAGGAGGTCGCCGCTCGCTTCAACAAGCTTTCCAAATCCTATCTGAGCGCTACCGAAGGTATCAGCAAATCGGTGACTTCGGTTGAGGCTACGCTCAATCGTACCGTCGATTCGGCCAGTTCCGAGTCATCGGCCTCATCGATGGCCGAGAGAATGTCCCGCTGGGTGGAGAGTATCTTGATCCTGTCGGAGAAGACCAAGAAGGGTGGCGAATCGCATTCGCTGTCGCCCGTGGAACAAGAGATCACAAAACCGTCGTCGGCCGCCGATTCACTCGAACTCACCGACTATGGCTTCGAAACCATGGACCGCGGCGCCTCGTTATTCTCGGATGCGGGCGAGGCAGAGGACAGCCCTGATATCCAAAGGGACGGAGAGATCCTGAACGAACCGTCCTCCGAAGGCGCAATGTTCGCCGAACTGTCCGAAACCCAAGCGACGGGCCATGTACACTCGTCGGTCGATGGCGATGACGAACCACTGGTCGTGGAAACCCCTCAATCCACTTCGGCTGAGGCGCAGGCGGAGTCTTCTCCATCGCATGCGCGCAAAGTTCCCAGTACACCCGTCGGCGTTGAGGAAATCTTTGCAGAACCTGATGTTCCACCGGTCGATGTCGAGATCGAGAAAGATGTGATTGATCTCTATGCGCTTGGGGCCGTCGACTTTAACCCAGCAGTTCACAGCTGAAGCTCTTCCTAGGAATTGGGCGATAAACCGATGGTCAACAAACTCGACAGCACGACTCTATTCCTTGCTCAAACCTGCAATCATGCCGAGGAGCTCGCGGGACTGCTGGCCGTGGGCACACTCGAGCCGATTGAACCCCATATCGCAGAGCGTGCGATCCTCAGCACCAATATGCTGGCCAATAGCGCGGCGCTTATGGAGCTTGCTGCGCTGGAGACGTTTCTTCGGGGTTTCGAAGCACTTCTAACCATCTACCGGGACAGAAGACTCCCCTGGGATGAGAGAATCGCCCAACTGACATCCGAAGTCGTCGAAAAAGAAGATCATTTTGTCGCGAGCTCAAAGGGCAAACATTCATCCACCCTGAAAAGCACCATTTCCGCCGACGAACTGGAGGCTCTGTGCAACGAGCTAGCCGAACTCACGGCATTTGCCGGCGCGACGGAACCAGGGCACGCTGCGGACGCGGCATCAGTGGCAGCCGCCGGTGATACGTCGTCCCGCCCGGCGGGAACCGATACTGCCGAAGATCATGCCCAACATGATCGGCCCCTCGCCCGGAGCCTGGGCGATCTGCGACGGCACACGCAGGAGT
The DNA here is from genome assembly GCA_029863805.1 of Candidatus Krumholzibacteriia bacterium. Taxonomy (GTDB): domain Bacteria; phylum Krumholzibacteriota; class Krumholzibacteriia; order WVZY01; family WVZY01; genus JAOTUR01. The sequence goes on along the minus strand of JAOTUR010000136.1, from coordinate 2,175 downwards.
TGCTCGCCGAGTGGGAATCCGCCGACTGGAATTTTGAAACGCAGTCACCGGAGGCGTTTCAGCGGTTACGTAAGGAGCTTTTTTCGATCAATTTTCACGCGCTTTCGATCGAGCAGATGATCGGTATAAAAACCGGGGATCAATCGGCACCGCGTCTGGGCTTCCTAGCGCCGATTCGATCTGCCGTAGACGATTTTTCAAAAGTGCTGTGCGCTGGCAGCAACCGGCAAGTCGAGGTCAATTTTATCGGCAAGGACAGTTCCCTGGACGTTAGGCTGTTATCCCCGCTGGTACGGGTTCTGCAATGTATGATTGGCGACGTGTTTGTGAGATGTCAGGAGGAATACCTACGCGTGGAAGTTGTCGTGCAGGAACAAAACGGCGCATTCGTGTGGTCGCTTAGGGACAATGGCAACAACTTTATAACTGATTCTCCGCTTGATCCGGACGAATACATGGCGTTCTATCCGGGGTTGAGAGAAACCTGCAGGGTTCTCTCAAAGCTCCATAGCCTCCTGTGGGTGGAGCCCGATGAGAATCATGATGTGCGATTTGCCTTCAGCATGCCGCGATCGCCGGAAGGAGAAACCTTTATGGTCTGGGGTGAGGGTACCCAGAGGTTTGCCATACTGTCGAACCAGGTTAGCGACGTTCTCGCTCTCGATGAAGTCGAGGTCATGGACGATGCTCGTGGCGAGTATCTGATGTACGGGGGCAGCCGTGTTGCGGTGGCGAGGCTCGATCAAGTCTATGACGGGGCCCCGGACGACGACGATCGGATCGCGGTCATCGGTTACCTCGAGAAGCGGGTGGCGCTCTATGTCGGCGGCAACGGCGACACCAAGGAAGGGCAGTGGCTCAAGAACGCGGTTCCGGCGTGGCGCGGTCTGCGGCAGGGCGTAGCAGAGATCGAACAGAAGAAGATTCCGCTGATCGAGGCCAACGCGTTGCTTACCCGTTACGTGGCCATGATCAACGATACAAGCATAGCCGGTGGTACCATGGGGCAGGAGCCCGGCCCCCCGCAAGTGCGGGGTGATGTTGTTCTGTCGGATGAGGACGATTCGTCGATTGACTGCGAGTCCTACGTGCTGGTCGTGGAACGGAGTGAGGCGCTGCGAAACATGTTCGCCGGGATACTCGCCCAGAAACAGCTCAAAGCCAAATTGGTCGATCAGATCGATGCAGCCACCGACTGTCTCGATGAAATAGCGCCCTCGTTGATCATCAGCGAATTCAGGGTGCCTTCGATGGCCGCGAAAATCTTGGTTGAGAGAGTGAAGGCGCAAGGGAGAGACATCCCGGTGCTGGTCACTACAACCCAAGACGGGGAGAAAGCGGAGCTGCTGGTCGAGAAGCTCGGCGTGGCGGGATATCTCAGCAAGCCGCTCGACTCCGCGGAGGTTTTGACTCGGATAGAGGGGTTTCTCGAGAGGCAAGCCGCCAGGGCTCCCAGGACCTAGCGTTCTGCAACATTTCTCGTGGCCTCGCCACGGCGCGTATTGGACCGAGGACCACATCTGATCGTAACCGTCTGGCAGTAAGCAATTTAGGTCGATCGAACGCGTCAAATCTTTGTTTCGTGGCGTTGGTATACTTCGTGCTATTTCCCATAGCGGATGCGACATTCCAACTTCTTGATCGAAAAAGGACGGATGCAATGAGCAAGTGGAGAGAGTCCGATTATTCAAATATCGTGATCGGCGGAAACGAAGACACAGACGTGGTGATGACGTCCGTCGAGGCGGCCGAGTACCTGAAGATGCATGTGAAAACCGTGTGTCGTTTGGCAAAGGAGAAGAAGATTCCAGCCAAGAAGGTAGGAAGCGAATGGAGATTTCTGAAGAGCGTTTTGGATAGGTGGCTCGCCCAAGAAGAGTTTTGACCAGGCGTTACGAATGTGTTACGGACGAGCCATGAACCTCTGAATCCTCTCTCCTGCGATTGATCCCTACCAAATCTGCTATACCGTAAGAATCGTCGGGAGTGCTGATGGCAAAGACGCTTGTTGAAAAAGTCGCTTCACCAAAACCCGACATTACTATTTTCAAGATCACCGGCGTACTCGGATACCACGAGAACGAAGTCCTCGAAAAATTTTTCACGGAATGTGACAAAAAAAATATTACCAAGCTTATCGTCGATTTTTCGGATCTCGGTTCGCTAGGTGGTGGT
>JAOTUR010000135.1 GCA_029863805.1 Candidatus Krumholzibacteriia bacterium | reverse complement strand
TCGATAAAACGCGGTTTGAGCACCGAGAGAATCGCCGCCGCTTCGCCCATGGCGCCTGGATCGCTGCCAAAAATCTGCAACGACAAAGGCCCGTCGGCCATATTCAGATGCTGGATAGCCCGGATCTGGCGGCTGTTGCGAACCAGACCTTCAGAGCTGATCATCTCTGTCACAACCATATCCGAGCCGTGGTCTATGCAAATCTTTCGGAATACCGAATCCGTGATCCCACAAAGCGGCGCCAGCATGACTTTCACACCCTCGAGGGGATTATCCCCCTTCGGATGTAGAGCGAACGGCGCGGGTCGTGTTCTGCCAATCTGATCACGACTCGGGCCCTGCGGCTCGGGGTCCGGTCGCGTATCCGCTTTCTCACAAAGACCTTGCGTACTCTTAGTAAAGTCCATGACATACATAATACTGTTTGAAAAGCCCTTGGGCAAGAGCGAAGGCTTGCAAGACGTAAATGCTTTCTTTTATGTTAAAGATGTGGATGAGTACCCGGTATACGCGATCACGATACCAACGGCTGATGCATATCCCGTCAGGGGTGACTTATACCTTCCCCTATCGGGGGCCAAGGCGATCGTGTTGCTATGTCACGGGTTCAAGGGCTACAAAACCTGGGGATTTTTGCCTTACCTGTCAGAAAAGCTTCGTCAAGCCGGGGTGGCGGCGCTATCGCTCGACATGTCCTTTAACGGTACGTTTTCATCACAGGACAGCCCGAGGGCAACGCGTGCTGGCAACGGCGGGATGCAAAAGCCCCTCTATGAGCGCCCCGACCTTTTTGAACGTAATACGCTGAAGCGGGAGTATCATGATCTCTTATTTGCCGTTCGCTACATTTCGGAGGGCGGTCTCAAAAACCATTTACGAACACCGCTCAGCATAGGCTTGTTTGGACACAGCCGCGGAGGTATTACTGCAATGCTCAACGCCATAGAACAACCTGCGGTGGAGGCGCTGTGCACGTGGTCGGTGACAGACGACCCGGACTTCTTTACGGCCGAGCAAAAGAAGAAATGGCGCCACGAGGGCAAATACTACTTTGTAGATTCGACCGATGGCACCAGACTCGGCGTCGACATTGACTATCTCGATGACCTCGAGGAAAATCATGATTTCTATCACCTCGCTGAACGAGCAAGCGAGCTGCGGGTGCCTCATCTCATCGTTCACGGCAAGGTTGACATGGTCGTACCAGTCGATTGTGCATTGATTCTCCATCACGCGGAACAACAGCTCAAGCAAAAGCGCTTGCTCGTATTGCAGACGGGCCATACGTTTGGAATCCCCTATCCACCACCAGCGCTGCCAACACCGCCGTCAACGGCTCTCAAACAGGCAACTGAAGAAACCGTGTTATGGTTTAGCACTATTCTCGGGGCGGGTAGTTCGTCATGAAGAGACAACGTATGAGAAATGTTCTTCTCTTGGTCGTGGGCGCTGCGCTAGTTGTTCTGGTGCTCTATGCCATCCGCACACCTACCCCTCTCAGAGAGGGGCAACTCACGGGACTGGCGGCGCAGCTTATGACTTGCCTGCCCGGCGACTTGACCGAACCACAAAGGGCCGAGATAGAGGGTTTGTTGAGGCGTTTTCAAAGCAGGGCTCAAGCAGGGCTGGTGCGCTCAGAACATCAGAGGGAGGTGCAAGATCTTTTGAAGGACTACGTGCAAAGGGGAGAAATTACGCGAGGGGAGTTGAATCTATTGATGGCCCGAGTCGGCTACTACTCGCATGCAGGTGAAATGGCAGACTCTGCCACGATCCATCCGCTACTTATACCGACCGAGAACTTGTCTGATTCAACCAGGTAAAGGCCCCGTTGTCATTCGCCTACAAGCCGCCGACCTCTTCCCTACCACCTAAACTGTCACCGAGAACAAAGCGGTTCAGCATCTCCCGCTCAACGTCACGAAAATTACCGAACTCGACATGATTCAGTCTGTTCTCCCTGCAGAATTCGAGCAACTCGCCTTTGGCGAAAACCAAATCCGAGCATGTGGAGGGGCAACGGTCGGATAATCCGTTTCCGACATATACGATGTAGTAGCCTTCTTTCTTATAGTTCTCGAGGTGATGCGTCTTGCAGTTCCCACAATCTCGACAGTCGAGCTTATCGTAATGGGGAAACCTCACGTGTATCTTCTCATTGACCAACTGCATAATATTTGCGTAGAACTCGATTTCACCAAGCCCCGTACGCATCAACATCTTCTCTATATAGTAGTCGAGGCCGTCACTGACGATGACGACCTCCATGCCGTTGCGCCCGGCAAAATCGACGAAGTCTTTGAAATAGGGATCGAGTTTGCGTTGACAAATAAAACGATCGAAGTCCTCTCGGCAGACGTTGGTTAACGACGCCTCGCGCTCGATGCATTCCCGGGACGAAATAATGCCCTTCTTCCACTGCTCTACGATCGGCGTCGTGAGCTCGGCATCCGCAAACGTCCTAAACAGGAGGTTCCCCACATCGTCCCGAGCAATGGTACCGTCAAAATCACAGAGGACAGCAATACTACTCACTTAAGGCTCGCCTTCTTCAGCTCTTTTTGCTGCTCCGCATAGGTAAACATTTGTTTCAGCGTCGGCGCTTTTCCAAAAATCTTCAAGACACGCTGGAAATCCTCATCCTGGTCCAGCTGGACGCGATATGCTGCCTGTCTGCCGAAATTCTTGGAGATGACCTCGCGGGCGATCGCCTTTTTAACATAGCTCAACGTTTCAGGGGTAAGTTCATCTTCCTCGTATTCAAAGTCACGTTCTTTGAGCAACGACTTGAAATCCCTGATGACCTGGTCGGTGACCGTAAAGTCCTCTTCGATGCTATGGTTGGTCGAATACTGAACCGCAAACGTGAAGAACACGCCGTCACGCTCGAGGCGTCTTTCCAACTCGCCGTACTCGCGCATTTCGAACTCCAGATCCGGTGAGATGCCTCCACCACCATAGACATTCCGACCGCCCGAAGTGCTAAAAACCGGCCGCTCCACGTCCCGCAACTCGACGCTTTCCGCTTTTTCAGCCATGGTGATGTTCTCCCCGGGAATCGCAGCGTCAGAGGCCATCTCTTCCTCGGATCCATTGTGCGCGTCATTGTGAATACTACGACCGGAAGGCGTGTAGTACTTCGCTGTCGTCAGCTTCACGGCCTGGCTGTCGCTCAGGCTAAACACGGTCTGGACAGTGCCCTTGCCAAAAGTCGTCTGCCCCACGACCAGACCGGCGTCCCAATCCTGCAGCGCTCCCGCAACGATCTCAGATGCACTTGCACTCGCGCCGTTCACCATAACGACGATGGGGTACCCCTTAAACTTACGACTCTTGCTGGCGTAGTACTTGTTGTTGTTCTGGGGATAGCGTCCCTTGGTATAGACAACGAGCTTGTCTTTTTCCAGAAAAAGTTCCGAAATGGCTGTCGCTGCTTGCAGTAATCCGCCGGGATTCCAGCGTAAATCTAACACCAGACCTTTCATGTTCTGTTCCTCGAGTGCCTCTAGCGCCTCTTCAACCTCCGGGCGCGTGTTCTTTGAGAAGCTCGAGATCTTAACGTAGCCGAAGTCGTCGAACATGCCGCTATAGGGGACACTCTTTACCCGAATTTCCTCACGAACCAGGTTGTACTCGATGGGCTCGTCCAGCCCCGGCCGGATAATCTTAAAACGCACGTTGGTCCCCGGTTCGCCGCGTAGGTACCGTACCGCCTTCGATACGTGCCACCCCTCGGACGCCTCACCCTCGATCTCAACAATACGGTCACCACCCTGGAGACCCGCCTTATCACCGGGCGTGTCCTCGATTGGAGAAATGACTGTGGGGTAATTATCACGGAATGAAATATAGATACCCAATCCCCCGAAGCGACCCTGAGTGCTCAGCATCAAGTCCTCATAGTCGAGGCCGGATAGATACTGACTGTGCGGATCGAGTTGCTTGAGCATGGTTTCGATTGCCTCGGTGACGAGTTCGTGCGTGTCGACATCGTCGACGTAGAAAGACTGTACCTTGTCGATCACCTTGGCGAAGACCTCTAGGTCGTTAAGAACATTCTCTCGATTCTGGTATTTACTCTTGGCCCAAGACCCAAGCGCGAAGGTCGAGAAAAGCACAAGCAGTGCGAGGATGAAAATTCTGCGATTAAAGAAGAACCTCATGGATCTGGCCTCCAGGGTAGGGGAATCTCGGCGCATTCGAGGTTATCGTGCTCCCACTAGCATAAGGCATTCCAGGACAGGCGGGTGGCACGGTCCTGAGCTCAGAAAATATAACCATTCTTTGGGGGGCGATCAATAGCCTTCGCGTGACGGTCGACTATCGCATCGGCCAAGCACATATCGCTTCCGCTGATTCTTGAATTATGATATGCCTTGTCACCGGGTCGCCAGGTCGCGGCGACCGAGCGAAAAACTTTATTTCTCAGGAGATTACACGAATGCCGCGGGACCGGGGTTGTTTCATCGTGTTGGAAGGAATCGACGGAGCGGGGACGACAACGCAGTCGCAAATGATCGATCGCCATCTTGAAGATCGGGGATTTGCCTCATCTCTCACGCGGGAGCCTACGGATCACCCTGTGGGGATGCTCATCCGCGAGGCACTGTCGGGGCGGGTTGCCGACGGGAATTCCCTGGGAAAAATCATGCTTTGCGAAGAGTCATTGTGCCTGCTTTTTGCGGCAGATAGGATCGAACATTCACGCGACATCGAGGCTCTTCGTGATCGGAACACCCACGTGGTGTGTGACCGTTACATTCTGTCATCTATCGCGTATCAGTCCCTCGACCCTCGCGTTGTACCGGAGCGGGTCATCGAAGTCAATCGTGGTATCGCCGTCCCAGATGTGACGTTCTTTCTTGAGGTCCCTGTAGACGAATGTCTCAAGCGTCTCCAGACTAGATCTGATTCGCCCACCGTGTATGAAAAGAGGGAAATTCTGCACAGAATAGTCCACAACTATGAAGCCACTCGACAACTTTACGAGAAGCATTTTGGCCCAGTCGTCCACATCGACGGCAGACCGCGGGCGGAAGTCGTACACGACGAGATCATCGGTCATCTAGACAATTATCTCTAAACTGACGACTAGGGAGGCGTGCTGCCAGGCTCGGGGGGTGCAGGGCCAGGTTCATCTCTGGTGATGACGTATGCGTATCGGAGCCTCTGCATGACGGTGATCACCGATCCCACGGCAAGTAGGATCAGGGCCAGTGTAAGAATGCGGCTTCCGAACAACAATCCCAGGAAGAGCACTGCCAGACGCTCGGGTCTTTCCATCAAGCCAACAGTGCAGGTATAGCCCAAGCCTTCGAGCCGCGCGCGAGCATAGCTGATCAGTAGCGAAGCGGAGAGACCGACACAAATCACAACCACGATAAACAAGCTATAACCCTGTGGTCGTGAGACGTAGTAGAGGATCAGTCCACAAAAATAGGCCAACTCCGATATGCGGTCGAAACTAGAGTCGACAAAAGCGCCAAACTTGCTTTCGGAGTCACGATGCCTCGCCACAGAACCATCGAGCACATCGCACAATCCCGACAACAGAAGCCAAATCGCGCCCCAAAATAGCGATCCCGTTGCCACCAGCAAGGCACCATAAAGACTGAACACCAGCCCAAAGATCGAAATAAGCGTCGGCGACACACCCAACGAGGTCAGCAACGACACCAATGGGTCCAGAAGACGGCGAGCGCTTTCCTTGAATGCCTTTTTATTCGCGTCGCGGGTTTGTTCCATGACTACTGAGGGTGATGTTACGCTACACCGAGGATCTATATCAGTCAAGCTTATTTGTCTCTTCCCTTTACCAGCACAACCACCTCGCCACGCAGGCGTCGCTGCCCGAAATAATCGATCAGTTGTGCCGGAGTACCGCGGTGCGTTTCTTCATGAATCTTGGTGATTTCACGAACGACAGCAAGCATGCGATCGGGCAAATTACGATGACAACTCTCCAGTACCTTCAACAGCTGGTGTGGCGGTACAAAGTAAATCGCCGTCCGTTGCTCGTCTTGTAACGCCCTGATTTTGCGGTCGAGCTGGCCTTTCTTTTTTGGCAGAAATCCCTCAAATACGAATGCGTCCGTCGGGAATCCCGAAAGTAGCAGTGCGGGCAAGAGCGAGTTGGCACCGGGAACGACGCTTACCGCGATTCCTTCGGCAATTGCCGCGCGCACCAGGTAAAAACCCGGGTCGGAGATTCCGGGCGTGCCGGCATCGGAGACGAGGGCAAGGGTATCACCGGCCCTGACGCGATCGATCACCCTGGGTGTGACTCGCTCCTTATTGTGATCGTGATATGCGATCAGGTGGTTTTGGATTCCATAATGGTTGAGCAGTTTACGCGTGTGGCGCGTGTCTTCGGCGAGTATCGCGGCAACACTTTTTAGCGTTTCCACGCCACGGTAGGTCATGTCACCCAAGTTGCCGATGGGGGTACTAACCAGGATTATCGATCCGCATGATCTTTCAGAAAAATCGACGCTCATCTGGCTCAGCTTGCAAGAGGGAGGTGTGCGACAAAACCATCATGCAGACGCCACACGGGCCAGCGTTTCAGCCACGAAGTCGATGTCGTCACTTTTCACGTCCAAATGCGTCACCATCCTGACGCGCGCGCGCCCCGAAAGTGAGGCAAGGATGCCGCGTTGTTTCAAGCGATCCACAAACGTCTCCACAGAACCGATTCTCTCATCGAGCTCGAAGATCACGATATTTGTTTGAACGGGAAACACCAGCTGCAAACCATCGATACCAGCGATGACATCGCCAAGTCTTGTGGCGTTCTCATGGTCCTCGCCGAGTCGCTCCAGGTGGTGATCCAGCGCGAACAAGGCCGCGGCCGCCAAGAGTCCCGCCTGCCGCATTCCTCCGCCGAACTGTTTTCGCTTTTTCCTAGCACGCCTGATGACTTCCGAGTTCCCGCCCACGATCGAACCGACGGGTGCCCCTAGACCCTTGGAAAAACACATATTCGTGGTGTCGGCACAAGATAGGTACTCCACAAAGGAAACTCCCGTCGCGACTACCGCGTTCGCCAGTCTCGCACCATCGAGATGTACCTTCATGCCCTGTGCATCGGCAAGACGCCTTATCCGCCGCATCTCGTCCAGTGGAAAAACACGCCCACCGGCGCGGTTGTGAGTGTTTTCGATGGCGATCACCTTGCTCACAGGCTGGTGAACGTTATCGGGACGAATGTGAGGAGCGATTTGCTCAGCGGTAATCACACCCGAGTCACCGTCGAGCGGGTTGAGCTGGACACCAGAGAGGACCGATGCTGCCGCGACCTGATGGTTGAAAATATGAGACTGCCTGTCGAGTATGACCTCGTCGCCCGGCTGCGTAATGGCAGCCAGTGCCAGCTGATTCCCCATCGTACCGCTGGGGACAAAAAGCGCCGCTTCCGTACCGAACAACGAGGCGACTCTCTCCTCAAGAAGATTCACCGTTGGATCGTCGCCAAAAACATCGTCGCCGACTGCCGCCTCCGCGATGGCGCGACGCATATCGGGGCCCGGCCTGGTCACCGTGTCGCTCCGCAGATCTACTATCCTCGACATGTGAAGACGGCCCTGGCTTGCGTTGTCGTGAGGTGTCTCGAGAAAAAAAAACAGACTTGCGAAAGGGAAAGGCGGCTAAGCGTTGGAGACCAGGTCCTTTAGTTCCTTGGACACTTTGAATACAGGCACCTTTCTATCCGGAACGGGCACAGCCTCCCCGGTGCGCGGATTGCGCGCCATGCGTGCTTTTCTCGCCTTTACCTTAAAAGTGCCAAATCCGCGAATCTCGTAGTGCTTTCCTTCGGCGAGGGCCTTTGATATGGATTCCAGGAATTGATCCATGGCCTGGGCCACGTCCTTCTTCGTCAATCCGGTCTTGTTGGCGATGTCCTCGACGATTTCAGCTTTCGTCATCGCACTACCCTCCTTTTCGTAACGGCCTTAAAGATTTCCATAGGTTGTAGCTGATAACTTATGAAAAGTCAAGAATTTTTTAAGATGCGGATATAGAGCAGTGGATTGTGCGAAGCCCCGCTCAAATTGCACGCGTCGCCTGCTTGGGACTAACACTCGTGAATTCCCTACTCGACATTTTGAGAAACAACCGGGCCACGCTACGAGGTCCAACGTCGCAACCTGCCTTTATGTGAACTGCTCAAGACGGCGAGTTGTTGCCGTCAGTATGCGGCAAAACCCCACCGTTAACACCGTTAGATACGGGTTGGTACACCGTTTGCACAAAACGGCACTGCTGCGGGGTGGTCGCCGCACCTCCGACTCCTTATCGACACCGTACCACCTTGCGGCTCAGAGCAAGCGCAAAGTGCCGTAGATACATCTATACTAGAGGAGGCGATCAGCAATGAACGCCACGCGCCCGGCTCTTTTTGCCGTAGTAATACTTGGTCTTTGCACCCTCATTGCTGGCTGTGGCGACGAGTCAACGACGCCGACCAGCAACGAGACCCCGCTTCTGCCACCACAGAATGTCGTCGTATCCCATAACGCCGCTGGTGAGGTTTTCCTGGCATGGGATCGAAATTCGCAAAGCACCCTGCGCGGATACAATGTCTACCGCAGGAACTCGGTCGAATCCTCCATCCAGAAGCTGACGCCCCGTCCCATCGCAGAGAATCACTACAAGGACGTTGGTGTCGAGTCGGGAAGGGAATACGAGTATCGAGTGACCTCGGTCAGCAACCGCGGTAGCGAGAGCGTTTTCGCCTCCACGATGATTAAGGTGCAACCTCCCACCAGGGGTGTAAAAGACAAGCCCCAGGTTTAGGTCGCTCGCTCAGGGACCAAGAAAGAAGGCCCTTCTTGCTTGCAGGGAGGGCCTTCTGCCATGGGCTGCGATGGGGGTTCGTTCGGCTATCAAATCGAAATAACCGCAAACCTCGCCAATTTGATCAGACTTCCCGCCAAGAACTGAAGTGGAAACCCCAGAATGAAACCTATAACGCCGGTCCACAGCAGGATCAGGAGGATGAAGAATCCATAGGGGCGAATTGACGCCAGCATTTCGGCGTAGCGAGGAGGTAGATAACGAAACAAGATCCAGTGGCCATCCAATGGCGGAACCGGAATTAAATTGAAAATACCCAACACACAGTTGATCACAATCATCATCTCGCATAGCGACCTAAAGAACAGCAGCGAATTGCCACCGGTCGTGTGCAGCCCGGGGATATGCTTGTACGCCAGGAGTACGACAATGTACAAGATCGTCCCCAACGTAGCGAGAAGGAAGTTTGAGGCAGGGCCGGCCGCCGCCACATAGGCGTTGTGCACGATGGGATTACGCAGGTTCGCCGAGTTTACGGGGACGGGCTTCGCCCAACCGATAAACGGTATCCCCCCAACAAAGGCGAGAATGGGAAGTATGA
>JAOTUR010000402.1 GCA_029863805.1 Candidatus Krumholzibacteriia bacterium | reverse complement strand
GAGGACACTAAATAACAACGCTTTATACGACTTACTTAGCGTAACACATGAATTTTAGCGGCCAGATCGTGACCTCTTTTTTCAACCTCATTCTGATGCCGTTTGGCACCGCACACCATACCCTGGGCCTGGTGGCGCTGTCGCTCCTTACCGGCGTGGCGATGGCGTTTGTCTTCAAGTGGACCTCCAACGACCGGGCCATCCGAGCCGCCAAGGACAAGCTAAAGGCGCGGATCCTCGAGATGCGGATCTACCAGGATGACCCTGTCCTCATCCTCAAAGGCTTTGGCGGGACGCTAAAGTCCAACCTGGTCTATTTGGGTACGCTTATCCTCCCGGTTCTCGTGTTGCTGGTGCCGGTGGTGATCGTGTTCATGCAAATGGATGAGCGCTATTCGAGGCGGCCTTTGGGTGACGATGCCAAGACCATTCTGTCGGTTGAGTTACGAGATGGCGTCGACCCGTACCAGACCGAGGTCGCTCTGGTGACGGGCAGTGGCGTGGTAATGGACTCGAAACCGGTGAGAATTGCGGAGACCGGTGAGATCGATTGGCGGCTTCGGGTCGACGAGCCGGGGACGCACGACATCACGCTCTCTGCCAATGGTGCGAACTATAGCTTCCCGGTCGTGGCCGAGAAGAACTATCGCATGATCGGCCACGAGCGCAATGCCTCGTCCTGGATCGAGCCGCTTCTCCACCCCGGGATGCCCGCTATTTCCGACGACATGCCGCTTGCTCGGGTGCGTGTCGGGTATCCGGGTGCGAGGTATCCCCTGCTGGGTTGGGATGTGCACTGGATCGTTATTTTTCTTGTCTACTCGCTCCTTGCCGCGATCGTCCTCAAGTTTATTATCAAGTTTGAGATATAGTCCAGGTGTGGGCCGGGTGAGTTACGCTCGCTCCGCGGGATCCTCGAAATCACCCACCGATTTGGGCGGGTCGAGGGCGGTGATGGCAATACTTTTGGCCTAGGAAGGGCTCCACGCCGACCGTTTACGGAAACTTTGTCCCATGCAATCGCCGATAGGCGTAGATGTACTCGATGTCGGGTAGCTCAATATCGCCCCGCGGCGATGTGACCTTGCCCAGTTGCAGCCGAACGCGTGACGGCGCGGGAATATAATGCTCCACGCCCTTGGTTTCTCTGAGCTCACCGAAGCGGAGCACCATCTCAAACTTGATGACCCGTTTGACCGATTTGCCCGGGCGGAGGGTCACCTTGGGGTCAACATCGTCATCGCCGTAGCGCGACATAACTCGCTCGCCCACGAGCACCTTACAATCGTCGAGATTGTACTCCATTGTCTCATCGGTAAAATTCTTGAGCTTTAGATGGACTTCCGGCCCGAACCTCGAGTTCAAGAATCTAAACTTGTCAATCTTGACGCCGACCCCGTCGATATTGAAGGCGATTCTCTTATCGAGCTCCGCTCCACCGAACATGGGGTTCCACAAGATAAGCCGCGTGCACCCTCCCCCGAGGGCGAGGATGCCGGTGGCGATTATGAGCCCCACTGTTGTGCTTTTCGTCATAGAAGTAGTCCTCTTTTTTTAGGACGATCCTATTGTGTAAGAGCCAACAGCACGTAGAACAACGGCCAGATTGTTCATCTGACTATGGACCGGACGAAGAAAAATGCTATCAACGTGAATAGAGTAAACCGGCCGACTCTAAGCAAGCCAACCCTGGCAGATTTGCCAAAGACTTCAATCCTCTGGACTTCGCTAAGATGAACAAGGATCCGAATAGAGTCAGCCCATGACGTGCCCTCGATGTACGGAGATTCCACTTTCTTGACGGTCATCTCTTGCACCTCATCTTTGGTGTAGAGTCTCACGCGCTTGCCCACGAGGCTCTCCGCCTCATCCGACATGACATTGGCTGGCGGCATGCTACGCCAGGTCGAGCAACCGACGCTGACACAGGACACCAGTAGTACAAGGACAGCAAGGGGTCGGTTGAATGGGAGACTATTCATGGGAGGCATAATGAACTTTCGGTTTCGGCTGGCATCCCCGTATCGGCAAACTGAGAAGAAAACCAAGGTCCGGGTCTTTGATATACCGCGAATCCGCGCCTGCCGCCAGCCTTGTGCAGC
>JAOTUR010000134.1 GCA_029863805.1 Candidatus Krumholzibacteriia bacterium | reverse complement strand
ATCGACCAGGCATCTTGGTCATCGAGCTGGATCGCCTGACGATATGCACGGACGGCGTCGTTCTTCTGTCCCAGCTGGCGAAACGCACGGCCCTGGAGACGGTACGCGACACCCGATTGGTTATCGATCGATAGAGCCTGATCGATGCGGTCTAGGGCTTCGCTGGGTCTGTCTGTATCCAAGAACACACGGCCCAGGTTTAACCAGCTTTTGACGTGGAGCGGATCGAGCTCGATCGCTTGCTGCAACGCCTGTTCGGCACGGGCATAATCGCCCGCCTTCCATGCCGACAGACCCAGCATATAGTGGCCCCACGGGTTCTCGGTCTTGCGACCGGTGTACTGTGTGAACAGCTCGACCGCGCGCTCGTAACGCCTCTCGTTGAAGGCGGCCTCCGCTTCCTCGTACGTCACCTCCTGTGGCACCGACGGTACCGAGACCGCGTCATCTACAGGTCGCGTCGGTATCGATGTGGTGTCGATGGCAGGGGGAGACGGCAGCGCCAACGTCGACACGGGCCGGCTCTTCTGTGGATTGCGGACAATGATTTTGTCCGTGCGGGTTCCCTCGTCGCTCTGGCAACCGAGTCCGGCGAGCGACGCCAGCACAATCGCCGCGCATGCCACTCCCGTCACCAGCGCGCCGCGGGATTTTCTTGTGGACAACATGGTGAGCCTCCTTTTGGGTTACGCCCTCGTGGGCCAGGTCCATTGATCTACCTTCGAACCCCCCAAAGGCAAGCCGGGGTCCACACAGAGGCCGACGTATCATTTTTTCTTAACTTATTGTTTTACGAGCGGTTGAAAGCATGGAAAACCGTGCGCTGTGACTGGAGGGGGACCGTTTGTGTCCGTCTAGACACAGCGCCAGGGCGGCCATTGTGTCCAAGAGGACACGAGTTGTCACTCGCGTTTGAGGTTGTGACGACGCATGATCTTGAGCAGGCTGGCGTGGTCGGCGAGTCCAAGGTCCTTGGCCGTGCGGGTAATGTGCCAGTCGTTCCGCTCCAGGGACGCTACGATGATCTGCCGCTCGGCCTCGGCCTTCAACTCCTGAAATGTCCCGCCCGACGACGTACCGGCTTCGCCGTCATCGCCGAGCACCTCGGCTGGCACCTGATCCTGGCCGATAAAGTCTGAGTCCGTAGCAATGATCATGCGCTCGACAACGTTTCTGAGTTCGCGAACGTTGTTGCGTCTCCATTCGTATGCCATCAGACCGTCGAGCGCTTCGGGGGCCATCCGTTTGCGGCGCACTCCAAATCGGGCGCAGGTATCGGCGAGGAAGTAGTCGGCAAGCTCGGGGATGTCGGAACGACGATCGCGTAGTGGTGGCACGCGAAGGATGTGCACGTTCAGCCGATAATAAAGATCCTGCCGGAAACGTCCTCCACTTAGCTGGGATTCGAGGTCTCGGTTGGTGGCGGCAACAACTCTGGCCTCGACTTTGATCGTACGTTCACCCCCCACACGCGTCAGCTGCCGTTGCTCGAGAACACGCAGCAGCTTGGCCTGAGCCGACAGCGGCAGCTCACCGATCTCATCGAGAAAGAGGGTGCCGCCGCTGGCCAACTCGAAGGCCCCCCTGTGCGTGCGACTGGCCCCGGTAAACGCGCCGCGCTCGTGACCGAACAGTTCGCTTTCCATCAGGTTCTCGGGAAGCGCCGCGGCATTCACGGCCACAAAGGGCTTGCTCTCATCGAAGGCCAAGCGATGGAGCTCGCGAGCGACCAGTTCCTTACCCGTGCCACTTTCGCCCGTAATCAGCAAACTGCTGGGAATGCGCGCCACTCTCGCAATGTGCTCTTTTAGCAACTGCATCGCCCGGCTCGAGCCGATGAGCGCAGTTGTCTTGCCAAGATCGCGCCGCAGAGACTCGACCTCGACGTGCAACTTCACCCGCTCGAGGGCGTTCTCGACTTCCCGCGCTACCCGTTCCATCGATTCCGCCTTGTCGATAAAACTGTAAGCACCAAGCTTGATCGCCTTGGCGCATCGGTCATAGCTGCCGGTGCCCGTATAGACGATGACGGGAATCGGTATGCCTTGTTTCTTGAGCGTACGCAGCACTTCAAAACCATCGGTGCCCGGCATCTCGAGATCCAGGATCACGCAGTCCACGGGCTCGCCTGCAACGGTGTCGAGCGCATCTTTGCCACTGGTCGCCACCAAGGTGTCGTATCCGCCCACTCGGTTTAGGTCGTACGCATACTGTTCCGCCAGCGTGGCCACATCATCGACAATCAACACCAGCGCCATGTAAACCTACCTCCCGCATTTGGGCGGCTATTTCGAGGTGATCGAGCCGCGACCATAATTATGTTGTGTTCGAGCGCCATTCGCAACCCGCCACACCGTTTTGGTGCGTGCTAAGCCGAGGCCCCGCTGGGGAGATCGATTACAAAGCGACTTCCCTGCCCTGGCTCACTCTCCACGCGGATGGAGCCGTCGAGATCCATCACCAGTCTGCGCACGATGGAAAGACCCAGACCGGTACCATTCTCTTTTGTCGTGTAGAAATCGTCGAACACTTTCGCGACCTGATCCTTAGTCATACCCGAGCCCGTATCGGCCACGGTCATCCGCACCTGTGGTCGATCCGCCCCCTCTGCTACTCGGCCGGTTGTGATCGTCACACTCCCTGGCCGTGAGTCGAGACTATCGATCGCGTTATCAAACAGGTTTTCAATGATTCGCCGTAGTGCGATGGGATCGCCGACAACCACACTTCCCTCGCATAGATTCGTATGAAACCTCACTTGACCCAAACCCTGAACATCCATCACCACTTGGCGGACAATCTCGTTTACATCACAAGGTCGACGTTCACTTCGGGGAGACAGCCGCGCGTAGTTGGACGCTAGATTCTCCAGGTAAGAGATGCTCGAATCTAGAGTGCTTTGTCTCTCTTGCAAGACATCGGACAACTGTGTGGGGTCGTTTCCCGCCAGCTGGATCAGGTGGCGAAAAACGTTGCGGATGGGTGTGAGTCCGTTCTTGATATCGTGGTTCACCTGCCGCGCCAGTTCTCCGAGCGTCGCGCGGCGCTCCGCGTCTTTTATCAGTAGCGCGCTCGTGCGCAGTCTCTCGGTCATCGCACCAAGCAGCCGCGACAGAACGCCAATTTCATCTTTGCGGCGAGTGTCAAAATCGATGTCCAGGCGATCGAGATCGATGCGTGATGTCTTGTCGGCCAGCTCGACCAACGGCCGGCTGATCCGTGAGGCAAGCCAGCCCACCAAGACAACCACCAGAACACCGGAGGCACCCACGGCAACGACAAACCAACGATCGATACTACGGCGCAAAGCCTCCAATTCGGTCAGATGATGATTCACGCGAAACGAGGCAGAAGACACCTCGCCTCGTTGCAGATCGATGAACGGTACGTTGAGTTCCCGCTCGATCGCTGCGGTCGCATCGAGGTCACGTGGTAGGTTCACTCCTGACTGCCGTAACTGGTCGGCAGTATCCGATCCGTCCCCCGCGGATGTCAGCGTACCCCCCGGGTAGATCAGCGTGATCGTTAGCTGGGCCTCCCGCGCCAGTCGGGCGAGAAAGTGACGTTCCACCGTTACGCCGGCGATAATGGTGAATCGCCTGCCACCCATATGCACGGAATCCGCACGGGCCAAGGCGAGAAAAGAGGCGTCCGGAGCTCGTGCACGCGTGAGTGCCGCCCTCTCGGGAAGTGAAAGCAACAGTCTGGGCAGCTCTGGTTCCAGTCGATCGTACTCGTTGCGGAAATGTCCCGAGCTGATGATGCGACCCGCGTCGTCCTGGATCTGAAGCATGGAGAGTCCCGTGAGTTGCATGGCGTTTGCCGCGTAATCGAGAAGGTAGCGTCGCCGCTCCGGATCGCGATCCACCGCTGCTTCGCGAAACCTATTGTCGTTAGCCACGGCCCTGCGGAGTCCCGCGAGAGAGCCGGCAATGACGGCGCTCTCTTCAGACAGGTCGTCCTCGATAACCGTCAGCAGCGATTCGACACGGCGCTCGTATTGAGCGGTCAACCGATCCGTCATTTCATCACGAATAAAAAGCGCGAGCACGATCATGGGCAGAAGGACGGCCAGGAGAAAGGTGACTAGCAATCGCGTGCGGAAGGCCACGATGAACTACCTCCCTGCGAACAACCCGTCGACGACGATGGCGCTGCCGTAACCGTCGCTCATCAATCCGAACCGTCCCCTCTTTGCGATCACGTGCGAACGCGCGTCTACCAAGGGCACGAGAGTGTGGGCAAAATCGACTCCATGCGAAGCCAGCCACGGGGCCCGCTTGATCAGCTCGTGCGCTTCGTAACAGGGATCGGGAGGCCGTGTCGGCACCACCACTATATAGGCAAAGGCATTGCCGTCCCGCAGGCTGCGGGCCAATTCAGCGGTCGTCACACCTTCCGCAATCACCGCGGCGGAGTCCCTGGCCAGACCTGGGATGGCCAAAGTGATGGCTGCCGCTTCGGCGGAGACGGGATCGGTCGCGCCCAGAGCCACGACGCGCTCGGCGAGGTCCCGGGCGATCGGGTCTTTTACATCGTAGACGATACGGTCGGACGAGGCATGGTCGGCCATCGGCACGGCAGAACGCCCCGCAGGGGCTGATAAGTCAAGGCAGCGACTCACCTCTTCCCACCAAGACGGTGGCACATGTCCACGAGCGTCACCTCGCACCGCGTTTTGGGCCACACCGTCCAGTACGTGGGAAGAGATGGTGCCAACCGTACCACCGCCAGCGAGCGCTCGCATGCGTGAGGTCGAAAGCAATACATACGTCCGGTCCCATGGTAGCTCCACCGTGACGAACTGCGGCCGACCTGAAGAATATTCGATCACAGATGGATCGCTCGTGACCATCACATCGATACCGCGCTCGAGCAGGTCACGTGCGTCGACCAACGAGGTTTCCATAAAGCGGATGATCACACGCCGACCGCCCAGCGCAGACCGGACCGTGATCGTGCGCTTGCCCATCCTATAAGAGTTTGGCGATACGATTCGATACGGCCCCGAACCCACCAACCACCCCGAGTCGTCGGCTGCTTTGGTCACCGCAAAAACGGACGCGGAAAGCGCGCGCGGCACCTCGTCATGAGGTTGTTTGAGATAAACGTGCACGCGACGACCACCCGCCACACCGACCGAATCGATAACGGTGTGGAGGGTCATGGCGTCCTGCCAGCTGGTTACTACGTCGCCGGCGGTCACGGAAGTGCCGTCCCAGAATAGCGCGCCCTCTCGCAATTCGAACGTCCACCGTCGTCCACCCTCCCCACGTTTCCATGACACGGCGAGACCGGCACATACCTGGTCGAGACAGTCGACGGTGATCAGGGTTTCGTAGAGGTGACGGAAAAGCAGCCGCTCGCTGGCGTTGCCCGCCCATGGAACGCGACCCAACTCGACGACGTCGGGCATCGCTACCGTGATGGAGTCCGCCGAGTGAGCCGGTGCGGGAAGGATCTCGCATCGCGGCGTGAAAAGCGACGCCGGCTTCATCAGCGACCGCTTACCACAGGCGGCCATGGCTACCAGTGCAACTGCACCGATCGCTGCTAGTAAAACGGACAAGCGCATGATGAGATGGGAGTCTTGGAACGCTCCCCGTCCTCACAGAAAGATAACACGAGTAGAAAACCCGGGAAAGGGTGGCGTGGCTAACGCTCTCACTAGTCGTCGATGGGGCGAATCGTGGCTGCGGTTCCGCCTCAGCGCAAGAACATCGTCTTAACATAAGCTCGACCCGTTCATGCGGCCTAAAAACCCGGCGACAAACTGAATTGCCAGAACCAGTCTTTCTTCGGGCGGTCCAGCGGGTTTACAAAGTCGAGTTCCAGCACCAAGTATCGTGACAAACCGAGACGAAGCGCGATCCCGAAACTCTTCACGATATCCCGGTCGCCACCAAGAAAACTCGCCTCGTCATCGCTGGTCCAAGCCACACCGGCATCAAAGAAGAACGCCGTCTCCAGCGGCAAAAATCCATAATAGCCGCCGCCGAGTCGCAACAACCCCAACAGAGGAAAGCGCAACTCCGCATTTGCAATCGCGAGACGGCTGCCGAAGAGTTGTTCGAAGGTCGGGCACCCCACGCCATCCGGCGATACGCATTCGCTGGCGGAAAAGGAGTTGCTGTCGTAACCGCGTAGCAGACTTTGATAGCCGACAAAAAGCGACGCCAGGCGGTCGCTTTCGCCATCGCCACCGTACCGCCCATAGTGCAAACCGCGCAGGGCGATAGTGAATGGCCGCAAGGGCAGGAAGTACCGCCGGTAATCGCCGAGCACGGCAAGGTAATCGAGCGACCCGAGAACCGGCGACAACTCTAAACGGTAACGCTCGCCTACAATGGGTGTGGTCGCACCGTAGACTGAAAAGTCGTATACGAACGCCACGCTGCCAACGAACAAATTGAGCGCCGACGGTGCGGGTAGATCCACCGTCTCATCGATGAGGATCGCGCCTGTCGCCACATCCTGTGCTAACGTCTCCAGCCGGTCATCGAATGTGATGTTTTGATAACCGCCGTTGAATTCCGCTCGGCTTGCGCGACTGAGTGGATAGGCCGTGTAAACCGATGCCGAGCGGATCGTTTGGCGAACCTGCCGGACCTGTTCGATGTAAGCGTCGGTTGAGTCGACCGTCCCGAAACCGGCTGTGAATTCGCTGAAGCTGTACGGAATCTGTTGCAGCGTGGCTCCCCACGCCCAGCGGTTGCGGTAATTACTGTAACCGATCGCCGCGCCGACATCGGTGAAGGTGCCATTACTCTGCACCTGCAAACCGGTCACCAGACTCTGGTCGCCCAGCATGTCGCTCCAGAAGAGAGATGCACCACCACCCAGCGCCACGCCAAAGCGATCCGCGCCGGCGGCGAGCGTCGGCTGGCCGATAAAATCTAGCGAAAAGCGCGAGCGATATTTCTTCACGCGTTGTTGAGTCGTCTTGGGCAAGCCAATGGTTGGATCCTCGATTGCGGTCAACACATCTCGGGAGACGCGCTGTGCCGGGGGCAGCCAAGCCGGGCTTTGCGGCCTGTCGCGCGCGGCGGTGGCCACATCGGTTTGGCTGATCGGCACACCGGCAAGCACATCCGCCGCGTCAACCGTGTAAATATTGTAGCCCCCTTTCTCGTAACTGCAGAAGGCAATGCGGTCGGCGTTTGCCGCCGATGACAGCGCGGGGCTCAGAGCCGTAATACCACTGACACCCGTGTAGAGATCGGTTAGTTGAAAGACACGACCGTCCTCCATGTCCATGCGATAGACGTTGGTGATACCACTGCGGTCGGAGAGAAAATAAAGACTGCGGCCATCCGCCGACCATGTGGGATTCACCTGCTTGCCCTGCAGGAATGCGGGCTGCTGTTCGATGAGGCCCGATGCGGGGTCGAGAATCGCCAGCTCCAAACGTCCCGAATTAATCGTCTCGAGATCACCCGTGAAGCGGTCGGTCGCAAAGGCGATGTGCTCCCCCTCCGGCGACCACGCGGGCTGAATATCGGTGAAGGGATCGTCGGTCATGCGTCTGAGCTCGGCTGTGTCGATCGCATAGATAAAGATATCGGTGAACCCACCGGCAACCGCCGAGAAGGCGATACGACGTCCGTCCGGTGACCAGGTGGGATTCAAGATTTCTCCCAACTCCTCGAAGCGAATCTTGCGCACGATCTTGCGACGCTCGATATCGAGAAAACCCAGTGCGGGGCGACCCTGAACCACCGTGGCAAACGCGACACGTTTCCCTTCGTGATCCCACGCGCCGCCAGAATTTATGAACTGCAAGCTCTCGAGGTGCGGGTCGCGCTCCGCGCGGATGATCGTGTGCTCGATTCTGCCCGTTTGTGCATCAGCCAGAAAGAGGTTGATGGCGAAAAGGTCCTTCTCCGAAAAGAAGATGAGCTTCGTCCCGTCTGGACTCAGCGCCGGCGCGATGTTGTACTGGCCACCCCGTTTCTTATCGATGATGAGCCTGCCGTAATCCTTGGCATCGCGGGTGGATTCGAGGAGCGGATCGTACGCCTCGTGAACGGCCTGGTGCCACTGCATGGCCAGTGAATCGGCATCCATGCCCACCACCTTGCGAATCGTACGGCGGATGTCGCCGCGTTTTACCGCGCCCTTCAACAACTGGCCGATTTTGTCATCGCCGTAACGGCCGGCAATGTAGGCCAGAAACCCGTGACCGTAGCGGTACGGGAAATAGCGCGGATCCGCGAGTTGTGAGATGTTGGGCAGCTTCTTGTTGCGGGAGGCGTCTCGAAGCCACATCGCCGTGTGTGCATCGATCGGCCCGATGGAAAGGTATTCGGCCATGCCTTCGACGAACCACAACGGCAGTTGCAAAAGACCTGTTCTCGCCAGACCGCCGCCACCACCGATGCCACCGATGTCGTACTGAAACGCGTGCACGAGCTCGTGTCCCAACACATGGTCGGTGGCGGAGAGCGGACCACCAAACGGCAGCACGATGCGACGCTTGAATGCTTCGGTGACACCACCGGTACTCTCGCTCAACAAGCCGGAAACGGCGTTGGTCTGTTCGAACTGTGGGTGGCTAGCATAGAGGATGAGCGGCTGCGTGTTCTTGAGTTCGTGATCGAGAACACCCGCGATGCGGCGGTACCAGCGCTCGGCCATGCGCCCGACTTCTGCCGCAGACTGTTCTTCTTCCGGGTAGAAATAGATCTCGAAATGCTCCGTCTCCAGGATTTTGAAATCAAAATTGTCATAGCGCACCTTGTTTTGCCCAAAATACTGGGTCTTGGCTGGGGTTGCGATGGCGCAACACGCTACCACCAGCAAAACCTGGAGGAGGGCATTCTTGCGGAGTCCGCGCATGGTCACTCCCATCGGGCCCACAGGCCGGAGTACTCCCGCAGCGGGAGTGCTAACCCGCTCTGGCCATACAGCACGCAACCTACCGCACGACCACCTTTATTCTTACTCTGCGCCCATCCCCCACATGGCGCCGAGAGGTGCAGCCTTATAACCCTCGGGGAGATCAAACGCCGAGTCGGGTACGTCTTTCTTCGCAATCTCTGTGACATCAGCGTGGTTACCCATAGGGCTTTCGCTGTGCTCGACGGATTTTACGATCATCCCCTGCTCGAAGATCTTCATGTATTCGACGGACGCCTTCGGAGATGGGGCCCCCATCGAGCTTATGCCTTCCATGCACGACGAGAACTTAGCCATCATTTTCAATAGCGCTTTGCAGTCTTTCATCAGGTCCTTGTCGTCGGCGAGCCACAACTCTTCGTAGAGCTCGCCATCCGCCATCACCTCGTAGCGCGTTGTCTTAAAGCCAGAGACTTTATCCCCAGCACCCTTCTTGACGATCTTGACTTCGGCGGCCTTGTCACTGCCCATCATTTGCTTCATCATCTCGCGCTGCTCGGCGGGGATGTTCTTCATCA
>JAOTUR010000133.1 GCA_029863805.1 Candidatus Krumholzibacteriia bacterium | reverse complement strand
GATAATACCGGGTTCGCGCTTGGCTCCGAGGTATCTGTGAAACGGCCTCACGACTATTACGCACCCGGAGGTGAGGTGCTGGCCATCGAAGTGGGCCATCTCAATCCGGATGTTTTTCCAGACATATTTGTCGGCACCAGGGCTACGTCATTCTACCAAGGTAATGTTTTCTTCCTTCAGACTTTTGGCTCGTTGCCCACGGATGGTCTGAAGTTGAACAATACCATGGTGGGAGAGGTGATCGCGATGAAGCTGGCCGATTTTGATCTCGATAATCTGTCGGATGTGCTCATCGGAACCAGAACTTCGTCGTCACAGGGTAAAGTGCTGATTTACTTTTACAAGGACTAAATCCCCCGCGATCAAGTAATGACAAGAGGTACAACGCCATGAAGAAAGAGAGTCGGATGTCTGCCAACGGCGAACGAGGAAGTATTCTCCTTGTGACGCTCCTGATCGTGTTTGCCGTCGCGGTGATTGGATCGACCATCGCCGCCATCTCGTCGATGGATCTCAAGATCTCCGGCA
Organism: Candidatus Krumholzibacteriia bacterium; assembly: GCA_029863805.1. Classification (GTDB taxonomy): domain Bacteria; phylum Krumholzibacteriota; class Krumholzibacteriia; order WVZY01; family WVZY01; genus JAOTUR01. Next base: position 8,926 of record JAOTUR010000133.1, on the reverse strand, counting down.
ATCAAAGAGTCACGACAGAGGCTTTTACCGTGGCGGAGGCGGGTCTGGCCGAGGCCATTCACCGGCTGTCGCTGCGCAATCCCACCACCGCTACCATCGGCGGATGGACGGGCAATGTGGCCATATCCGACAGCGAGCCGTATGACCCGAATTGGGAAACACGACTCTATCTCACGGACCCGGGGGCGGCACCGGCCGGTGGGGGAAGTGTGGTCACAACGGGGACCATCCAGGATCCGAATCAACAGTATTTTATGTACAGTCAACCCTCCGGCACCGACAATGTCTTGACCATTCGCCACAAATGGATCGATCGCGACGGCGATGGTGTTCGCGAGAACAACGAGATCGTCTTATACGACCAAGGCAACATCCCGCCCGAGAATTTCGTCTCCGGATTTCCCGTCGAGGTGGTCACGGTGACCGGCAGGGCGGGCAATTCGCTGCGCTCGCTGGAGGCGGAGGTAACGAGAAGATTGGTGACCCCCCTCACACGGGGCGCCCTGTACACAGATCGGCCTGTAACCCTCTCCGGCACGTCCGATTTTTGTGGCCACAACCACGACATCAATACCCCGCCGGGAACCGCGCTGATGGGGTGCTTCGCCTGGCACCTGGTGGGCAACGCGCTACCGGGTGTTACCTCGACCGGTGATGACATCGATGTCGGCAACTCGCCGGACGTCCTTGGGAGTCCAGTGGCCAGGGATTCATCCTCGGCAAATCCATGGTACGGTTTGGCCGAGATGCTAGGTCTGAGCACCAGCGAGCTCGCTGACATCCTGGCGAATCCAGATCACACTTCGCAGGACGCGAACCCCATGGATGGGATCACGTACATTCAGGGCGACGCGGACATTAACTCCAACCTCACGGGAAGTGGCTTACTGTATATCACGGGCAATGCCAGGTTCAACGGAGGCTTCGAGTTCACGGGCCTGGTCTATGTCGAAGGCGATGTGAGATTTTTGGGGGGTGGGTGGATACTGGGGTCGCTGGTCGTAAGTGGTGACACGGATTATGGTTTTGCCGCAGGCAACGCGGCGGTGCTCTACAGTCTGGAGGCGATCCAGAATGCGGTTAGTTTGTCGCTACCCGCGGTGGTCCTGTCGTGGCGCGAGTTGTGATGGTTCATTGCCAAGGTATTGAAAACGAGGGACGATAGATCATGAACGACAAGATTTTTAGAGTTATACGCAGTGACCGGGGAAGCGTACTGGTAGTGACGCTCCTCATCCTCTTTGCCTTGACCGCGATCGGATCGACGTTGGTGATGATCTCGTCGACGGATCTAAAGATCTCCGGCAACCAACGAGTCACGACGGAGGCCTTTACCGTGGCCGAAGCGGGTTTGAACGAGGCGATCCATCGGCTCTCGCTTCGCAACCCCACGGTGGCGACCGTGGGAGGCTGGACGGGGAATGTGGCGATCTCCGACTTGGAACCGTACGATCCGAGGTGGGAGGCGAGAGTCTATCTGACAGATCCCGGTAGCGCACCGGTCGCCGGGGGGCCAAGCCTTTTCAACACGGGTACATTGCAGAACCCGTCTGGAACCTATCTCATGTACAGTCGGGCTTCGGGGACCGATGACGTACTTACCATCCGCCACAAATGGGAGGATCGTAACGGGGACGGGAACAGGGATGCGAACGAAGTCGTACGTTACGACATCGAAGAGGTGCCACCGGAGAACTTTACGTCGGGTTTCCCCGTCGATATCGTCACAGTGACCGGACAGAACGGCAACGCGCTTCGTACCGTAGAAGCCGAGGTCACGAGACTGTCCATCACCGCGCGCACCCAGGGCGCGCTTTATACTGACCGACCCATCACGATCAGCGGTACGCCGGATTTTTGTGGGCACAATCATCCTCTCAACACCCCAATCGGCTCGACACCGTTGGCTTGTTTTGCCTTCCACGTTGGCAGTGGGGATCTACCCGGTATCACGTCAACCGGCGACGACATTGACATGCAAGGTGCGGCGGATGCCTACGGGAGTCCGACGCCGACGGACTCGTCATCGTCCAATCCTTGGTACAGCCTGGCTGAGGTGTTGGGTATTTCGCAAACCCAGTTGGATGAAATCCTTGCGCGACCCGATCACACGGCGGTGACCAATCCCATGGATGGCATCACATACATCACCGGCGACGCGGTCATCAATGCCAACACGGTGGGCAGCGGCCTCCTCTACGTAACGGAGGATGCAACCATCAACGGCAATTTTGTCTATCGTGGCTTGATTTATGTCGAGGGTGATGTCAACTTCACGGGCACCGCGTGGATATTGGGTACGGTGATTGTGAAAGGTGCCGCCGATTACGGTTCCGGTACGGGTACGGCAGTCGTCCTCTTTAGCAATGAGGCCATCAGGAGTCTGGTCGGGCTTTCGATGCCCGCGGTCGTCCTGTCGTGGCGAGAGATGTAGCGGCTTCTTTCTTGACCATTTGGCCGGTTTGGGGACCATCTCCACACCGGCCTTTTTATTTGCCGTGGGCTGGCTGAAACACGGACCCTGTCAGCCCGGTGCGTATGTCTCTTCAAGTATCGGCGAGCGACAGATACCGGTGGTGGCCACTGGCCGGGCCCAAAACCAAGCGCGCCGGGGGTGAAACCACCGGCGCGCTTGAGCCGTGAAGTCGCAAGACTCCGCCACGAATACTATCTTAGCAGCAAGGCTTTGCGAATGATGTGCTGATTGGCGGTCTGCATACGGTAGAAGTACACGCCCGATGCAACCAGCTCACCGTAGGCATTGGTACCGTCCCACTCGATTCTTTGGATCCCAGCGGGCCGCACCTCGTCGACAACGGCGCGAACGAGTCTTCCCTTGACGTCGTAGATCTTGATCGAGACGTGCTGCCGGGATTCGAGCGAATAGGGAATGAGAGTCGATCCCCGGAAGGGGTTGGGCGAGTTCTGTTGCAGCGCCGTCCTCAAGAGCGGAGGTGTGTCCCCCACTCCCGACGCCACACTCAGACTGGTGGTATCGCTCACCATGGCCACGGGCGGACACTTGCCCTGCGCCACCCACGCATTGTAGAGATCCGTCCCGGCGCTGTTGGTGACATTCTCGTCGCGGAGAAACTCGACGTACTCCTTGGTCGTCGTCTGATAATAGAGGGTCACCTCGGCAAAAACGGCCTCCGGCGGTAGATCATACGAGGTATCGTCCCAGTACTGGCCATCCGCATAGGTATGGGCCACCGGCGGAGACTGAATCGCCTCAAAATTGGCGTTGGTAAAGCCACGCGGTGGGATGCGGTTATCTTCATAGATCGAATCATTGAGCACGAAGTGAAACGACTTGCCCGCGGGCAGGCCAAGCGCAGAAGCCAGTCCGGGCGAGAGACCGGGGTGGATCTCGTAGATTTTTAGATCGCTGTCGTGTGTGAGCTCTCCGGTGACCGCGTCGTAGGCGCCGGACTCGTAAATGAGATTGTTCCCCGAATCCCAGGCCTTGACGTTGAGCCAAATGCGACGACCTTCTGGATAGCCCGAGGGCAGCTTGTGTGCGGTTTCATTGGTGATGGTGACTGCCAGGGTGGGGTGGGCAAGCTCCTCGGGCGCTTCCCAGTGCTGCCCGGGGACCAGCGCCATCGACGCGGCCTTCTGCAGCATGGCAATCGCCCGTTGTTTTCCCGCCTCCAGCCGGGCCGCATCCACCTCTCCCGGAAACATGGCCAACACCATATCGGGGACACAGGTGTTGCCGCCGGTCAGATCGTGCAGGGGAAGATCGCTCCGAGTCGGTGCACCGGCTTCATTGCAGCCTTTGCCGACGGTATCACTCATGTGACAGTCCTGACAGCTAGATACAATGCCATCGGGTTTGCTTCCTGCGAACTGAGGTGCAAATACGCCTGTGGATGCGTACTCGCTCATCGACCATTCGCTATAGGTACGCTCCACGGGGAACATGTTGCGTAGATCGCCATCCGGGTGAGGGGCGTCGAACGCGTTTGGCACATAATCGGCAAGCGTAGCGCCGGCGACAAAGACCGGATTGCTTACATCGTGGCAGGTGCCGCACATATCGGACTCGCTGTGGAAGGGCGATGCCAGAGCGGCGTGCACCCAGTCGGCGTCGTTGAACGGTCCGCGACGCATGTGATCCGGGTCCAAGACAAACTCACCGTCGGCCGTTGCGGATGGCACGGTGGCGAGTGAGTCCAAGACCTCTGCATCCTGGGGGGGGCTCACCCCGACGTCATAATGGGGGTCGGTCATTCGATGGCAGAAGTCGCACTGGACGCCTTGACGGTCTTTTGCGGTGATGAGTCCACCACCCGTGTCCACGGAACGACCCTCTGACCAACCACCCGGCGTATGGCAGCGCAAACAAAGATCGCCCACGGAGGGCGCATCCTGCTCGGCCACCGCCAGGCAGGCAAGAAACAAGGGATCGCGCTGCGCCTGGGCCATCATGCTACCCTTCCACGTGTACCAAGGCTCGAGGGCAGAATCGAAATTGCCATGACAAACGACGCACGTGACATCGGGGTCTTCCAACTGCACACCGGTCAGAGGTTGCGTACCCGCCATGTCCATGTCGCGGAGTGTGGTGGGCACAAAACCCCCGGTGACCGCATTGATGGTAAAGGTGCCGTTGCCCCAGTCGGAAGCTCGGTTTCCCGCGTTATCCGTGGCCACGACACGAATGATGCTCTGGGTGCCCGGCAGGTTGGGCACGAACCAGTCGAAGGTGCCGTCGTTTGGCTCGCGGATCGCCACCGGCTTAAAACTCGCACCAGCATCATCGGAGAGATGAATATTCACGTACATTATGCCGCTCGCATCCGTCGCGGTCCATGTGACGGGCACGGTGTTTCCCGCCTGCAGATTCTCTCCGCCGTTGGGGGAGGTGACGGTAACGGTTGGCGGTGTCGTTTCGATGGGTGCCGAGGGCGTCAAGTGCCCCTGGATATCGGTGAGAGTCACGTTCACTGCCAGTCCAACCACCTCGTCGTTGAGGCCCGGGAAGGTGGGCGCGTTACCAAAGTAGCCCGTGGTGATCTCGACCAAATTGGTAATTCCGTCGTTATCCGAGTCTAGATTCTCGACCGCCTGGATGGCCGCCTCGGTGCTGCCAAAGGTGCCCGATTTGATGGCCCACTCGACGGCGTAACCATAGAGATTACGGGTGTCGCCACCGCTAAAATCAAAATGGCAAACGCCGCAATGGCTCGTATTGCTGGGCACGTCGTCGAGGACCGTACCGTTGGCGGAGCCGTACACGTTAAAAAAAGCATTGCGGTAGGGATTGCGTGCGTCAGCGGTTGAGGCAGCACAAATGGTCAGGACGATGAAACCGATGGCCAACTTGTTCATGGTGCGTTCCTCCCATCAAGCGATAGAGCTGCAGGTCCTTCGGTGGATTTATTGACAAAAGTCAAACATTGTGACTTTTTTCACAAAGTCCTTTTAATGATTATAGCCGCGTCGCGTCGCCGATGCAAGTCTGGAAAAACGTTCATCGGCGAGAGTGACCGCTTGAGACAACGCACCTCGGTGCAACCACGATCCACCAACTCGCAAAGTCACATGGCGGCTGGCAACGATTGATCGCATTGGCTTGGGCTCGCTTGCTGGCAAGTTGACACCCGTTCAGCCGCGTGATACCATGCCTGAAACGCTCCGCCGTTTTGCAAAGCGCGACGCCCCGCGAGACCCCATGATCGATCTTATCAAGACATTCTTTGGCAAGAATTCCGGCGCAGTTGTACGAGGAGGGCAAAGTGGTGCCCGCCACGATGTCAGGGTAGCCACCTGCGCGCTGTTTGTAGAAATGGCGAACATCGACGGCGAGTTCAGCGCAGTCGAAGGTGACCACATTCTGTCGTTGTTGCGCGACCGGTTTGGCTTAGCAGAAGACCATGCGGCGGAAGTGTCACGGCTGGCGGGCGAGGAACTCGAGGGTAGTGTCGATCTGTGGCGCTTTACGAACCTGATCAATCAGCACTACAGCAAAGAAGAAAAGATCCAAGTCGTTGAGCTCATGTGGAGGTTGGTGTATGCCGACGGACACCTGAGCGAGCATGAGAATTATCTGGTCCACAAACTGGCGAAGATGCTGCGGTTGCAACACCGTGAGCTGATCGACGCCAAGCTCGCCGTGTTGCAGGAGAAGCGCGGATCATCTTCGTCATAGGGAGCTGACGGGAGGTACGATATGGTAAAGCTGACATTTCACGGGCATTCTTGTTGGGACATCGAGAGCTCGTCGCACCGGCTACTCATTGATCCGTTTTTGACGGGCAACGAACTGGCCGATGTGGGACCAGACGCTTTTGACAGGCTAGATGCCGTGCTCATTACGCACGGGCACGGAGATCACATCGGGGACGGAGTAGAAATCGCCAAGAAGACAGGGGCCCAGGTGGTGTCGAACTACGAAATCGCCAATTATTTTCAGGCCAAAGGCTGCGAGTCACATCCGCTGCACATCGGCGGCGGCGCTGATTTTCCTTTTGGCCGCGTCAAGCTTACGATCGCGCATCATGGGTCGACCGGTCCGGAAGGCGAGGCGTTGGGTAACCCAGCCGGCTTGGCACTGACCATCGATGGCAAACGAATCTATCACGCGGGAGACACGGGTCTTTTTCTGGATATGAGATTGATTGCCGAAATGAACGGGCCCTTTGATGTGGCGCTGCTACCCATCGGCGACAATTTCACCATGGGGATCGATGACGCGGCCAAGGCCGCCGAGTTCATCGATGCGAAAGTGACGATTCCCATGCACTTCAATACATTTCCGTATATCGAAGTCGATGCCAACGAGTTTGTCGAAAAAGTTAGACACGGGGGACGAAAAGCCGTCCTTGTCGACCCAGGCGCGGCATACGAGTTGACGTAGGGCCTTGGTGCCGATGCCGGTCTGTGGGTGGTGACGGATGCCTATTCACTATCGACAATACGTCGCCCAGGAACATCCGGGGTGTTTACTGGAATGGTGTATCAACAGAGTTCGGCTGGAGGATCTTAGCGTTGGAAAATGTCAAGATTCGAGCAGCGCAACGTGAAGAACTTGCCGCTATTGTATCTCTGTACAATTTGATGTGGGTGGGTAGCAAGAGTCCGCTCGACGTCAAAGTCGGTGAGAATATTTTCGACCGCATGAAGAGGAAAGGGCAGCGCATGTACGTGGTCGATGTGGACGGTCGTGTGGTGGGGAGTCTGATGATGCTCGTTAAGCCCGGCGTCTCTTCCGGGGCCGACAGTGAGTGCGTGCTGGAGAACGTCGTGGTTCACCCCAGATATCAGCGCAGAGGCATCGGCAAGAAAATGATGCACTTTGCCACCGCGAAATGCAAAGAGGCGGGATGCAGCACGCTGTTCGTCGCCAGCGGTGAAAGGCGCCAGAGATCGGCGGCATTTTACGAGTCGCTGGGGTTTGCGCGTCGGGGCTATGGATTTGTCAAACGTGTCGAATGAACGAGAGGATAGCGCATGTTAGCACGTCCGGGACCCACCGAGTACGTGGATTATTACGAACGCTACATCGCCCGGGTGCCCGAAGGTGATATTCTGCACTTCATTGGAGATCAGATCAGCAAGACCACGGAACTCCTCGGTACTATAGGCGAAGAGAAAGCCGCCTATCGCTACGCGCGCGACAAGTGGAGTATCAAGCAGGTGATCGGTCACCTGAACGACATCGAGCGAATCTTTCAATACCGGGCGCTGGCGTTTGCGAGAAGTGACAAAACACCGTTACCGTCGATCGAGCAAGATGATTACGTCGCCCGTGCCAACTTTGACGATCGAACCCTGGCGAGCCTCACCGACGAGTACCGCTGGGTGCGAAGCTCGGGCCTGGCCCTGTTCGAGAGCTTTGACGATGAAATTCTATTGCGTGGGGGCACGGCCAGCGGCTGTGCTTTCACCGTTCGTGCGATACCGTACATTCTGGCCGGCCACGACATACACCATATCGATGTTATCAGGGAACGTTACCTGTAGGCTTCTCGTGGCGAACTATCGTTGTCGGGGTGGCGCCAAAGCCACCAAGGGCTATGTCTTCGGCTCACTTAGGGCCTGCCGACACGTGTCTTCAACTTAGGGTTTGGTACCCTAAACATTCTCCTGTAGATAGCGCGTCTTCTCGCGCAGTATCTCCAACGCCAGTTCGACGGTGTCGAGGTGGGTGCGGAAACAAAGAGCGATGAAACGAAGCGTAAATTTGCCATCGAGCATGGTTGACGTGATGAACACTCTACCGTCTCTTTGCACCTCTCTCACAAGGCGCTTGTTGAATTCATTTGCATCACCCCGTCGCGGGACATGGCGGTATGTGACCACGGATAGATCAGGGCATGGACCGACCTCGAACCCAGGGATCTCTTGGACCTCGTGGTAGAAGTGTCTGGCCAGAAGAAGCTTTTCCTGCAGACACGCCCTGAAGGGAGCCACACCAAAGAGTTTTAGTGGTAGCCACAGCCGCATCCCCCGGAAGTGGCGGGTGAGTTCCGGAGAATGATCGGCTGGTGAATATTCATCGGCGGCCTCGTCGGCGTCCTGCATGTAGTGCGCCTGGTACGAATGCGCGGCCTGAAGCTTGTGTTTTTCTCGCACCAAAACGGCGCCACAGCCGTAGGGCAGAAACAGACCTTTGTGTGGATCCATCACCACCGAGTCGGCCCTGTCGATCCCGGTTAGCATTTTTCTTCCCTCTTCGCAAAGGACAAAGAAACCTCCGTACGCGGCGTCGATGTGGAACCAGAGGCCATGCGCACTGGCGATGTCGCCGATGTCCGCGAGCGGGTCCACCGCGCCGGTATCCGTGGTGCCCGCAGACGCGATCACCATCCATGGCAGTAAGCCCGCTTTTTTGTCCCGGGTGATCATCTCCCGTAGCGAATCGGGGCGCATCCTAAAACCCTCGTCCGTTGCGACACGCCGCATCACGCATTCCCCC
>JAOTUR010000132.1 GCA_029863805.1 Candidatus Krumholzibacteriia bacterium | reverse complement strand
CACCAATGTTGTAAACAAGGGGGTTCCACTCGTGCTCACGAAGCGTTTCCAGCCTGAAAATACTTAGTTCCACGTGGTTACGCAAGATCTCGTAGTCGACACGGTTGACGTCGATCAATTGAGAAGGATTTATTTTCTTCAATGACCTGCGAGCGGACTTGTTGAACTCGAGTCTCGCCTCGACTCCGGCGGTACTGTAGTCGTCCAACCTGTGGTCAAAGCGATGATCGCCCAGCGTGGTGGCAGTCTCGGGGTTCATTTCGAGATACCTATCGACATACGTGTTGGCGAAACGCACGAATTCTTCGTCCTGAGGAACTTGACTCGCGCAAGAAGCGACCATTAGCATCACCCCAGTGACGGCGCAGGATGCAAGGACCTGCCGCAGCCACGCGCCCTCGGTTGTCAGCTGAAACCAGTTCTTCACTATACCTTTACCTCTCGTCTCGCAGGTTGCAGGCTGTTGCGCCGATGGTACTTATTCTCGCAGCGCTCATGTGCTCTGCTGCTCCCTAGTTTTTGTGTTCTTCAGTACCACCAGCCCCTGAACGCTCCAGGACAGCTCCTCGATCGACCGGTAAATGTACTTCACCACCGGCAGAAGGAGAGGTAGAGCATAAAGAAGCGCTGCCTTTCTTACCAGTCTATCCCGCGTCCTGTCGATGTCGTTCCTTGCCAGTCCCCTCTTGAGGCCTTTTGATTCAACCCGGTTCCACGCTGTTCTTACGCGCTCCAACACGAAAATTGTCACGATCGCATAGAAGATGTTCTCTTTGTTCGCTCTTGTCTTATTCCAAACTCCAAAAAACATGGCAAGACACCACCCGGTGTTGGGTTCCGTGGCAAATATACCACCGGAAAATACGATTCCGGCGGAGCGAAATCAATTCTAATTCTCTCCCACACGCCGAATCCTCTCTATATAATAATAATGCTCGCCAGCACGGACGGCGCATTGCAGGGCCATCGTTCACGGGGTGAACGTCGATTCCATGCTAGGGGACTTGATCGCGTTGTCTTCTGAAGACGAAGCGGAAGAATCTTCTCACATCCTCGCCGATCACATACAGGCACGGCACGAGTCCAAGGGTGAGCGGGGAGGCAAAAAGGATCCCATAGCCCAGGGCCAACGTCATCGGCGCGATAAACGGATCTGACCCCCCAATCCCATAGGCCAAGGGCAAGACGCCAACGACCGTGGTGACCGTCGTCAGCAATACCGGACGCAGACGATCTGCAGCGCCCTGGCTCACGGCCACTTTGAGAGGAATCTCCGGTTGTTTACGTCTCAGCACGTTAATGTGGTTCACGAGGACCAGCGAATCGTTCACCACAACGCCACTCAGGCCCACCACCCCCATCATGGCCAGAAAGCCAATATCCTGACCATGCAAAGCAAAGGCGATGATGACCCCCATGACACCGAAAGGAATGGCAACCATGACCAGAAACGGCTGGGTGGGAGAATTGAAAAGGAGTATCAACACAAAATAGATCCCGATCGCTGCAATCAGAAACGCGCGTACTAGACTGGCCATTGATTTCTCGGTCTCCTCGGCCTCGCCACCGACCACAAATCGCATTCCGGGCCAATCGTTCTCAAGATCAAAATGGGCGAGGGCAGCAAGGGTCGCTTTGACAGGAGTCGTGCTCCCCTTGACCACATCAGCCGTTATGGTGACCGCTCGATCGCCATCAAAATGGTAGTAGTTCGACGGACCGGGGCCGCTCTCCAGCCACGCAACTTCGCTCAAACGAATCATGCGCCCGCGCTGGTTTGGAATAAGGAGTTCGCGCAAGAATCTCGGGTTGGCCCGCGCTCGCTCCTCCAGCTGCACACGAAAGTCCACGTCTTCGTCACCGTATCGCACGTCGGTAACCACCTCGCCGTCGTAAGCAAAGCGCACGTTCTGTGCGATATCCGCGACGGTCAAGCCAACGCGTGACAGCTTGCTGTAGTCTATCCTTATCGCGACCTGATCCTTGCCCGCTTTGTCATTGCGATCGACATCTTTGACGCCGGCGAGAGCCACGAAGAAAGCTTCGATACTATCAGCTAGCGCCGCCCTCATGTCGTCGTTGTTGCCTACTACACGAAAGGTTATCGGTCGTCCCACGGGTGGACCTCCGGCATCGACGTAGTACACAATCCTCGCAAACCCGTCGATCTTGTCGGTCTTACTTCGCAATTCCTCTACTACTTCGTCGGCGACTCGTGACCGTTTGTCAAAGGGGGTGAGGCTAACGGAAATGATGGCCCAGTTTTCATTCTCACCCGGGCTGAAATCACCCTGGGTCCCCACGCGCGTAACGAACGACTGCAACTCTCCATCCGGAAGAGCAGTGATTAGGCGCTCGATGTCCTCCACTTTCTCCGCCGTTTTGCGGAGCGATGAGCCAGTAGGCAGCTCAACAAGAATGTAAAAAGTATCAGCGCTACTCGTCGGGAAAAGCACAAAGTCCATAAAATTGGCCGCGTACCACAACGACGTACTCAGTGCACCAATTGCGATAATAATAACAAGGTACCTGAAGGCAATGACCCCACGCATCGAGTGCTGATAGAGTGTTCTACACGCAAGAAACCAGCCTCGTGCTTGCTTCGCCGCAACACGACCTCGGTCGCGAATACCCATGGTAAGGTGTGCGGGCAACGCAACTACCGCCTCGAAAAGTGAAATAAAAAGAGCGGCCGACATCACTAAGGGAATGACGAACACGAACTTGCCCAAAATACCGGTCATGAAGAGCATCGGGGCAAAGGCGATGAACGTCGTGACGATAGTGGTCAGTACAGGCCAGAATACCTCGGTGATGCCATCGACCGCTGCCCGCAGCGGCGGCGCGCCTCTCTCACGGTATTTGTGAATATTCTCGGCAATGATGATGCCATCATCAACGATGATACCCAAAACCACGATCATCGTAGCCGTCGTGACAATATCGAGATAGACGCCGAATATCGGCAGCACAAATATTACGCCCAGGATCGTGACCGGGATCCCCATCGCAACCCAAAACGCGCTGCGCAGGTTGAGAAAAATCGTCAGCATGAGGACGACCAATCCCAAACCGATCCATCCGTTGTTCACCACAACCTGTAAACGATTGCGGACGTAAAATGACATATCCTGCGAGTAAAGAACCTCGACTCCCTCCGGCAGACTGCTGTTCATTCGCGAAACCAGTTCTTTGACAGAATCCACGGTACGGATGACATCGGCTGATTCTTTCTTGTTTACAAAGAACGAGATGGCCGGTTTGCCATTCACCCGTGATATTATGCGCTCGTCTTCGAAATCGTCTCTTACCGTTGCCAGGTCTTTTATTTTGATCAGCGGTCCGTCGAAGGTGGAGCGGACGATGACTTCGCCCACCTCCATGGGATCCAGGAACTGTGCCAGCGTGACGACAGTTTTTTCGCTGGTGTAGGATTCAAAAGTGCCGCCCGTTGCCTGGATGTTGCGCGCTGCGATCGCTCGTATGATTTCACTTAGCGGGATCTGGTATTCGCGCATGGCGTTCGGTGATACCTCGATCTTGATCTCGCGATCGCGAAAACCAAAGCGTTCCACGCTGGAGACACCGTCGAGCGCTTCGAGGCTTCTTTCGAACTCCTTGGCCAGTTCGCGAAGCTCGTGGTAAGGAACGTCTCCGGACAACCCCACCTCGACAACCGGAAAGATCGACGTCTCGAGTTCTGTGATCAGGGGCTTCTCATCCACCTCTTTGGGAAAATCCGTTACCCGATTTACCGCTTCACGGATCTCCCGTTTTATTCCTGCCTGATCTCTGTCATCGGGATCAATGACAACGTCTAACACAGAGATGTTTTCCATCGATACCGATGTCATCCTCTCGATACCACTGATCTCTTTGAGCTCCTCCTCGATCTTATTGGTAACGTTGAGTTCAACATCCTCTGGAGATGCCCCGGGATAATAGGTGGTGATAAAAAGCTCGCCAAAATCAACCGCAGGAAAAACATCGCGCTTGATACTGGTAAGCGAATGCAATCCAAGAAGGATCGTCATCAGCGTGACCAGATTGGCGAGCAAATGCCGTCCGGCAAAGAACTCGAACAGAGATCTCATCGCTCCCCCAACACTGCTAGTGCGAGCAACTGAGCGATCACATCCATCCTTGAACGCTTGCGCTAGTCGCCTGGCAGCAACTCATCGACAAGCGCGCGATAGTTGAGAACCAACTTCTGATAATTGGCCGCGTTTACCGCATATCTGAGCTTCGCCAACGACTCGTTGTCGCGGCTTTGTATCACGAAAGTCAAATCGCCACGTCCCTGATTATACACGCGTTGTTCTTCAATAGTCTTCTTGCGCGCGGTCGAGATTTGCTCTTGGTTGAGGGCAAGAACTTTTTCGAACTCATCTATCTGTATCCACACGCTTCGCAGCCGGGCCTCCAAGTCCAGCGACACGCTCTCGGTCTGTTTCTCGAGCTGACGGATTTCGACACGGATCTTCTCCACATCGGCCCTTGCGGTTCGGTTACCCAACGGATACCGAAAATCCACGAACACCGTGATATCGGGTCTGTCAAGAACCCATGAATCGGCAAAGTCCTCGTCTCCCTCCTGAAGTCCACCGGTCACACCAAGATAAAGTCGGGGTTTGGCCACGCTCTCGAGCGCGTGTTTCTGTGTTCTGAGTCGCCTGACCCGAACGTCCAGCGAATTGACTATACGATGTGAGCTCAACTGCTCTATGACGTCGGCGATCGGAGGCAATGATTCCAGCCGATACAGATCAACATCAGGTGTCGCTTCGTAGATACTGTCGTCCAGAGCGATCACCGCGAGTTCCGCCTGCTTAGCCCTCGCCAAGGACTGTTTGAAAACAACGTTCTCTTGCGCTATTTCCAGTGCAGCTTCCGCACGACGAACGTCGACTTCGTCAACCAGGTTGGCACGGCGCTTTCGTTTCATCTGGGCGAGCTGTTCCTCCTCTAGGCTTAACCGCTCCCGGTCAATCCTGGTTTCCTCGAGTACCAGCGCCCAGTCTATGAACCGCACGCCGACCTCGAACAGAAAGTTCTCTTGATTCTCGAGCGACTCGATTCTGGCAAAGTCAATGTTGTAGTTGCCCAGTTCGTAACCCAGCCTATCGAGGATACCCCCGCGGTTCTGTAATAGCGGGTAGGAATAGGTGACCGAGATCCGGTTTTCATAAAAGCTGCTAGGACCTACCGGGATTGTGATGGGACCGCTAGTGGATGGTATGACGATGCCGGGCAAATCCTGATCGGTGATGGTGGCCTCCCACGATAGCGCCAGGCGGCTGCCGTTTCCCCAGAAGGGTCGCTGGGCGGATGCTCCCACACCAAAAACAGTTAGTCTGTCGGCCGAGAAAGTATTGGAGACGATCGGTTTTTGAAAGTTCACAAAGGGATCGGAATGCACGACCCAGTCCTCGGCGCCACGAAAGCGATCGCGACGCAGGGATTCGATTCGCGGTTGCATCGCCTCAGTGATGAACAGTGGGTGACGCGCACTCACCCGGTTGAGATACTCACTCATGGTAATCGTCTCACAGTAACTAGTTTGGACGGAAAAAACCGTCGCCGCGATTCCCATTAACAAGCAAGTTTTCATACCGCACCTCCCTGTTCATTCCTTTGGCGTATTCCTGCGACAATTTCTTGCTATCCTACGGTCTTAGCGACTTCGCTATTAAGTCAAAGAATGTATCGATCAGCTCGTCCGGATTCACGTGATGGTCTTGTCTGATGAGTTTGCCCTTTATAGAAATGATTTGTAAGAGTCCTGTGGCCAAGCCGTAGAGGGTCAGAGCGGTCTTCTTGGGATCGATGTCGGGTCGTATCGTGCCGTCATCTATACCGAACTGGACGGCCTCTTCACAGATCGCGAAAGTCCGGTTGGTCTGGTTAGTGCATTGAACCCCGTAGCCTGAGTCTGCGCCCGGATCAAGGTTATAGGACTCAAAGTACAGCATCGCGCTAAAGTATTGCGCATGCGTCTTGCAAAAGTCGAAATAGGCCCGGCCGATGGCGGCGACTTTGTCGATGCCCTTTTTCCGCGCCTTGGCTGCTTCCTCGAACGCGCGCTGAAGGATGGTTATGCCTCGCACGATGATGGCCAGATAGAGATCCTCTTTGTTCTTGAAGTAGAGATAGAGCGTGCCCTTGCTCAGCTCCGCGGCCTCCGCTACGTCATCCATGGTGGCGTTATCGACGCCCTTGCAGAAGAAAACCCTCTCGGCTGCTTCGATAATTTCCGCCCGACGTCTTTCCTTGTCCCGTTCTCTGCGCTCGCTTATACCCACGACGTCGATATCCTCGCCTCTAACGTTATTTTGTAACAAACTGTCATTCAATTAAATAGAGATACTATGACCAGGGGTCATTAATTATACGCTGATATAAGACACTTTGTTTCGCCAGGGGTCCCACAATTCTGGCAGCCACGACAAAGTTGCCCCGCACAACCGTTTTGTCTGGACCTCGCCCACGAACCCGAGGGCGCTGTCATACATGGCGCGAAAAGACATTCTTTACAATTACGCTCGCGCTCCCGTGACTGAGCTTGAAGCGTGTTCGAACTCAGCTCGTGAGTGCGGCAGCGGCCGGTGACGCACAAGCCTTCTGAGGTACCCAGTTAAACGATCGACCAACGACGCGAGGTAATGTCGGACATTCTGAGCCGTGTTGAGGAATCCTGAGCTACTCTGTGTGAACATAAGAAAGCACTCGCCATCCGCACCGCTTATGTCGTTGAAACTATGTTGCAGGCTGCGGTATAATCATAGCTGTCCTAAATCGTACGAGACCAACCCACCCCTTTTTCTTGACGATCGTCCTGGCTTATCGACGCCCCTATTGACGATCACATATCTCCAGCGAGTATCGATGGCAAAGCAGCGTTGGTATATTCGATTGGCCTTCGCCGAGACGACGATGACTCAAGTACGTCACGGTTGCCGCTGCGCTGTTGGACACGACACGGTCGTTGCTGGTTCGGGTTTGGTCTTGAAGTCATTGGGGTGAAAAAAGGTCACACCCCTTGATACGGGATTCACTAGGATATGTCAGGAGTAACAAAATGCGTCCGGACGAAAACGGGATTGACCAGGAAGATTTAAATCGATTACAGGATCGTCTTAAACGCGGAATTCCCAAATGGGAGCAAGCGGCGTTCATCGAGCAGGTCGTGCCACAACTAGTCGCGAAGCTTCAGGAGTATTTTAGGTTCCAGCCCAAAACTTAGCTGCAGACGCTCGGCGGTAAAATGTCGCCGCCGACGTGACATCATCCCCTTTTACGATTCCGGGAAGGCTTTGCGTTTACTCCTGCTGTATCACATGGCAAATCAGTAGGGGGCTCCCCTAAACCGACTTCGCGAGCCCGATGAGCTTTGCGGCCATTTTGGGACCCGCGCCGTCTTCCTCGTGCTTGAAGAATATGAATGCATCCTTCCATTCTTGCTCTTGGATTTGTGCGAGCCATCTGACCAGTTCGGACTTTGTATACCTAGGCTTGCGCAAACGTAGATAGCCCCAACTAGCCGTACCCAGTAACGGCGAGCTGGGGCGCTCATCGCTGTCGGCTACGCAGATTGCGCAGTCCTCCGTGCGCAAACATTTGTATATCTCATCATCGAACCACGATGGATGACGGAACTCGAACGCGGCGCGCGTTCCCAGAGGCAACAAGTCGAGAAACCCTTGCAGACGAGAGACATCCTTCGAGAGGTTTGGTGGTAGTTGAAAGAGGATGACGCCGAGGCGATTCCGCAGGGTCGCGGTTGTACGGAGTAAGTACTCGGTTTCATCAGCAGCGTTTTTCAAACGCTTGATATGAGTGATTCGCCGCGAGGCCTTGATGGCAAATCGAAAATCCTCGGGCACCTGCGCTGCCCAGGTTTGCAGCATGCTCTCCCGTGGCAGGCGATAAAAAGTGTTATTGATTTCGACGGCCGGGAGTCGCGTTCCGTAAAAGCCCAGCATATCCTGCGCGGCGATAGTGTCCGGGTAGAAATTCCCCTTCCATTCTTTGTAGCTATAACCGCTTGTTCCCACGTAGAGTTTCACTGGCTTTACCCGCCTGTGGCGTTCAATAGTGCAAATGGGCCGGTGAGTACCGGCATTGACTCGCGTTATTATACTCGAATAGTACGGGAAAACAAGAGAGGCCGCCACGGGAACACGCCCACCGATTGCAAGTTCGAGCAGCATAACGACGTCCGAACGTGCTAAAATTGAGCGTGGCCCGGACTTCTCAAATCGTCAAAGTCGGCAAACGCAAACTCGAGCTATCGAACCTCGCGAAGGTCCTCTTTCCCGACGAACACATCGTCAAGGCTGAGCTCATCAGCTATTACCTGAAGCTCGCTCCTACCATCCTCGCTCACGTCCGGGGCCGTCCGCTGACGTTGGTGCGGTATCCGGATGGGATAAGCGGCGAGACATTCTTTCAGAAACGTCGGCCCGATTGGGCGCCGGCGTGGATAGACCATGTGTCATTGGGCGATGCCAAGAAAATCGACTACATCCTTCTCACCGAGGCCGCATCGGTGGTGTGGCTGGCTAATTTGGCCTGTATCGAATTGCATCAGACCCACTATCGTAAACCCCAATATCATAACCCGGACTACTTCGTTTTTGACCTGGACCCACCCGAAGACTTTCCTTTTGCCGACGTGGTGGCGATCGCGCTCGAGCTAAGGGAGCATCTCGAAGGGTACGGCTACCACCCCTTTGTCAAGACAACGGGAAGAAAGGGGCTGCATATCGTTGTGCCCATCGAGCCGAAGTTTGATTTCAAACAGATCTTCAACGCTGCGGAGATGATCGCAAAGACGTTCGTGGCCACGCGTAGTAAATACACGACCTTGCACATCAAGAAGGAGTCGCGCAAGGGTCGTGTTCTCGTCGACATTTATCGAAATCGCCAGTTTCAGACCATCGTTGCACCCTATAGCGTCCGCGGTCTGCCGGGCGCCCCCGTGTCAACTCCTCTCGGCTGGGATGAGCTCGAGACCGTTCAAGAATCGACCGACCTGAACATCCACACGGTGCCGGATATGGTGATCGGCGGGGGAGATCAGTGGGAAGCCGTTGGCGCGTACGCGACTGAACTTCACACACAACGAAAAGTGAAGAAGGCACGAGCGAAAGAACCAGGCAGATCGAGGACGTATAAGACGCCGGAACAGCTGCTTGCGTATGCTCAAAAACGCAGTTTCGAAAAGACCAATGAACCCTCGCCAACCGACATCCCCGGGACGGGCAATAGTTTTGTCGTCCATCGGCATCACGCCTCACGTCTCCACTATGATCTCCGTCTCGAGCAAGAGGGGACGTTGCGGTCTTGGGCGGTTCCCAAGGGACTTCCACCACGCCCAGGCATCAAGCGGCTGGCGGTACGCGTGGAGGACCATCCCATCGAGTACCTGACTTTTGAGGGCACGATTCCCAAGGGTGAGTACGGCGGGGGTCGCATGTGGGTATTTGCGCAGGGCAGGTATGAAATCACCAAGAAGAAGAAGAAGGACGGTTTCTACTTTCGTTTGCAAAGCCGTCAAC
>JAOTUR010000131.1 GCA_029863805.1 Candidatus Krumholzibacteriia bacterium | reverse complement strand
GGACGCCATGGAGCTCTTTCGCCATTATCTCGCGGCTGAGGATCATGGAGACAAACCGGCCAATCAGGGTCCGGTCAGGGAGGCGCCCAGTGCTGGCTAGTATTCGACAGAAGGTGTTGGACGGAAAGCGAATCACACGCGAGGAAGGGTTCTATCTTCTGACTGAGGCTCCTCTTCTCGATCTGGCCCCGCTGGCGCAGACGGTTCGTTTTCGTCATAACCCCGACCCCGTTGTTACATTCGTTGTTGATACCAATCTCAATTATACCAACGTGTGTGATGCGTATTGTACCTTCTGCGCGTTTTATCGGACGGATAAGGCGAGGGATGCCTACACGCACTCGATCGAAGATATGATGAAGATGTTTGCTAGCGCGCAGCAAATGGGTGTCACGACAGTCCTCCTTCAGGGTGGTCTGAACGACGCACTGCCATTCCAGTACTATCTCGATCTCGTGCGGGAGACCCGCAGGCGCTTTCCCGACATCCATCCGCACTTTTACTCGGCGCCGGAGATCAAGAAAATGGAGCAGATTTCGGGTCTTTCATTACCACAGGTTTTCACGGCGCTTTATGAAGCCGGTCTGCGAACCATTCCCGGGGGTGGTTCGGAGATACTCTCTGATCGCGTGAAGCCAAAGCTCACAAAGCTCCACCCAAAAGCGAAGTCAAGCGACTGGCTCGATGTGCATCGTGAGGCCCACCGCGCAGGCCTGCGCTCGACCGCGACCATGATGTACGGACACATAGAAGAGGATGAGGATATCATAGAGCACCTGGACGTCACGCGGCAGCTGCAAGATGACACCGGCGGCTTCACGGCGTTCATCCCGTGGAGCTACAAAAGTGACAACACGGCGCTTGCCAAGAAAGTCAAGTTCGAGGCGGGGCCCAATCGTTATCTTCGTATCATAGCGCTGTCGCGGCTTTACCTCGACAATTTCAAGCATATCCAGGCATCGTGGTTTTCGGAGGGCAAGAAGACCGGAGTCGTCGCGCTGAACTTTGGCGGCGATGACTTCGGAGGTACGATTTTCGACGAAGAAGTCATGCGTAAAGCCGGGCACTACAACCGCACTACCATCGACGAGGTGGTTGCACTCATTCGAGACGCGGGATTCGAACCGGCCCAGCGGACCACACTATATGACATCGTCCACCGGTTCGATGCGGAGACGGAGGGCCGTGATACGTCAGTAGCACCACGATCGGAGGCCGGCTCAATATGACGGTATGCTGTCGTTATGACAGCATGCAATCAAATGGGTGGTGCAGGAGAACCTTCTCATAGTGAGGAGGCTTTTTTTTGGCGCCATTTGCGATACACACTCGAGGGTGCCGGTGACCCCCGCTCGGCTTGGGTCGGCCTCTGCGCGTGCTTTGGGAATGAGGCTGGGCTATTCGATACGCGTTACTTCGTAAGCAGCACTTTTCTGACCGATTGGTTGACCCCGGATCGCAGTTCCACAAAATAGACTCCGGAGGGCAATCGCGTGCCGTCCGCCGCTAACCCGTTCCACGTCACACGATGTGTACCCGCCGCATAGCTCTGATCGGTAAGTCTGGCCACGAGGCGCCCCTTGACATTGTAAACCAACACGGTAGCCTGAGCGGCGTCGGCGAGGAAGAAGTCAAAATCGGTCCTGTCGCTAAAAGGATTCGGTTGCGCGGGCATGAGCGCTGCGGGCGTCGTCGACGCGATGAGAGGCTCGTCTCCTATGCCGGTTGCCGTCACACAGGGCCGGTAGACGACAAAAAAGACCCAATCGCCTGTCACGGCGAGCGCGCACGCGTCGTTCCAACCACCGGGGATGGCAAAGATAACGTTTTTCCCCGGCTGACAGCCGTTACCATCGTGAACCACACTGGGCAGGCTAAAGTTGTTCAAGTTTTCATTGAAGAATTCGAGCGTCACGGTGAAGGGACCGGAGTTGATGACGATCTCACCCGGGATGGGTTCCAAATTGAATTCGTTTATGACTCCGTCCAAGAGCTGGGGACCGACCAGTTCAAAAATTGGTGTGCCTGGATTGGGAAGCCCATCTTCGTATATGTTTATGGCCTCTTCGACCATGTTGCCGGTCCCTCCAAAAAGGGAGCCCCAGCCGATGCCCACGCGTAGAATCTCGAGCGGGTAATGGCTGGGTGGCGCCTCAAGGACGACCCCGGCCTGTTCGCCAGCGACAAAACATGGACATGTCACCGTCCCACCACCCGTGTAGTTTTGCAGCGGAGGTTCTTCCGGACACTGCGCAAGCACGTTCGTGGGAAACGTCACAACGACTGCCGGCGTGAGGGCGGCCGGTATCAAGGCTACGGTGAGGGAGCCCTGCGCGATCATGGCGACGAACAGCAGTGCAGGGCGAAAAGCCCGTGTCAAAAGCCGACGAGTTGTTGAAAAAAGAGGCGGGAAATCGAATGGATCTGTCAGCATCAGGGCTTTTCCTTCCTCGTAAAGTCCAATCCGGTAGCAAAAATGCGAAGCGATTATGGAGTTGCAATAATGATGCCCCGGGGACAAACCGTGGAGATGCAAGCCTCTCCGGCCCGTTCATCATGGCCGATTGGCTGTGCAGCTACTTCAAACCAATGATATCCAGTGCGGGGGATGACTCGATGATGCCGCGTTCGGAGGCCAGGGTGTAGAGCCTATCGAGAGCTTGCTTACCCTCTGCGCCCATGTTAACCGTATCCTCGTTTACGTACATACGCACAAACTGTCTGCAGGTCTCGCGGTCGATTCCCCGTCCAAACTCCATCGCATAATCGATCGCTTCATCCTCTTGCGACCGTGCCATGCGGATGCTGGCCTCCATGGCGGAGGTGATCTCTTGCTGTAACGATGTATCGAACTTACGATGAACGACATCGAGACCAAGCGGAATCGGAAGCCGCGTATCTTCCATCCACGCTTCGCCCAGATCTAGGATCTTCTTCAGGTCGGACCCTTGCCACGTGATCTGCCCCTCGTGGATGATTACCCCAGCATCAACCTGATCACGATCGATCGCCCCCGTTATCGAGTCAAAGGGAAGCATCACGGGTTGAAACGGAGCAGTCATGTAGAGTCTTAGAAGGAGATAGGCGGTCGTGTGCGAGCCGGGGACACCGATTCTCTTGCCGGCGAGGTCGTTTATACATACATCTTCTTTGCAGAGCACGATTGGACCGTAGTTGCGTCCCACCGAGGCACCACACGCCATGATGCGGTAGTTCGTGGCCACGAGGGGGTAGACGGCAGCAGAGATCGCCGTCACATCCAGATCGCCTCTGAGGGCACGATGGTTGAGTGACTCGATGTCCTCCATGACATGCTCGATATCATGGTCGTTGATGGTTACCTTCTTCTTGGCGAGCGCATAGAACATAAAGGCATCATCGGCATCGGGGCTGTGGCCAACGGTGAGTGTCTTCAACACGACTCCCTACGTGATCGATCTAGCAAGAAAAGTTCAGACGAGTTGTTTTTGTCTCACTTTTGTCACTTTACCACAATGGCGATTGCACATAAAATGCTTTTGTATGAATAGCCCATCCGTGATGCCAGCCAGAATTTCCACCGACCTCCTTGCATACAAGCAAAGCGACCTTGGATGAACCTGCGCGGGCTTCTTCATCTATTCGTCGTCTACATCGTCTGGGGGAGTACCTACCTGGCCATCCGCGTGGCCGTCCGCGAAGGAGCGGGCTTCCCCCCTTTTATGATGGCGGCGACGAGAGTACTGGCCGCCAGTGGCATCCTGCTGTTGTGGGGAGTGATGACGCGGGGGCGCTTTCGGCTGAGTCGCAAGGAGATTTCGTTTCTTGCCATATCGGCGATTCTGCTATGGGTGGGTGGAAACGGCATGGTGGCGTGGGCGGAGAGAAAAGTAGATTCGGGATACGCCGCACTGCTGGTTGGTTCCATGCCCATCTGGGTGGCCATCATGGAGGCGATCATCGATCGCCAGCGGCCATCGTTGCGACTCGTGGGCGCGCTGTTGGTTGGACTCTCCGGCGTCGCCGTGCTCAACGGGCCGGTCATTGCGCAGCGATCGATCGGCGATCTCTTTGGCGCCCTGGCCCTGATATTTGCGGCGCTAAGTTGGGGGTTGGGTTCTCTCGTGCAGCGTCGAAGGCCCGTTTCAATAGGGCCTGAGATAAGTTCGGGGTATCAGCAAGCCATTGGCTGCGTCGGGCTTCTCGTCGTGTCCTTGCTCGTGGATGAGCCTGGTCCCTCGCCAACTCCTCAAGCATGGACGGCGTGGGGCTACCTGGTTCTGTTCGGATCGGTCTTCGCATTCACCTCGTTCGTCAAAGCGTTGAGGCTTCTGCCCACCAACATCGTGATGACGTATGCCTACGTCAATCCAGTGATCGCCGTTTTTCTTGGTCGGATTATTCTACACGAACCCGTGACATGGTGGACCATATCTGGCACCACACTGGTTGTACTCGGTGTTATGGGTGTATTCCACGAGAAGCGTCGTGAAAACGCGAGCAAGAAAGCAAAGCCGCGAATAGACGATCAGGACGTAGAATAATAAGAGTGCGATTTCAGGGTTGGGTCGATGAGTCGTCTGCCCACGATCGGACCCGCAGACGGTACACGGCTAACCAGTGGCCGATAGTCTACTCAAGCGAATAATGATCGGAGGAAGCTCTTTTAACACGCACTCGACCTCATCGAGCATCGTGTAACGACTCAACGAAAAACGGATAGATCCGTGAGCCCGCTCGGGTGGCACCCGCATCGCCTTGAGCACATGCGATGGCTCGACCGCACCCGTGGTACAGGCCGATCCTGAAGAAGCACAGATACCGATCTCATCGAGCAGAAGCAGAACCGCCTCGCCTTCCACGTTCTCGAAGTTCAGGCTGGACGTGTTGGGCAGTCTCAGTTCCGGCACACCGTTGCGAGAGGCATTTGGTATCTTGGAGAGAATCCCCGATTCGAGGCGGTTGCGAAGCCGACGCGTAGTCTCGACGCCACTTGTCAGGTAACTTTCCGCTAATTCGAACGCCTTGCCCAGACCGACGACACCCGCTACGTTTTCAGTGCCGCTGCGCCGGCCCTTCTCCTGGCCGCCTCCGATGATAAAGGGCCTCAACCTCGTACCGCGCCGGACGTAGAGCAACCCAACGCCCTTGGGCGCGTGCAGCTTGTGACCAGACACGGCAAGCAAGTCAACTTCGGTCATACGCGTGTCGATCGGGATCTTTCCCGCCGCCTGAACCGCGTCGACGTGCAGCGGAATGCCATGGGGTTTCACGATCTGTACAATATCGTCGATCGGGAAGACGACACCGGTTTCGTTGTTGCCCCACATCAGCGAGACGATCGCCGTATCCTCTGTCAGCGATTCTGCCAGTTTCTCGAGATTAAGCTGTCCGGCCTCGTCGACGTCGATGTATGTGACACGGTAGCGCTTCTTCTCGAGATGCTTGCACAGCTCGAGCACCGACGGATGCTCGGTCGTCGAGGTAATGATGTGACGTTTGTCAGGCTCGGCCTCGAGCACACCGCGGATCGCCGCGTTGTTACTCTCGGTTCCACCGCCCGTAAACGTCACTTCCTGCTCACGGCAGTGCAAAAATGCCGCGGCCTTTTCGCGGGCCTCTTTGATCGCACCCGCCGCCCGAGAGCCAGCCCGGTGCAGGCTCGAGGGGTTTCCGTAGTACTCGGTCAAATACGGCAGCATCGCCTCAAAGACCTCGGGAGCCACTCGCGTTGTCGCGTTATTATCCAGATAAATCGACTTCATCCCCCTAAATTTAGGGGTTATAAGGGCTTCTGTCAAGCGGGGTGATTTGTATCGCACATCTTTTTCAGTGCGTCGTCGACGCGCTCGCCCTTTGCCATGCCATCGCGGTGTGGCAGTGGTCGGAAAGCCCTTTGTTGAAAGCATTTCGTGGCTGGGGTACTCTTGTCTCCATCGGGAGCGAATGAAAATGACAAAACAGAAAAGGGTGGGACTGATCATCGTAAATACCGGTAATGGCAAAGGTAAGACCACGGCTGCGCTTGGCACGGCGATGCGGGCCGTTGGTTGCAAGCTCAAGGTCTTTATGGTCCAATTCATCAAGGGCTCATGGGACTATGGCGAACTGCACGTGGTGGAGCGACTCAAACCCTATCTCGAGATCAAACCCATGGGAGAAGGATTTACGTGGGAGACAAAGGATAGAGAGCGTGACACCGCCGTTGCCAACAAAGCGTGGGAGTTTTGCAAGCAGCTCATAGCAAAAAACCAGCACGACCTCTTGATTTTTGATGAGATCAATAATGCTTTGGAATACGGCTATCTGGCGGTTACGGACGTGGTAGAAGCGCTACAAAACAAACCACAGGAAATGCACATCATTCTAACCGGACGCAACGCCCCGCAGGAGATCATTGATATCGCACACCTGGTAACGGAGATGCGCGAAATCAAACATCCGTTCCATCAGGGGATTTACGCGCAAAAGGGCATCGAGTTCTAATTAGAGGCGGTCACGGGTCGAGATTTTGGCCGTAGAGAGGAATGAGGATAACTCGTGCAACTGGAACTGGAAGGCAAAGTGGCGGCCGTGGCCGCGTCCAGCCAGGGGCTGGGTTTTGCAGTCGCTCGTAGCCTGGCGCTGGAGGGCGTACGGGTCGGTATTTGTTCGCGAAGCAAAAAAAACGTCGAAGCGGCGGCAAAGCGTATACAGGACGAAACGGGTACCGCGGTTTTTAGCCGTGTGGCGGATGTATCACAAACTGAGGAGGCGCAAGGCTTTGTCGAAGAGGTGGCCGAACGTCACAGTGCACTCCACATTCTGGTCACCAACGCCGGCGGGCCGCCCCCTGGCGGATACGAAGCCATAGAACTGGGGCAGATCGAACAGGGTTATCGCCTTACTCTGGCAAGTGCCATCGCCATGATCAAAGCTGCGGTCCCCCACATGCGAGAAGCACATGGAGGCCGCATCGTTAATATTCTGTCCATCACGGTTAAGCAGCCAGAAGTGAATCTTCTGGTATCGAACACCATGCGTGCCGCTTTGCTCGGTTACACCAAATCGGTATCGCGTGAGCTGGCAAAGGAAAATATTCTGATCAATAACGTAGCCCCGGGCTATACACGAACGGAACGGCTGGGTGAACTCGCTGAAAGCGTGGCCAAGCAGGGGCAAAAGACGGTCGACCAGGTATACGCAGAGTGGGAAAGCAATGTGCCCATGGGGCGGCTTGGAAACCCGCACGAGTTGGCCAACGCGGTCACCTTTCTCGTCTCCGAGGCGGCGAGCTATATCACCGGCGCAACACTGCAAGTCGACGGCGGGTTCGTCCGCGGGTTATTGTAGGGATTGGACCTACTTGCCTAACCGAAAAAGAATGAACGTGAGGTCATCCAGTTTTGAAGGCTGTCCTTCGCTGGGGTTGCGCATCCGCTGCAGAGCCTTTGCCGAAAGCTGCTCGGCGACCTTGTCTAGAGGTCCCTTGCGAATAAGCGTGACGATTTCCTCGATATGAAGGTTGTCAGCGAGTCCGTCGCTGGCGACCAGGACGGTATCCCGTTTCGACAGCTTTTGCGGCGCACCCACCTGGATGTGCATATCCGCAGAACCAATCAGGTTCGACACCAGGTGACGATCCTTGTGATACATCGCCGAGTTTTCGTCCAGCAATCCACTTTCGACCGCATAGCCGACTGGCGAATGGGGTACGATCTGCATCTTGATCTTGCCCCTCTGGCCAACCACCAGAATCTCCGAATCTCCCACATGGTAAGGCCGTATCCGCTGTGATTGGATCTCCACCACGGCCAGCGTCGTTGCCGCCCCGATACCGAGATCGATAATGGCACGGTTCGCTCGTTCAAAAGCGTTTATGATGCTGGAGCGCAGCTGAGAATTGTCCGTAGCTGGTTCTTCGAGCGATTTTTGCACCGCCCTGATGGCGATGCTCGACGCACGCTCGCCGCCACGGTGTCCACCCACACCGTCGGCGACCACCAAAACCCCCGATGTGGCATCCACGTGAAATAGGGCAGCCGAATCCTCGTTGATGGATTCTCCGCCCAACGGTGCCGGCGTAGAGAAGACCGCGGCTACTCCCGACGCGACCGCATGCATCTCGTCTTCGACGAGTTCTTTATTCCTGAAAAGCTTCTTGGCAAGGAGCTCTGGCAACGTATTCTCCCTCCGACGTTATCCTAAAATCCCACAAAGCCAAAATTCACGTCCAGAGAAAACTAGTCGCCGTACAAGACGAAGGAGAAGTTACGATAGCGCTGTTCTCGAGGTCTGTGTCGGATAGAAAAGCGCATGTCAATTGGTGTCAGGAGCATGAGCTGTCGCCGAGCTCCACAAGTGAGCGTACTTATGCCCGCTTCCCGTATTGAACAAAACCACCCGTTCGCTGTCCCTTATCCAACTGCTTTGGCGCAGGTGTTGAAAGGCGGCCAGCGCGGCGCCACCCTCGGGAGCTGCAAATATGCCTTGGGTTCTACCCATCAGGTTGGCGGCGTCGATCATTTCATTGTCGGCAACGGCGATCGCGGTACCGCTGCTCTCACGCAGCGCGCGCAGAATCAAAAAGTCGCCGACAGCAGCGGGTACCCGCAAACCGTCGGCGAAGGTTTTGGCATCTCTCCACGGCTCCGCAAACTCGCTTCCGTCTTGAAACGCTCTGACCATCGGCGCGCAACCATCCGATTGCACGGTGACCATTCGTGGTCGCTTGCGACCGATCCATCCCAAGCACTCGAGCTCATCGAATGCTTTCCACATACCCACCAGTCCCGTGCCACCGCCCGTGGGATAGATGATCACATCGGGGAGCTCCCAGTTCAGCTGTTCCGCGATTTCGAATCCCATGGTCTTCTTGCCTTCCAACCGATAAGGTTCCTTTAGTGTCGACATATCAAAACGGCAAGATCGTGGGTTGTCCTCAGCCGCGGCACGACCGCAGTCTGTGATCACGCCGTCGATCAATGTCACGTGGGCACCAAGTGCCCGGCACTCAGCGACAAACGGTTGCGGGACGTCTTTGGGCATGTAAACATGGGCTTCCGCGTCACCCAGCGAGGCGTATGCGCTCATGGCGCCCGCCGCATTACCGGCCGACGGTATGGAGAATTGTCGGGCGCCCAGCTCCAGCGCGCGTGATACGGCTACTGCCAGACCCCGTGCTTTGAACGAACCGGTGGGGTTTAGCCCCTCATCCTTGATGTACAGATTCTCGAAACCGACCTCTTGGCCCAGACGCACAGCTTTGGTCAGAGGGGTGAATCCCTCACCAAGCGTCAGCGCGTGGCTGGGGTCCGCCAGCGGTAGCATTTCCCGGTATCGCCACAGCGTCGGGGAACGCTCGGCGAGGTCTTCCTTGTGCAAAGCCCGCGCCACGGCCTCGAGGTCGTAACGCGCCAATAACGGCCGGTTGCAACCCGGGCACAGATTCCACAAGCGGTTGGGATCGTAGTGTTTGTTGCACAGAGCGCATTGCAAATGGGTGAGATAGCTCATCGTGTTCCGCCGACTGATGTGTCGTTGTCATTCCGACTCGAGGGGGCCGCTGCAGAATCGTGTTTTGACAACACTAGCGATTCTTGTTCAGTGCGCTGACGGTCCTGAGGACAATACTCTTGGGCATCACTCTCTTGGAGAGAAAAGCGCCCAGCTTGTTCCTGGCACCCGTGATCACGGTCAGTTTGTTCTTCATCATCGCCTCGTAGCCGAGCCTGGCCACGGTCTG
>JAOTUR010000401.1 GCA_029863805.1 Candidatus Krumholzibacteriia bacterium | reverse complement strand
AGCAGCCGCTCGCCCACCTCGGCTCGCCTGACTATGATCTTCGCGCCGCGCAGCCGTTTGAAATCGAACGCGTGTATTGGCTGGCCTAGTTCCAGCATGACAAAATTGGTCGCATCGACCACGTTATTGACGCTGTGTAGCCCCACCGACTCGAGCGCCGTGGCCAGCCACCCCGGCGATGGTCCCACACGTATACCGCTTACCCGCTGGCCCACGTATCTGGCACAATCCATCGCATCGGCGATCTCCACCTCAAAATCGCTGCGCGTCTCGCCGCCGGCATCGCCATCACCGTATGGCAAAGACAGCGGGACCTCGTAGATCGCCGAGATTTCGCGAGCGACACCGATATGGCACAGTAAATCCGAGCGGTTGGGCGTGATTTCGATATCGAGAAACTGATCGGTTGCGGGTAACACCTCGGCAATGGGCGTGCCGACGCGGGGATCACCATCGAGGACCATGATACCGCTGGCATCCGTCCCCAGCTCCAGTTCGGTCTCCGAACAGATCATGCCCTCCGAGCGTACCCCGCGGATCTTGGCGCTCTTGATCTTGGCACCGTTGGGGAGTGTTGCGCCCGGCAGGGCGACGAGTACCCGTTGCCCTCGTGCCACGTTGGGTGCACCACACACCACCTCGTGGGTCAGTTGCGGGCCCACCTGTACGCGACACAGCTTGAGCTTATCCGCGTTGGGGTGATCGGAGACCTCGAGCACTTCCCCCACCACAACAAAACGGTCTCGATACCCCTGCTCGATCAAGCGCTCGACGTTTAGACCCGCCATGGTGAGGTCTTCGGCCAGTTTTGGTGCGCCTACGGAAACCTCAACATACTTTTTTAACCAAGAGACACTAAACAGCATTGGATCCGTGCTCTCCTCAGAACTGTTCGAGAAATCGAAAGTCGTTCGATAAGAACAAGCGAATGTCGTCGATGCCGTACTTGATCATGGCCACGCGATCTACCCCCAAGCCAAATGCGAAGCCGGAATAGACCTCCGGGTCGTAGCCCACCGCCCGAAACACATTCGGGTGTACCATCCCCGCCCCCATGATCTCGATCCACCCCACCTGACCACATACCGAGCAGCCGGCGCCATTGCAGGCGAAGCAGGTCATGTCCACCTCGGCGCTGGGCTCGGTGAATGGAAAGAAGTGGGGACGAAAACGGACTTTGGTCTTGGCTCCAAAAAGCTGTTGGATAAAGACCTCTACGTCTTTTTTTAGATCGGCCAGCGATACGTTGTTGTCGACGTAGAGCCCCTCGATCTGATGGAACTCGGCGGCGTGCGACTGGTCGATGGTCTCATTGCGGTACACACGCCCCGCCGCGATGATCTTTAGGGGCGGCTTGTTGTTCTCCATAAAACGGATCTGCACCGGTGATGTGTGCGTTCTCAGCAGGATGTCGTCGGTGACATAAAAGGTGTCCTGCAGATCCCGCGACGGATGCTCGTCCGGAAAGTTGAGCGCCTGAAAATTGTAATATTCGAGTTCGACGTCGGGTCCGGGCGCCAGGCTGTAACCCATGCCAAAGAAGATCTCTTTGAGTTCGGAGACGGTTTGCGAGAGGATATGTCGGTGGCCCCTCGCACCCTCGTGTGCGGGCAAAGTGGCATCGCGGGGCGGCGTATAGAAACGGCTGGCGGTCTGCGTGGCACGAAGCGCCGTGGTCTTTTGTTCGAGCAGCCCTTCCGCCAGTTGCTTCAGGCGGTTGGCCACGGCGCCAATCTGCGGGCGCTCTGTGGGTGGCACATCTTTTATGTTGCGCAAAAGGGCCGTGATACGCCCTTTGCGCCCCAGATACCGAATGCGGGCTTCTTCGAGTGCTTCAACGCTGTTTGCTTTGCTTATGTCTTGCTGAATCGATTGTTCTAGGGATTCTACGTCCATCAAATGGTCATCCTGTTGAATCTTTCGTGGATTTTGCCAAATCGGCCAACTGGCGAAAACCGTCCCGATCGTTGACGGCCATTTCCGCCAGCATCTTACGGTTCACATCCACTTCGGCCTTACGCAGGCCGCTAATAAATCGATTGTAGGACAAACCATTCAGACGAGCCGCCGCATTGATCCGTGCGATCCATAGTCTGCGGAAGTCTCTCTTGCGTCTGCGACGATCACGATAGGCATAGGCCATCGCCCGCTCTACCGATTCCTTCGCGGTAC
>JAOTUR010000130.1 GCA_029863805.1 Candidatus Krumholzibacteriia bacterium | reverse complement strand
ACCTGGGTCAGTCGAGCCGTCTGTTCAGAAATCGTGGGGACGGCACCTTTGCTGACGTAACACGAATCGCCCGTATCGAAGATGCCACCAGCAAGTCGCTCGGCGTCTGTGTCTTTGACTATAACGCCGATGGTTGGCCCGATATTTTTGAAGCCAATGACACACAACCCAATAAGTTGCATCATAATAATGGGGACGGCACGTTCATCGAGAGAGGGATGATCACCGGCTTCGCCTATAGCGAGAACGGAGTGGCCACCGGGGCCATGGGTATCGATGCGGGTGACTATGATGGCAGCGGTCGAGAAAGCCTTGTCCTCGGCAACTTCTCCAACGAGATGATGAATCTCTACCACAACGAAGGCGAAACCTTCATTGATGATGCCCCCATCGCCAATATGGGGAACTCCAGCCTGCTGACCTTGACGTTTGCGTGTTTCTTCTTTGATTTTGACCTGGACGGCAAACTCGACATTTTTGCCGCCAACGGACATGTCGAACCCGAGATCAACGCCGTGCAACGTGAGGTGACGCACGCGCAAGTGCCGCACCTTTTTCGTAACCTGGGTGAGGGCAAGTTCGAGGATGTGGTATCAAAGACCGGGTCTGATCTTGCTAGACCCGTTGTTGGACGGGGTGGTGCTTACGCGGATATCGATAATGACGGTGATTGGGATCTACTGATTGCGACATCCAACGGACCGGCCCATCTTTTTCGGAATGATGGGGGCAATGGCAACGCCTGGATCAAGCTAAAGCTCGTCGGCAAAAGCAGCAACCGCAACGGCATTGGCGCCCGCGTGACCATCAAGTCGGCATCGGGGACGCAAACGCGCACGCTGAAGAGCGGCTGTAGTTATGCGTCGCAAAGCGAACTTGCGCTGATTTTTGGGCTGGCAGCAGATACCAAGGTGGATTCGGTTGAGGTGAAATGGCCGAGCGGGATTATCGATCGCTTTGGCAACATGGAGCCAAACCAGTTGCTCGTCGTCGAGGAAGGGCAACACGATTAGAAAAGAAAACGTTTGTGTGGCTCAACGCACGGTTTAGCTCATGAGTAGAACGTCTTCCCCTTGGCGGCCATCCGTCGCAAGAGCGGTGACGGACGATAGCGGTCTTCTCCGTACTCTGCAAAGAGGCGACCCAGTCGGTCCAAGACCTCATCGAGACCCGTGTCGTCCGCCCATCTTAGTAGCCCACGCGGGTAGTTGACGCCTTTGGTCATCGCCAGATCGATGTCATCGCGCGAGGCCACCTGCCAGAAGAGTGCGTCGGCCGCCTCGTTGATCAGCATAACCAGGATCCGCATAAGAATCTCGCGGCCTACCGCATCGTCCTTTTTGGGCTGGGGATGCGGTGCGCCTTCACGGTAATCGTAGAAGCCACGACCGCTTTTGCGCCCCAACCAGCCAGCCTCGACGAGCCGCTTCTGTGCGAACGATGGCTTATAGCGAGGATCGTAAAAGAACGCCGCAAAGACGGTTTCGGTCACTTTATAATTCACGTCGTTGCCGATAAAATCCATGAGCTCGAAGGGCCCCATCCGAAATCCCCCAAACTCTTTCATCGCCCAATCAATGGTTGCCACATCGGCGATGCCTTCCTCTAATATGCGCAGCGCTTCACCGTAGAACGGGCGCGCAACCCGATTGACGATAAAACCCGCCGTGTCTTTTGCGACAACGGTGGTCTTGCCCCAGTCGTCGATCAACGCTCGCGTTGCGTGCACGACGGCCTCGCTGGTGGTCAGGCCCGGCACGATCTCAACCAGCGGCATGAGTGGCGCGGGGTTGAAGAAGTGTGCCCCGATGACTCGCTCCGGTTTGCTGCAAGCCGCTGAAATCGCCGCGATGGAGAGGGAAGATGTGTTGGTAGCCAAGACACAGTCATCGGCGACCACGCTCTCGACCTCTGCGAATACGGCTGTCTTTACGTCGAGTCTCTCGACCACCGCTTCGATCACAAAACCGCAGTCTCCAAACCCCTGCAAGTCCGGCACGAACACGATGCGCTCGCCAATCGCCTTCGCCGACTCACGATCGAGGCGTCCTTTCTCAGCCAGGCGACCGAGAATCTTGTGAATGCGGGCTTGCGCCCCCGAGCGGGCATCGGCATTGCTGTCAAAGACCGACACGCGGTGACCGTCGGTTGCAGCCACCTGAGCGATCCCGCTTCCCATCGTGCCAGCGCCGATGACGCCGACCGCGGTCTCTTGGTTCATCGTTTTGAGCCTCCCGAGGTCGCTGAGGATGTCCGTGCACGTCTGCGGAATGTGCAAGTGTATCACGAAGTCCACCAAGATCCGAAGTGGTGACTAAGCGGTCGGCTGTTGTTGGCGACGTCGTCAGGATCTCAGTCTCCTTCTGTGACCGGAGTCACAGACGAAATCCGGTTTTGTCGATATGCACTTATGTGGTGCAATAGAGTTGGTTTCGACGGTCTGAGCCACACGCCCGTACTCACGCCCGGAACTCCCGTTGACGGGTTGAGATAACGCGGTAAGCTGAGGACACGAGTGGTTCATGCTCTGCTCGATCGAGGTTGCCGCAAGAAGGAGGTCTGTCATGGGTACTCGATTCACTGGTCATCTTGTCCTGTTGGCGGTGCTGGTGGCACTCGTGTTCACCGTATCGGGCGCGTATTCTGTCCCGGCCTACGAGGTGATTTTCATTGGTCCCCAGATTCCTGGCGCATCAAATGGCACGGCCGCGGCGGTAAGCGAGGATGGGGACGTGGCCGGTTACGTCGCTTTCGAATCGGCGTGGGAGCACACGGCTTTCGTCTACACGACCGAGCTGGGGCCGGTTCTCCTGCCGCGCCCGGTATGGGCGGTGACGGCTCGCGCGCTCGATCTTTCCGATCGCCATCCCGACGGCACTGTCGACATCGTGGGCTGGGCGGCCAATAGCATCTACTCGGGCGATTTGGCAATCTCTTGGCGGGTCTCCACCGTCGACGGCACGGTTCTCGAGATGGTCGAGCTGGGCACTCTGGGTGGCCAAGTCCAGAGTCAAGCGAAGGCCGTGAACAATCTCGGCGATTGTGTCGGCTATTCCGGCGGTTTCATGCAATTTGGCGGGATGGCGACGCGCTTTGCTACCGGCGGTCCACAGCAGCTGGGCAATCTGTACAACGCGGTGGCCGTGAACGAATCAAGACGGGTGCTCACCGGCCAAGGATTGGTCTCCACCTTGTACGACTTGCACACGGGTGTGCAGCAGGCTCTCGGCGCACCGGCGGGTTTCAACGGCGCACTGGGCACCGCCATGAACGACCTGGGGCAGGTGGCGGCGATCGTGGCGACAGGCGACACCGATCCCAGGGGTCAGTACATCAAGCAGGTATGGAGGTTTACCGATACTACGGGTTGGGAGTATCTCTTCGGTGGGGGCAATGCGCTCGACGCGGCCTTTGGCATCAACAACCACGGTGACGTGATTGGCAAGGTTCTGGCCGGCCTGACTCACGTGGATATCCTTTACCTCGAGGACACGGGAAGTGCCCACCAAATCGAGGAACTCTTCGCCGAAGGATTCGAGGGGGTCACCGTTGGCGGTCTCAACGACATCAACGACGCACGGCAGATTGCGACCTCCGGTCCGGGCGGACCGGTGTTGCTGAGGCCGCTGGTGGCTTCCGCGGTGGGCGATGCCGCAGTCGGGCAGCCATCGTTGGCACTCGAGCTATCCAACTACCCGAACCCTTTCAACCCCAATACCACGATCCGCTACCAGGTGCCGACCATATCGGACGTCACCCTGCGCATCTACGACGTCGAGGGTCGCCTGGTACGTACTCTCGTCGACCGCCCCGGCCACGCGGCGGGTGTGCACACCGTCGTCTGGCACGGGCGCGACGATCGCGCTCGCGATCTGTCTTCGGGTGTCTACTTCTACCGGCTCAACGCCGGATCTCGCAGCGAAAGCCGGCGTATGGTGCTGTTGCAGTGACATCGAAACGGCGCACCGCCACTTTGTCGTAGCTGGTTACTGTCCATGTTTCGAGCTGCGCCGGCTCGACGCTCACCCATTCTTGCATCCTTGCGCGTTGCCGAGTTCCGCGCTATCCTCGTCGGGTCATGCCCATTCATGAGGGAATGGTGGCGGTCGCAGGCTCCTCGCCAATCGCCAATGGAGATCGACGACAATGAACGTGGTATCCGGTCATAAGCCCGGTTTCGCGTGGCTCGTCGTTGCCCCTTTCGCCCTCGTCCACGTTCTGCTGCACCTGTTCACTAACGGCAACTATGGCGTTTTTCGAGACGAGTTCTACTACTGGGATTGCGCCAACCACCTCGCTTGGGGATACGTCGATCAGCCACCGTTATCCATCGCGTTACTTGCCGGCTGGAAGACGCTCTTCGGTGATTCGGTACACTCGCTGCGTGTCCTGCCGGCAATGGCGGGTGCGGTGCTCGTTCTCCTTAGCGCTCGTTTGAGCGCCGAGATGGGTGGAGACCGGTTCGCTCAGGCGGTCGCGGCGATGTCCACGGTTTCTGTGCCGTTCTACCTGGTTGCCACCGGCTTCTACTCGATGAACGCCTTTGAACTTGTATTTTGGGCGATGGGGTACTGGGTGGTGCTTCGCATCCTGGAAATGGGCGCTAGCCCCGTTGATGACCGGAAGACCAAGAATCTGTGGATCGGAATGGGGGTCATCGTTGGCCTGGGCATGATGAACAAGATCAGTATGGTCGGGTTCGCGTTGGGCTTTTTGGTTGCGTTGCTTCTCACTTCACACCGTCGTCACCTAAAATTACCATACCCCTACATCGCTGGCTTGATCGCGGCCTTGATATTCCTGCCGCACATCATCTGGCAGATTCAAAACGGTTGGCCGACGGTCGAGTTCGCGCAAAACGCCAAGCGCTACAAGATCGCTGACTTGAGTGCCGGTGCTTACCTGACGGCACAGTTGCTCGAGATGGGTCCGGCGAATGTGCTCGTGTGGGCGGTCGGCTTGCCTTACTTGTTATTTACAAAGCAAGGCCGTTGCTACCGGCCTTTCGGTTGGATGTTCATCGCGGTGGTGGTGTTTTTCGTCATGCAGAGAAGCAAGCCGTACTATTTAATGACCGCGTACACGGTCCTCCTGGCGGCCGGCGCCGTGGCCATCGCACGGTTCATCGCATCTCGCCACCTGCGGTGGCTAAGGCCGCTCGTATTCGTTCATCTTGGTGTGGGGTTGTTGGTGGCGCTACCCCTGGCGTTGCCGGTTCTGCCCCCGGAAGCTCTTGTCGTCTATCAGCAGGCAATCGGCATCGCACCCGCCGCCGAAGAAAGGGGCCACCAAGGCTCCGAACTGCCACAGCACTTCGGGGACCGTTTTGGCTGGGACGACCTCACCAAGACGGTGGCGAGCGTCTACGACAATCTTTCGCAGGAGGAGCAGGCGCATTGCATCATCGTGGGGCGGAATTACGGGGTCGCCGGTGCCATCAACTATTATGGGCGTCGATATGGGCTGCCGCGTGCGGTCTCCACGCACAACAACTATTATTTGTGGGGGCCGGGAATCACGGTGCCGAACGTGTTTATCGTTCTGGCGCGGCCGGAAGACGGTTTTGAAAACGCCTTCGAGGACATGACTCCGGTAGCCACGATCGATGCGAAGTTCGCGATGCCGGAAGAGCGAGGTCTCGTTGTGTATATATGTCGTAATTTGAAGACCTCACTCGAGGAAGCCTGGCGTGCTGGCCGCATATTCATTTGACCCGCGGGCGACGGGGTCGACGGCCTGCCGTTGGAATACGTCTTGCATAAAAGCTTGATTTGAGGTATTTTCCGGTCAATGAATTGACCTCGATTGGACCTTTCCGGAGATTCCCTGCGTCACGCCTCGGCATTTCAACCTGTTTTGAGTGCACTATCGAGAGTTCGCCGCCGTTTATCTCGGGCCATCAGAACAGGAACTTATGCAAACACATGACTTTACGCATTTCAAGCTGAGCAAACTAATTCTTCGCGCCTTGGCCGAGCAGGGCTATACCGAGCCCACCGATATCCAACGGGCCGCCATTCCAGAGGTCCTCGCTGGAAAAGACCTCATGGCCACCGCCCAAACCGGCACCGGCAAGACGGCGGCGTTTTCGCTGCCTATGCTCCATATGTTGAGTGGGCGCAGTCGAGGTCGCTCCACCCATATCAGAGCCCTAATATTGACACCCACGCGTGAACTGGCTCTGCAAATCGATCAGAGCTTGCGCGACTACGGACGCCACCTGCCGCTACGCTCAACCGTGGTCCTGGGCGGCGTGTCATCGGTGTCCCAGATCAAGGCACTCCGTAAGAATCCCGACATTCTCGTGGCCACTCCCGGCCGTCTGATCGACCTTGTGGGCCAGGGACACGTCCGACTCAACCAGGTCGAAATGCTGGTTCTGGATGAGGCGGATCGCATGCTCGACATGGGTTTTGTCCGGGATGTTCGTCGCATCGTCGCCAAGACTCCCAGGTCGCGCCAGACCATGCTTTTCTCGGCTACACTCACCGGCGCCATCGCCGGTCTCGCTTCCGATATGTTGCAAGATCCAACGCACGTGGCGGTCGACCCGGCATCTTCGGTGTCCGGCAATATCGCCCAAAAGGTGCTCTTCGTGGAGCAGAGCCACAAACTCAAACTCCTCGCCAGCGTTCTCAACAACAAGGACGTGGGGCGAACACTCGTTTTTACGAGGACGAAGCACGGGGCCGAAAGGGTGATGCGATGGCTCGCCGCAAAAGGAATCTCCGCTGACTCCATCCATTCGAATAAGAATCAAAAAGAGCGACAGCACGCACTAACCTCATTCGATAAAGGCCGCGTCCGGGTGCTGGTGGCCACGGATATCGTCGCACGGGGCATCGACGTCGACGGGATCTCTCATGTGGTCAACTACGAGCTACCGAACGATCCCGAGAGCTATGTCCACCGAATCGGCAGGACCGCCCGTGCGGGAGCTGACGGCACGGCGTTGTCGTTTTGTGCTTTTCAAGAGGTCGCGATGCTAAAGGCGATTGAGAAGCTGACGAAGTGTTCGTTGACTCTCGTTGACGATCACCCCTACCACTCTCCCACGATCGGCACGCTGGGAGCTGGCAAATCGGCATTGCGCTCGAGTAGCCGCAGGCGGCTTGGACCCCGAAGACGTTCTGGTCGGCGATCGCGGTAACCTCAGGGCAACCCTACCTGTTCGATTTCTGTTTTGACATTCGTCCTGCAAGATGAGATGCGAAAACGGTTCTGGCGATCAGAAGTCGTAGCGGATGTTGACCCCCTTGTAGTTACCCGCGAGATCGAGACCAATGTGTAGTGGATGGGTGCGCCGCCCGTGGTTGTTGTCGTGTGCGGACAGGACTTGTTTTGCGCTTCCATAACCGATAAGACCACCGACGACGACGTCGGATAGCCAGTGCGCACCCACAGCCATACGCGAGTAGCTTGCAGCGACGGCTGTCCCGTACGCCAGGCTGGGGACGATCAGATATTTGGGATACTGGTGTGCAAGAATCGTCGACACGGCCCACATCCCGGTCGCATGGCCAGAGGGGAACGAGCGAAGGCCTTTGCCTGCCGGAATTTCAGGGTTCCATAGGGTGCCCGGCCCGCTCCATACACTCACGTTTCCTTCCGTTTCACGGGGACGCTCGCGGCCCGTCAGCCCCTTGAGCAGTTGGGTCCAAGTGGCCGACGTGACGACTGCCTCGAATAGCATCAGTGCAGTTTCTTGCTCTTTGGGGGCACGCGCCAGAACCCCATAGCTACCAAGAGCCACAACCAACCTAACGGTCGACCCAACATGGACAAGGTTCGACAGGTCTTGCGCCGGTTGCAAGAGGTCGTTCTCACGAAGCTTGGCACGGGGCGCCAGCCAATCGTAGGTGAGGTGGTCGGTCAAAATCAAAGAGCCCATCCCAAGAATCCCCGCGAGAAAGCGCTTCGGATGGTTACGGACGTAACGAACGGGGAATCCCAATTGCCTGGTGTAATCATAGCCAAGGTCTCTCATAAAGCCGAATGCGTAGTCCGAAAAATAGAGCCGCCGCTTTGGGTCGGGTCGATCATTAGATCGCTGAGCGTGGATGGTTCCCGGTGGCGTATGGGTGCGGTTTACGATCGAGTTCCCGAGCACACGATTTTGATTATCAGAAAAGTCGCCGGCACAGGCCAACGGGGGTGCGACATGCAAGGCGCAAACCAGGATTAGCGGCGCCAGGCGCCGGGGCACTCGGATCCACCATTTGTGAGACGCCTGCATTGCATCCTTCCCAAAACCCCTCGGATCGACCGCCCGCCGCGCGAAAACGGAGAAACCCGGAACCCATCGTGGCGGAGTACCGTAGGACTCGAACCTTCTCCCGACGTGGCGAGCAAAAAGCGATCCCAGGTGCTGGCGTGGGGGGCCGGGAATCACGAATGGCGAGGGCTTGGCTTACGGCTCGCTGGGTGGGAAATCGTTCCCCGGCGCCCACTACCCGACATAATGCATTAAACGACATGTACATGTGTCTATGACCTAAAGTGATATTGGAAGCCCGTTCGACGTTTGGCGGGACAGTAAACACGTAGAACGGGTGACGCGTTAGGTGGTGGAAGCGGTGATGGGCCTATGTTACGGTCTGTCCGGCCCGCTCAAGGACTTGCCGGCGGGCTCACGGGTTGTGCGAATAGCGTGCGAACTTAACGGGCGACCTGCCGTCGGGCTGGGCGGAGCAAGACGATGTCGTCCGCTCGATGTGTAGAGGGGTCTGACAACACGGGGACGGTGGGTGTGCGGTATGACGTTCGGCGAGCCACGTCGCTGCTTCGGCGACACGGAAGCAGCGAGATGTGCGGGGTCGGCTAGCCCGTGGAGATTTTGCTTCTTTTCCTGGCGCGATCATGTGGTACACTACGGGCGCAGCTGCGCTCGGAGTTACGCAAGGGATTGGCTTAGACATTCCTGCTACCGCAAAGCGGCTGGGGTCCGGTAGGCGACTGGACTCGGATAAGACGGCGGGGCCTTCCGGATATGCCGGTGGTCTTGGCTGGCTTCGATCGACCGGTGGAGCCGGTTACTGGAGGCGATATAGTTGAAGAAGCTTTATGTGGGCAATTTGCCGTTCAGTGTGACAGAAACAGCGCTGAAAGAGTTGTTCGAAAAACACGGAACGGTTCACTCGGTGGCCGTGATCACCGATCGGGAGACGGGTCGTCCTCGAGGTTTTGGATTTATTGAGATGGACGACGCGGCGGCTCAGGCTGCGATCGAGGGCCTCAATGGATTCGAGATGGACGGCCGCGACCTCAAAGTGAACGAGGCACAGGACCGGCCCAAGCGCGGTGGTGGTGGTGGCCGTAGCGGTGGTGGTGGTGGCGGCGGCGGTCGCAGGCAGCGTTGGTAGAGCCAAACCGTAAGGCGTGAATCGAAGAGGGCTCCGCTCCCGTCAATGGGAGCGGAGCCTGTTTTTGTACAGCGCGCCTGCTGCTGACCCCGCGCATCTTTCGCGGTCCCGTGCGGGAGGGTGACAAGAGGCAGGGAGAATCAACGCCGACAGCGTTCGAGTCGCTTTCAAGCCCGCATATTATGGAGCCGGGCTCTTACCTTGGGAGTGATACCATAACGATAACCATGGTTACTACTCAGCAGAAGGTCGCCGGGCTGATTCTGTCGGTGGCACTGTTTGCCGCCTCGCTGCTTCATGTCTATTGGGCGTTGGGGGGTACATGGGCGCTCGAGGAGTCGATTGGGGAAGGGAACCCACTTCCGCCGGGTTGGTCTATTT
>JAOTUR010000129.1 GCA_029863805.1 Candidatus Krumholzibacteriia bacterium | reverse complement strand
GGCTCCACGCAGGATCACATGCAAGCAGGCACTGAGCAAGTGCCTCGGGATGCTCTATTCGAATACATCCGGAGCTGAACGCACGAACAGATTTCGCAAACAGGTCCCGTCCGGGAGTATCGTGCAGGTAGACATTGAATTTGTTAGGGAACATGAACTTGACTCGTCCCAGCGCGTTCTGTGGTCCGGGAGCCTGACGAAGTCGGTACGGGAAATAGGACCTCGAAAATTCTTGCCAATTCAGGGTCGTTGGATCGACTTCTCGTTCCTGGGCGCCCCACCCATGCAGAACTTTGAAGCCCTTCTGCGCGAGGTAACTGGGATCTGCCTGGATCTGGGGCAAGATGTCCTGGACAGCCAGTGTGGGTGGCACCTCCCAAGCAGGGCTGAACACCAGGTAGGTCATTGTGGCGCTGAACACGGGCGTGCGTCTGTAGGTCCTTCCGACGATAACGGCCATTTCCAGGACCGAACGGCCGTTTTCCAGGACCTCAAGCCCAAAGTCAGCGATATTCACCAGAATGTGATGTTGCCCGAGATCTTGAGGCAACCACCGCCAACGCTCCAGGTTGACGGTGATCTGTTGGACACGCTGAGCTGCCGTGGCGTTTAGGGCCGCCAACGTTGCTGGTCCCACGACACCGTCCACGTCGAGCCCGTGATGTCTCTGAAAAAGGCGAACGGCCTGATCGACTGACTGATCGAAGGCGAGAGGATCTTGCGAACGATCGTTGGGTGCGGACAGTTCCCCTGTGACAGTCAGGCGCTTAGTGAGTGCGGTGACCCTCTCCCCGCGATCACCTAGCTGGAGCTTGGGGCCCTCGGGAACTGTGGGCCAGCCGCCGGCCTCTGCAAGCTTGCGATAACGAAGCAAACCCTTCTTGAGGGCCATGTATCCCGATTGTGGTGGAAGCAAGCCCTGCAGCGCGGGTCTGATCTCACTCTTGTCCAACGCACTTTGCAGCACCCGCGCCAGGTCTTCTTCGCGTCGAGTCGCGAACCACTCGGAATGGATGGTCTCGGGATCGAGGCGACCGGCAAGGCAGTGAGATCCGTAGAGTAGAAAAGCGTCGGTCAGAAGCAACTCGAGATCCACTAGGTATCGGGGATCCGGTGCTTTTTTCTTGCGGGCGTTCGCGCGGGTGCGAACCAGTAGCGTGCGTATGGGAGTGAGATGATAGTCTTCCGGCTCCAAGCCTTCCCACCTTGCACCTTCAATGACGCTCACCAGAGAGTCCGCGTGCAAGGTAGGGCCACTGCCCTTGGTCCAGGCGGGTGCGAATCCACGCTCATGATAAAATCGCCTTAGGGTTGTCTCGCAGTGGATAAGCTGATCCGCCACGATCAACTCCGGCGGGCCCTTCGCTATTTCCAACCGGTTACGAAGGCGCTCGCGCTCGGCCTCGGCGATCGGATCGAGGTTATTGAAGCCGTAGCATACGACACTCCCGAACGCGAGCACTGCCAGTACTGCGGATCCGACCTTGTTGGCTTTCATCTCGTCCTGCCTTTTTTTACTCGAAACCCGAATAGGAATGTGCGGGTTGCCGAGAGCACGCGTGAGGCGTTCAACGCCGTCTCCATTATGAATCTATGAAGCAAGCCCCCTTGGGGTAGCCTCCGAGAGATGATTGTCAGACAATCTCGGAGAGCGAAAGGAGGCTTGCTCATGCTCTATGTTGGCCTGGATGCTCACTGGAGGCAATCCACTTTCTGTGTCCTCGACGGGCACGGGCGGAAAATCCTGAGTCGAACGGTCCAAGGTCGTTGGCCAGAGGTTCTCGAGGAGGTCGGAAAACGGATGGACTGTCGGACCCCGGTTAGGAGATGTGGCGAAGTCAGGCCGTCAAAATGAATGGGGCCGACTCGAAGAATGATTCGTGGCACGCGCGCGGCGCGATGCCGAATGGATGTTTGAGATCCGTCGACGACCGGTAATCTCTTGACACGGGCTTGCTCATGGATATCTCCAAGACTGGGGAGGACTCCAGGGGACGATAGGGGACTCCAGGGGAATCGAAACGGCGCAATAACTCGAAAGTTTTCACGCGGTAAAAGCCGAAGTCGTTCGCCATCATCGGGGTTAGTGTTCGAGGGTAACACGGGTTCGATTCCCGCCACCTCCACCACCGCAAAGGTTTCGAACCATCATCCGAGCCGAGCCCCAACCGCAGACAAAAGGCAGGGACGTTCGGGCCTCCACTGATCAGAACAATTCGCCCTGTGATAAGGATTTGACAAACGTCGATACGGGAAGAATTTCGATGCCGTCGTCTGTTCTTCGTGCTTTCTTTTCGAGGCAAACGACGAGGCGCCTTTTCACTTCGCTGTGGTCCCGGGCGACATTGCGCAGCCCTTTCAGATGATCATTGGTGATTCGGGTGGATGACTTCGCCTCTATCGCCAGTTGCATGTCATTGATGATGAAATCGACTTCAATCCCGCTCGGCAGTCGCCAATAGGAGATTATCGCGTCGGCATCGGTATAGGCATTGTAGGCAACAAGTTCGTGGAATATCCAGTTTTCGAGCGCCTTGCCAAAGAGCTCGGAACCAGGTTGAAGCGTGCCGCGTCGCGCCAGACGGTTTACCAGGCCCACATCGGCAAAATAGAACTTGGGAGCGCCGATCACTCTCCGCTTTGGACGCTTGCGATAGGCCGGAAGCCAGCGCCCGAGGAGCGTGTCTTCCAGAATTCCGAAATAGGATTTTACCGTGTGAGAAGAGACGCCACATTCGCGCGCAATAGTTGAAAAGTTGACGAGTTCGGTGTCGCTGAACGATGCAATGTTCAGGAACTCTGAAAAAACCGGAAGGTTTCGAACCAGGCCTTCCGCAGCCACCTCTTCCTTGAGATAATCCGCAACGTATGAATCAAGTAGCTGGCGGGGCCGTGAAGATGCATAGATCCGCGGCAAGTATCCGTGGTTTAGCATTCGATCCAATTCGAAGTCGCTCTTGAGTTCCGATGCGACAAGGCCGTGTAGCTCGTAGCGGACGGCGCGGCCACCCAGCAGGTTGGCGGCACCGCGCTTGACCTTGCGTGCGCTTGATCCACAGAGTGCGAATTGGAACCCTCGGTTTTCGAAGAGCCAATGGACTTCATCAAGGAGCGCAGGAACCTTTTGGATTTCGTCGACAACGATCTGGCGCTCACGATCTTCGTCGGTGAGCTCTTGACGAAGCAGCTCAGGTTGCTGCAGATAACGCCGGTATTCCTCCGCCTTCAGGAGGTCGATCCAAACGGCTTGCCCGAAGGTGTGACGAAGGAGCGTGCTCTTGCCTGTTTGGCGAGGCCCCCAGAGAAAGAACGTCTCCGTTCCGGCAGCCGGCAATTTCTGAGCCCGATGAATGTACATATGTTTCAAAATATCATGATATTTTGAAGTGTCAATCAAAAAATGAGGATGCTCGGTGGACGATATCTGCAGATAAGCGTCTCCATTATTGCTCCAAGAGTGGGGAGGACCAGGGGAATCGAAACGGCGCGGTAACTCATAAGTTTGCATGCCGTAAAAACCGAAGTCGTTCGCCATCATCGGGTTAGTGTTTTATTGTAACGCGGGTTCGATTCCCGCCGTCTCCATCAACTCCTCCCAGACCTCAGCTATCCAGTGGTGAGAAGAGAGAACAATTCTCTGTTGATGAACAACTTATCCCTTCCGACCTTGCGTTCCTCAAGAATACCAATCTCGCAGAGTTTGCTGAGGTATTGTGACGCTGCCT
Source organism: Candidatus Krumholzibacteriia bacterium (assembly GCA_029863805.1). Classification (GTDB taxonomy): domain Bacteria; phylum Krumholzibacteriota; class Krumholzibacteriia; order WVZY01; family WVZY01; genus JAOTUR01. The sequence continues at coordinate 6,081 of JAOTUR010000129.1, read as the reverse complement.
CACGCTTCACGATTCCGGCCTCGACAACGTTCTTGATACGCGAATATGGCTGCATAAATATGACTTCGATAAGTTCTCGAGAATAGATCCGACCCGCTTCGGAACGGACTCGGGCAGTCGTTTCGTCAAGAAGAGTACGAATACCGGCAATCTTTTCATGCGTCCAGGTCGCCGTCGTTCTGACGGCGTCCACTATATAGAGAATCCAATTTACCCAATCATTGGTGTAGATGATGTCGGTGTCGGCGACATATCAAACTAATATGTCTGAGAAATTAAAAAAATCCGGTATGTAACGGCGCGGTAACTCTATGGTCTTAGCGCTTTAGAAACCGAAGTCGTGCACCGTCATTGAGTTAGGGTCTGTGGGTAACAAGGGCCTGATTCCCGCCGCCTCCACCAACACCAGGTGCCTATCTTGCGATCACCACTTTACGGCTCGCCGTAATCCGGCCATTCACCGCCAACCGGGCGAAGTAAACTCCCGTTGCCAACCGCCGGCCTGATGCATCCCGGCCGTCCCAGGCGGCAGACCAGGGAGCGGCGACCAGTTCGGTATCGACAAGGGACCGCACCATTCGGCCTTTGACGTCGTAGATCAGTAGCTGAACCCGTCCACCCGTCTCAAGATTGAAGGAGATCTGAGTCGTGGCGTTGAACGGATTGGGCCACGATTCGAGCGGCGCGCCCCGGGCGTACTTGGTCGGCCTGACGCCTGTCGGGGTCGGGTCGAACTCGATCCTGATGTCGTACACGTCCGAATGGTAACACGCCTCGAGCGCGAGACGGTCCACAGGCATTCCCGATGTGAAAACCTCGAGTGTATCGCCGGTCAGAGGGAGCCCCCCAATGGCGCTATCGACGACGGTCGTGCCATCGTAGAAAACCACTTTGGAACAAATGTCACAGACGGAACCGACGATGACCGTCGCCGAGACTACGGCGCCCGCGATGTCGGTGAGATCGACGTTTAGAAACCCGGGAAAGAGGTGCAAGTGGTCTGGACGGGAGGTGATGTCGCAGCCCCCAGGGAATCCCCCGCATTCGACCGAATCAACAGCCAGGTCCAGGCCGGCCTCAGTCCATGTCTCGCCACACTGGAGCGTGTCCGGAATCGTGTGCTCGTCCAACGTGAGCACTATGGTATCGGCCGACACGGGCGTTACGAAAAGCGCGATCGTCAGGATAAGAGTGCCAACCGGCCGGATAAAGCCAAGTGTGTCGACGTGGCGGTGGAACGGTAAACTAGTTTTGAGGCATAAGTACGTGTTCATGATAACCCTCGATTCGTCGGTGACAGCCGAGCACGCTGCACTCACCAAGCGGGCATCGAACAGGTTCGGCGCCCCCACCGATACTCAGCCTACCTTGCGATCACCACTTTGCGGCTAGCCGCAATCCGGCCATTCACTGCCAACCGGGCGAAGTAGACGCCTGTTGCCAGGCGCCTGCCTGAAGCATCCCGGCCGTCCCAAGTGCCCGACCAGGGCCCCGCAACGAGTTCGGTGTCGACGAGAGACCGCACCACTCGGCCTTTGACGTCGTAGATCAGAAGCTGGACCTGTCCGCCAGTTTCCAGATCGAAGGAGATCTGAGTCGTGGTGTTGAACGGATTGGGCCGCGATTCGAGCGGCACGCCCCGAGCGTAGGGGGTCGGCCCGATGCCCGTCGGGGTCGGGTCGAACTCGATGTGGATTTCGTGCACGGTCGTAGCGTAACACCCCTCGATCGCGAGCTGATCCACAGGCATACCCGATGTGAAAACCATGAGTGTATCTGCGGGCAGGGCCCCGCCCCAAATGCTATCGACGACGGTCGTGCCGTCGTAGAAGACCACCTTCACACAACTGCACAGGGATGTGGCGAAAACCACAGCGGAGGTCACGGTGCCCAGGATGCCTGTAAGATCGACATCGAGAATCGCGGGAGAGAAGGCCAAGTTGTCTGGATTAGAGATGAAGTCGCATAATTCCACCGCGAAGCACAATGGGGGATGCGGCCGGAGAACCAGATCCAGGCCGCCCTCATTCCATATCTCGCCACACTGGAGATTGTCCGGGATCGTCTGCGCATCGAGCGTGCAGACAATCGTGTCGGCCGACACAGGCGCCACGAAGAGCGCAATGATCAGGATGAGCGCGCCAATCGGCCGGATAGAGCCGAGTATGTCGGCGCGGCCGTTGGACGGCAAGGCAGTCTTGAGGCAGGGGCACGGTTTCATGATAACCCTGGAATCGTTATGACAGCCGCCCCCGCATTTCGCAGGGGCCCTTTCTTGACGGACCGCCTAGTCGCTAGCTATTTCGCCTTGACGCTCGCGCTCAAGTTGCTGATCTCGGTATCGAACCTGTGACCGTCGAGCACGACATCCACGACGGTGAGGGTATAGGTGCCCTTCTTCCCGTCATTGACCCTGAAGGTGACTTGGCCACTGGATGAGGTCACGCTCTCGACGTCCTGAGTGCTCCCATCGGGGAAGGTCCAGGTCGCGAACACCGTCGCCCCCTCCGCGGCGAGGTGCGCTTGGTTACGGACGTTCACCCACCCCCAGATCTTGTACTTGCCCTTCTCCTTCAGCGCGTACAGGCTGGTGGTGGAGACATAGGTGCGCAGCTCCGGCGGCGGAGGCGGCTCGGTCGGGTAAAAGATCCCCGCCGTAACAAAGACTTCCCCGCTGCTGTAGAGAACCCAATCCCGCCTGAAGTAGATTCCCAGCTCATAGTCGGTGACAGAATGGACAGCTCCCCATTGGTAACGAGTGACCCGGGCTTTGGGGTATGCCGCTACCAGCGCCTCGGGGTCCTCATCCGCCAGCGTCGTGTTGACGCCCGCGGTCGTCGTCCAACCGTCGACTGGCTCGGACCAGGTTATCAAGGTGACGACGTCATCGGGCTCGCCGCTGGCCACGCCGCCATCTGGACCCCGAAAACCCACCTGTACCTCTCCACCACCAGGCACATCCCAATACAGTCCACAATAACGCCCGGTGCCCTCGCACCCTGTACCTTCGCCATAGACCTCCTCCACCTCGGCCCGTGTGAATCCCAGGGCAATGCCTGGCACGCTCACGCCCTCGACGACGACACCTTCGGCGGGCGGACCCGGCTCGGACGGGGGGCTACCAAGGGCTGTTTGAGTAGTCACGTCGTTGTTCGACGAAATCGGCGCGACCGGTTCGTCATTTAAGCAACCCGTCGCCAGCGCTGCGAGCGCAACGGTCATTAAGCCAATAACCGTTACCCGGCTTAGTCTGGAGAGCATTTCAACCTCCTCAGTTGATGCCAGACAAGAACAAAACGGCGTCGCGTCTAAGGAATAGGAAGAACGAACGCTGTTCTTGCCTCACAGCTTCGATCTTACAGCAAACGCGGCCATCTATATCAAGGGATCGACTACCTGGCGTTCCCGGCTGTTCAGCGGCTAGTCAACAGCGCGTTTCGATCCGCTGTTACTACGTTTACGTAGGCATCACGGGATTGTGACAGGCTTTATTGGAAAAGAAAAACGGCAAGCCGTTAAATGTGCTCAACTTGGGATTCATCGAGCGACACCGACAGAGTTAGCACTTTGTCCCGTTGGGACGCCAATTTATCTCACCATCATAAGTCATACTTCTTCCGCAGCTTACTGGTTCAAACCGAACGTCAATGAAACTCCAGGTTTCAATCGCTACCGGCAACCTGTTGCGATCTCATGAGTAACGAGTTCAAATCCCGTTGGGTCGTTGCCCTGGAGTGAGGCGTGATAGCAAGAGCCGGGTCCCACTACAAGATCATCTCAAAGTTGAGCGAAGGTGGCATTGTGCGTTGTCCAAAAGACCGAACACACTCGTCTCGGTCGTCACGTCACTATCAAGTTTCTTCCTCCACCGCTCAGCACCGGCGACAACGCACTTGGACGTCGTCCGTCTCCATTATATCTCCAAGACTGGGGAGGACTCCAGGGGACTGTAGGGGACTCCAGGGGAATCGAATCGGCGCCGTAACGCAAACGTTTTCGCACAGCAAAGACCGAACTCGTGTGCCATCATCAGGTTAGTGTTTAAGGGGAACAAGGGTCCGATTCCCGCCGCCTCCACCGACCCAGAAAACGCTGCATGTACTCATAGGCTTCCTCGACCGCACTCTCAAGGAATTCGACTCGTCAGAGGGTTAGCATAACTCCCGTCGTAAGAGTGTGCAGCCGCTTCAGACTGATATCGGGCCGCAGTGAGGAAAAGTGATAGAACGCGGGTGAGCGCCAGGACGTCATGTGACCACAAAGACTTCGCACGGCCATATATGCACAGCGTATTCAGGGAGTCGTCGTGAGGGACAGCCTGTATATCCAGCGTTCGGAATCCAGAGCGAAGGGCTCGAACTCATGTCGGCCCTGTTGACTCTCCTGAGCGAGCAACTCTGCGAAGGGATGACCAAGCGAGACGATGAACAAGTCTTCACCGTTCACATACGCACGCTCAATAAGCTGCATGAAATCTTGCCGTGTCAAACCCCAATCGTCGAATCCCCAGGAGTTGACCAGACGTAGTCGGAGGTCCGGTCGCTCACCCTCGTACAGTTGAAAATGCCTCAGGGGATAGAACGTTCGTGAATCGGAGTCTATGAGGATCGCGTTCTGTGGCAGCACTTCGAATATCCGTGCCGCGAGCGTCGCGATGTCTTCGTAGGTACTCTTGTTAGGGTTGGCAATGAACTCAGCACCGTTGTAGGTATTGAAAGTGTAGTTGTTATTGTAACGAGCGTACCAGAACCCCGGTTTTTCTCCCCACTTGCTCAGTTGCGCGTAGAGATAGATGGGCGTCGTGACCGAAACCGCGAAAAGGGTTATCAGAACGGTGATCCTGACCGATCGCCCAGATGCCCATCGAAATACTCGCTGAACTGCGAAGACTCCGACAAACCCTAGGATGACAAAGCTCGGCAGCAAGAACGCAAATTTATCCCACGTGTTGTACGTCATAAAGAACCACGTGTTCAGTCCAAATACGACAAGGAGTGCGAAAAGCGACGGAGACGCTCGCCAAGAGCGCGCAAGCCCGATGATTCCGAACGCGACCGCAACAAGGTAGACACTCGGAAACTGAAGTGCCGTCAGGTAGGCGGTGTCGAGCAGGCTTGGTAGCAAATCACCTTGTAACATGATCCCGTGGAAGGGGCCACCGGACGCTTGCCACAGCGTGTGTCCCAAACCTCCGCGTAAGATGTCCCTGACCATCAGCGCCAAGAACGGAAGTGCACCTAACCCGAAAGCTACGAGGCAGCGAAAACCCGCGCGGCTGACCCACCGGCTTCGCAATCCCTTGCGCCTCGCGCCTTGGGCTATAAAGTAGGTGAGGGCCCCGCTGACCAGGATGCCCATCTGGACGTGATTGAAGAGCGCCAAACCGGAAACGAAGAAAAGGGTCATCAACTTCGGTTCCGTGTAGCGTTTCCGGAGGCCGGCGAGTACCCCCAAGAACAGGACCGTGAAGAGACCGTTCAGTGCGTAGCTTTCGGCGATAGTGCTGTGCCACCACATGGAGTGTGACACCATCGTTACGCTGGCGGTAACTGCTGCCACGTCGGCGCTGGACGTCATCCGATAGAGAATGCCGTACAGCAGAGCGATCGTAAACGCACCGGCTAAAGCGGAGGCGAGATTCGCTTCAAAGGAGGGATTTCCCAAGGGAAGAAGTGCGACCAACCGTCCCAGGACTACGGCCAGGTTGTGGTTGTTGACGTGAGTGCTCAGGTTGAAGTTGTGGATGGCCTCCATCAGCATCGCCGAATCGCCGAGTCCGATGGTACGTGAGCAAGTAGCCAGGTAGAACAAAAACGGGAAAGGTAAAAACGCCCACGGATTGAGACCGCGGGGAGGGCAAGACGCAGGCGCAACGTCGAGACACGCTTCACCTGGTGGGCCCGTGTTGTTACGCGTGCGGTTCAGTGCTTCATCACCGCTGTTCGGCCTACGCTGGCTCAAGTCCCTGTGCCGGTCCCGGTTCCCGTGCCGGTCCCAGTCCCTGTGCCGGTCCCGGTTCCCGTGCCGGTCCCAGTCCCTGTGCCGGTCCCGGTTCCTGTGCCGGTCCCAGTCCCTGTGCCG
>JAOTUR010000400.1 GCA_029863805.1 Candidatus Krumholzibacteriia bacterium | reverse complement strand
GCAATTCGCGCAACAACTGGTCATCTGTGGTGATATCGAAAACGTGGGTGGGGTCTTTGGTTTTCCACCCCTGCCCGACGCGCCACAGCTCGGAGGGGGCGACCGCATCGAGGTCAACGACCGGCGGGCGCTGAACGCCGTGTGGCGTAATGGATCGCTTTACTCATGCGCGACCATCAACCCTAATGCGGGTATTGACGCGGGCCAGACCACGGCGCACTGGTGGAGGGTAGACACCTCGGTACCGATGCCAGGGCTTGTGTGTGCCGACCAGGGGAATGTCGGCGCCGATGCTGACCTCGGCCCGGGGACGTATACCTTCTTCCCGTCGGTTATGATCGATAACACGGGCAACATGGCCATTGGATTCTCAGCGTCCAACGCGAGTATTTACTGCGGCGCCTACTACGCCACTCGTTTCTCCAACGACCCGCCGGGCTTCATCGGTGAGACCTGCCCGCTGGCGCCGGGTACCGATTACTATTTGAGGACGTTCGGTGGTCCTCGCAACCGCTGGGGTGATTATAGCGGTATAGCACTGTGCCCGGTCGATCAAGAGACCTTCTGGGTGTTCAACGAGTACGCTTGCGAGCGCGGTATCGTCATAGGGGGGGAAGACGGTCGCTGGTGTACTAAAGTGGGGTACTTCCAGAAGCGGCCGATGGTTCTGGATATCAGACCCGGTTCGTGTCCGAATCCATTCAACGTCAAGCTGTTCGAGTTTGCAGTCGGTAGCGTGCAGGACAAAGGCGGCGTCTTGCCGGTGGCGGTATTCGGCGGTTCGGACTTTGACGCCTCGGATATCGACGTCGCGACGATCAGTCTGGAAGGCGTCGCTCCGTTGACTCGCGGTGGCGGTCCGATCGTCCAACATCTTGGCGCGCCGGCCGATGACGGTTGCACGTGCGGCGGCGACGAGCCCGAAGCCGACGGCTACCTTGATCTCTCACTCAAGTTCTCCTCACGGCAGATTGCCGCAGCCATCACGCCGGGTGTACCCGGTGAGGAGCGAACGCTCACGCTGACGGGACAGCTTGTGGATGGCACACCTCTGGTTTTGCAGGGCTGTATTCGGTTTGTGGGCGAGCCAAGCAGGGACGCGAAAAAAGTCAGCTTGAGTGCGGCGTATCCAAACCCGTTCAACCCGGTGACACGGATCGAGTACTATTTGCCAGTCGATACCCGGGTGCGGCTTGCGATTTACAACATCAAGGGCGAGCTCGTCGCCACGTTGATTGATCGTGTGGTAGAGAGCGGTAGACACAGGTCCACCTGGGACGCGAAGGGCGTGGCGAGTGGATTGTACTTTTACCGGCTTACTGCGGGTGAGTTCAGCAGTACGCGTAAGATGATTCTTCTCAAGTAGACGCGCGTCTTGTTGGCTAACGAGGCCCAGCTCTCTGACCCCGCTCCATCACCTCCTTCTCCGCGGCCGACTGTCGTCGCGCGGGTGACCCGGGTTGAGGTGATTTCATGAAGGGCCGGCGGACCCGAGTCAGAGTCATGGAGGGCGATGCGATTCCGCAAATCGTTGGTCGTACTTGCTGCGGTCGCCGTTGTCACCGTGCTCGTGGTTGTCAAGTCGAGCTCGACGCAACCTCTGAACAATCGTTCGTGGAAGCTGGAACACTCGGTGCTGCCGAGGGCGGAATTCGATGGGGATCTCGTCCACGTACGTGGCATCAGAAACTTCTCGTATCAGTCGGCCAAGTCCTTCACGCCAGCTTATTACGACAAGACATTTGATCTATCGAAGATCGAGTCCCTGTGGTTCGTCCTTTCGATCTTCCGACCCAGTCGGCGAGGCCTGGCGCATCCCTTCCTCAGCTTCGGTTTTGCAAACGGCGACTATGTATCCATATCGGTCGAAGCTCGGCAAGAGAGCGACGAATCGTATTCGGTGCTCACGGGTCTTTTCAAGAGGTTCGAGGTCATCTACGTGATCGGCGACGAGCGGGACCTGGTCGCAACCCGTGCCATACAACGAGACGACCAGGTGTACCTCTATCCTATCCGCACCTCACCCGACAAGATAAGATCGCTGTTCGTCGAAATGTTGCTTGCGGCTAACCAGCTTCATGAGTTGCCCGAGTTCTATAACACACTGACCAACAATTGCACGACACGTATCCACGATCATGTGAACCGAATCGCCTCAAAAAAAATACCGGGGAGCTGGAAAATACTGCTTCCCGGTTACGCGG
>JAOTUR010000128.1 GCA_029863805.1 Candidatus Krumholzibacteriia bacterium | reverse complement strand
GGGGTTGGTTATCACTTCTCGCTCGCAGAGTCCGGCGGAGATGGGGGTCGTGGATGTGGCGGGCGACGCAAAGGGCAAGAGTCCGCTAAAGCCGGGCAAATTTGTGGAGGGGGTGGAGACTCCGGTGTCCAGCGACGAGCCGGCGGCTCGCGGCGCGAGTGTGACCCCTTACAAGTTCAGACTCAGCCCGGATTATGTGGGTCAGGGTGGTGGCCTCTATTTTTCGAGCGGCTTCGGATTCGGACTCGCCAATACCATCGCCTTGAGCGATCTGCTTGGCAACCACCGTGCGGTATTCTCTTTCAACATCTACCGCGATATCGCCGATTCGGATCTTTTCGGGATATATTATTTTCTCAAGAATCGGGTTAACTACGGGATCGGCGCATTTCAGTATAGCAACTTTCTCAACAGCCGCGTTACCACGGTGGGTGAGGCATTCCGGGACTACCGTCTTTTCAAAGAAAAAAACTACGGCATATTTGGCCTGATAAGCTATCCCTTCGACACCTTTAACCGCGCCGATCTCGAACTGCAGGCCTTTGTGTCCGAACGTCAGTTCTTCGAGGAGTCGCTGCCCGATCCTGTGAGTGGGACAATTTTTTTGGAGGAGGGGAGCCAATCGACACGCAACCTGATCGAGCCCACGCTGTCGTTCGTTCACGACGCGTCTTTCTTTAGCTACTTTTGGCCAATCGACGGGTCCCGTTACGTAATCAGTTTGTCCAAGGGCTTCGGCTTCGAGGATTCGGGGGTTTCGCGCTCGACTCTGTATATCGACTACCGAAAGTATAAGAAGCTTTTCTACCGTAATTCGCTTGCCGTTCGATTGAGTTTTGCAGCGAGTGAGGGCGAAGATCCACAGACGTTCTTTCTAGGTGGGCCCTCGACGATCCGCGGTTATGATTATCTCGATTTTAGCGGTACGCGGTTAGCGCTGATGAAGATCGAGTATCGATTTCCTTTCCTCGACGCGCTGGTCTTCGGATGGCCGGGGCGCTGGGGTTTTACGAACATGATGGGGAGCGTATTCTTCGATGCGGGGGCGGCGTGGGACAAGGGCGATTTTACCCCTTTTAGAAAAACACGTGGGCTTCAAACCGAGGACCTTCTGACCGACATTGGTGTGGGTACCAGCTTCTACTTGGGTTATTTCCTCTTGAACTTCCAGTTGGCGTGGCAGACCGACCTGCGAAGCATTGCTCAGACGCAGTTTTATTTCTTTATCGGCCCCGGTTTTTAGCCCGCCTCAACCGCAAGCTTTTGTTGATCCTTCCGAGTTTTCCGGTTAACCTGGGACGGGCCAAATCTATCCGTCCGCCGTGCCGTGTACGGCAAGTTCTGGCCGATACAGGGACCCATAGGCGGCACTCCCAGGTTTAACAATACATGGATCTGAACGACAAACAGAAAGAGGCTGTGCAGACGACCGATGGGCCGGTCCTGGTCATTGCTGGGGCTGGTAGTGGCAAGACGCGTGTGCTCACCGAGCGTATCGCTTACCTGGTCCGGTCAAAGCGCGCGCAACCCACCAGTATCCTGGCCTTCACGTTTACGAATCGGGCGGCACGCGAGATGAAGCAAAGACTCGAGTCGGCGAATCCGGGGATCTGCGAGCGAATGTGGGTTGGCACATTCCACGCCACCGGCGTCAAAATTCTAAGGCGGCACGGTGATCGCGCCGGCGTTTCTCGTGACTTCTCCATCTACGACGCGACCGACAGCCTAGAACTGGTAAAGGTGTCTATCTCCCAGCGCACGTTGGAAGCTCGTCTGATGCGTTCGCCGACATCCGTCCGTGATCAGATAAGCCGCTGGAAGAACGAGCTAATATCACCACAGATGGCAGCCATGCGCGCTGCCAACAATATCGAGAAGCGAATCGTATCGCTTTACAGTGAGTACGAAAGGGGTTTGCGCCGGGCGAACGCTCTCGATTTCGATGATCTCATCGCCAAAGTGGTTGAGCTGTTTTCGATCGATCCCGAGGTCAAAAGGCATTACGCCACCCGCTTTCGCTATATTTTGGTCGATGAGTTTCAGGACACCAATCCAATTCAGATGGCGATGATCGAAGCGCTAGCCTCGGAGCATCGCAATCTCTTTGTCGTGGGTGATGATGATCAGTCGATCTACAGCTGGAGAGGCGCGAAGGTTGAGCACATTCTGAATTTCGAAAACTTATACAGCGACACGAAGCTGATTAGACTCGAACAGAATTACCGCTCTACACAGACGATTCTCGACGCCGCCAATCATGTGATTGTTAACAACAAAGGGCGCAAGGGTAAAGAACTATGGACGGCGGGAGAGCGCGGCGAAAAAATCGAAATGCTGGTATCAATGGACGAAGAATCTGAGGCAAATAACGTTCTTCATACGGTTAGGGAGTTGGCGGGAGAAGGGGTGGCGCTTCGTGATATCGCCGTGTTGTACCGCACCAACGCCCAGTCGCGCGCCCTGGAGGACGTGCTCAAGCTGGGGTCGCTGCCCTACCAGATTATCGGAGCGGTGCGGTTCTACGAGCGCGCGGAGGTGCGCGATATTCTGGCCTACTGCAAGCTGCTGGCAAACCCGGCTGATAACGTCAGTCTCAAGCGTATCATTAACGTACCCAAACGAGGGCTAGGCAAGACGACGTACGAAAAACTATCGGAGCACGCCGCCTTCAGTAACGTTCCCATTATGCAGATCTTGCGATCCGGGGCGTTTGCGCTGGGGTCATCGCAGACCAAGCGTTGTGGTGAGTTCGTCCGTCTGTTTGCGACACTGGAAAGTATCGCCGCAACAAAAGACGCCCCGCAGGTGATCGAGGCGATCGTTGACGGTATCAACTATCGAGAGCACTTGAGAGACAACTATCCCGACGGTGAGTCTCGCATCGAGAACGTGGATGAACTGATAAACGCGGCCGAAGTGTACACAGAAAACCGGGAGGATCGCTCTCTGCGAGCTTTTCTCGAGGAAATCGCGCTGGTCGCCGACGTCGATGCGCTCGATGATGAGAGCGGACAACTTACGCTGATGACATTGCACAATGCCAAGGGGCTGGAATTCGACTGCGTTATCATCGCCGGTTTAGAAGATGGGCTCTTCCCTCATATCAACTCAATGGACAACGAGGAGGCTCTGGAAGAAGAGCGCCGTCTTTTTTATGTGGGGATGACGCGCGCCTGTAGACGGCTTTTCTGTTCCTACGCCAACATGCGTCGGCGAATGGGTGTCATCGAAGGTGGATCGCCATCGCGTTTTCTCTACGAGATACCGGAGGAACTGATGGTGGGATCGATCCAGATGATGGAAGGGCACAGCCGAAGCGATAGCCTTGGTTTTGTGGACAACGAGTTCGACCAATCTACCGGGTACGCCCGTGGTGTGAGTGCAGCGGGGCGGGTAGCGGCGGCGCCGAGGGAGTTTGAGGACTACTCGCAGGAAGAACTCGTGTACTCGGTAGGCATGCGGATCCACCACGACGATTTTGGGCGTGGTGTGGTGCGCAGGGTCGAGGGCTCGGGCGAAAACCTCCGAGTCACGGTAATCTTTGACCGCGGGGGCGAACGCAAGTTTGTGGCGCGCTACGCGCCCATGAGGCCGACATAGCGATAGTCGGACTCGATGGCTGATGGTAGACTGATCTACGATTTACCGATGAAGTGGAGGAAGTGAGGGAGTAACGGTTATGTCGGAAGGGAAAAGATGAAAATTGACGCACGCACGATCACACATTTGGAGAAACTGGCTCGAATTGAGCTTACGGCACAGGAACGAGAGCGCCTGTCCGAACAACTGGACCGTATTGTCGGTTATGTCGAGCAGCTCCAGGAAGTCGACACGACAGATGTTTCGCCCACCAGTGCGGTCACGCACCAGGCACACACACAGCTGCGAGCAGACGAGCCAAGAAAGGGACTCGAGCGCGACGCGATTCTCAGCCAGGCACCGGATGCAAAAGACGGTTATTTCAGAGTGCCCAAGGTCATTGAAAGGTAGGGGCCGATGAGACTAAACGAATGCGGTCTGGCGAAGCTGGTCACGATGGCCAAGGCCGGTGAGATCTCGCCGCTCGATGTGGCTTCGCACGTGGTGGCCGCGGTGGAGGCCCGCGAGAGGGATCTGCGTGTGTTCCTTGATTTCGATAAGGACGAGCTCTTGCAAACGGCTCGATCGCTCACCGACAGTGGCGACTACAGGCGGACTCCGCTGTGCGGCATGCCGGTAATGATCAAGGACAACATCTGCGTGAAGGACAAGCCGATCAGCTGTGGATCGAGAATACTAACCGGCTACAAGAGTCCCTATGACGCAACCGTTGTCGTTAATCTCAGAAAAAACGGCGCGATCATTGGTGGTAAAACCAACCTCGACGAATTTGCCATGGGATCATCGACGGAGAATTCTGCGTTTGGTCCCACCCGAAATCCCTGGAGTAGCGAGCACGCACCGGGTGGCTCCAGTGGTGGCTCCGCCGCCGCGGTCGCCGCCGACATGGCGATTGTTAGTTTGGGCAGCGACACGGGGGGTTCAATCCGACAGCCGGCTAGCTTTTGCGGTGTCGTTGGCATGAAGCCGACCTATGGCCGTGTGTCGCGTTATGGACTGGTGGCATTCGCCAGCTCGCTCGACCAGATAGGACCCGTAACAAAGAGTGTAGAAGACTCCGCGCTCATGCTCAATGTGATGTGTGGCGAGGATGCAAACGACGCCACCAGCCTGCCAGGGGCGGTTCCAGATTTTGCCGCCAATCTTGACAACGGTCTGAAGGGTTTGACCTTTGGGGTTCCAAGAGATTTTCTCGAGGTGGGGATGGATGAGAGCGTCAAAGACAATTTTGATAAGTTGGTCACCAATGTGCAGCGTGAGGGTGCTCGCGTCGTCGACGTCTCCATGCCGCACGCCAAGTACGCGGTGGCGTGTTACTACATTATTGCCAATGCAGAAGCCAGCTCGAATCTGGCCCGATTCGACGGTGTCAAGTACGGCCATCGCACGCAAAACGACGACGACATTTATGCGATGTATGTTCGCACACGCGACGAGGGTTTCGGAGACGAAGTAAAACGTCGCATACTGCTCGGTACCTACGTTCTGAGCGCAGGCTACTACGACGCCTATTATTTACAAGCGCAAAAGGTCCGCTCGCTGGTCGTGGCTGATTTCGCAAAGGCGCACGAGCGGTGTGACATGGTGATGCTACCCACGGCGCCTAGCCCCGCGTTCAAACTGGGTGAAAAGATTGAAGATCCATTGCTCATGTACCTGTCTGACGTATTCACCATACCGATAAACTTGGCGGGTCTTCCCGGTGTTTCCATACCCACCGGGCTATCGGCGGATCGGCTGCCGTTCGGGGTCCAATTCATTGGGCGACCTCTCGATGAGAGCACCCTTTTGCAGGGCGCGAGAGCCGTCGAGAAGCTGGTTGATTTCAGGGAGAAGCCTTTTGCCTAGTTTCGAAACCATCATAGGGCTCGAGGTTCATGCTCAACTGCAGACAAAGTCCAAAATGTTCTGCGGATGCTCGACGCGGTTTGGTTCCGCGCCCAACACACAAGTCTGTCCCGTTTGTCTCGGTCTGCCCGGGGCCCTGCCGGTGGTCAACGTCAAGGCGGTCGAGGCGGCGGTGAAAATGGGGCTCGCCACCGGTTGCACGGTCGCCCGCAGGAGTGTGTTTGCGAGAAAGAACTACTTCTACCCCGATTGTCCCAAGAACTACCAGATATCGCAGTACGAGCACCCGCTGTGCTCAAACGGGTTTCTGCATGTCGAGGGCGGCGAAAAAAGAATCGGCATAACACGCGTTCACCTGGAAGAAGATGCCGGCAAGCTCATACATCTAGAGGGCGATGATCACAGTTATGCAGATATGAACCGCGTAGGCGTACCGCTGATTGAGATCGTCAGCGAGCCCGACATACGCAGCCCGAGACAAGCGGCGAGTTATATGCAGAAACTTCGCACCATTGTGCGCTATCTGGAGATCTGCGATGGCAATATGGAAGAGGGTAGCCTACGGTGCGATGTCAACGTGTCGCTACGCAAGAAGGGGAGCGATAAGTTCGGCACCAAGACGGAGGTCAAGAACCTCAATTCATTCAAGGCCGTGGAGCAGGCCTTGGAGTTCGAGATCGAACGCCAGGCGCGACTTCTGGGCGAAGGTCGAAAGATCCAGCAGGATACGTTGCTGTGGGATAGCGTCAAAGGCGAATCACAGATAATGCGCTCCAAGGAGGAGGCACACGATTACCGGTATTTCCCCGAGCCCGACCTGCTCGTGCTCGATATTCCTGAATCCCTGATACAACGCGTAGATACCGAGATCCCCGAGCTTCCCGATGCCAAGTTGGACAGGTTTGTTAGCGACTTGGGGCTGCCGAAATATGATGCGGAAGTGTTGACCAGCTCACGTGAGATCGCCGGCTACTTCGAAGCGACGGCGAAAGAATTGGGTGATGCCAAGGCGGTGAGCAACTGGGTCATGGGTGAGGTTCTTCGCGAGCTCAAGGATAAAAAGATCGATATATCCCAGTTCAAGATACTTCCACGCCAACTCGCCGCCCTGATTGCGGAGGTGCAATCGGGCGGCATCAACATGCCCACAGCCAAGGATGTGTTTAGGGACATGGCGGGTACGGGAAACGAGGCCAAGGACATCATTGAAAAAAAGGGACTCAAGCAGATCAGTGATGAGGGAGCCTTGGATGCCGTTGTCGTTTCGGTGCTGGATAATTACCCGCAGGAGGTGGCCAAGTATCTGGCCGGCAAAGACAAGCTGCTCAAGTTTCTCGTCGGTCAGGTTATGAAGGAGACTCGAGGTAAGGCCCATCCGCAAAAAGCGACCGACCTCCTGAAAGAGGCGCTGGAAAAGAGGCGCGGTTCTTAGAAAGCGGTTGATCGACATCCACCGTGTGTGTTAATGTACGGCTACAAAACCCACCCCTATCGGCAACGGGTCGGGCAAGTGAGGAGGAGGATGTGGATGAGGAACGTTGCCGTTTTTGTATGCTTTCTTTTTGTGCTTTTCCCCCCATCGCAAGGCGACACACAAATCCGTCTCAACGAGATACTCGCTGATCCAGCGAGCGATTGGGATGGAGATGGCGCCGTCAGTTCGAGGTCGGACGAATGGGTCGAGATCATTAACGTTGGCACTTCGATCATCGATATTTCGTCTTATCGCTTGGGCGATTTATCCGGCGGGACGTCTTGGCGATTCGGCTTTGATGGCACGGTGGCGCCCGGTGAAGTGCGACTGGTGTTCGGATCCGAGTCGGTGGCGTGGGAGACCGCCAACGGTTTCCCGGCTTTTGGCCTGAGCCTGAACAACGCCGGTGACGCCGTGTTTCTTTATGATGTGGCGGGGGGAGACACGATTGTGGTGGACCAGTACGCGTACAGCGCTTTCGAAACCGAAGACGACCGCGCCACGGGACGTCTGCCCGATGGGGTAGGTGATTGGTTCATCTTTGATGCTCTCAATCCCTACCCGGGGACGACGCCGCCCCTCGGCAACGGATGTGCTCCGACACCCGGCCATGATAACGTGTGCCAGGGCTCCGTTCCCGTCGAGGAAACCACCTGGGGAGCGGTGAAGGCCTTGTTCAGCGACTAAACCAACCGTCAAGAACCCGATCCGTTGCTCGACGGGGTGACGATCATAACCTGTTTTGCTACAGTATGTTATGTCAACACCCCAAGAAAAACAGCGTTGACACCAGCCCTTTGAATCAGATATCTTGCTAAAGGCTAGGGCGTTCACGCCTTGAGTGTTGGGTGCCGCCTGCCGGTCGCCGGTGAGGTGTCCTCAAGTCTAAATTCTTCAATGCGTTAACTTACACCTCGCTGGGTCCAAGACACCATCGGGAGAGTTGCGCCCGGATGCACGCAGAGTATTTCAATGGCTTCTATCGAGGCGAGATTCTTGCGGTCTCCCGATTGATGTCGGTTGTGGAGAGAGGAGGCGAAGAAGCCGAAGCCATCCTGAATGAGATATTTCCGAAGGTCGGACGTGCCTACCGCGTAGGCGTGACGGGTCTGACTGGCGCCGGCAAGAGCACGCTGGTCAACGAGCTCACCCGCCGCTGTCGTCTTCGGGGTCAGACGGTCGGTGTGGTGGCGGAGGATCCCACGAGCCCGTTCTCGGGTGGCGCCATCTTGGGCGATCGTGTGCGGATGCAAGATAGCACCGGCGACGAGGGTGTCTTTATCAGAAGTATTGCGAGCAGGGGTAGCGAGACCGGGCTGAGCGCTTGCGCGAACGAGTTGGCCGATGTACTCGACGCGTTTGGCAGGGACATCATCTTTCTGGAAACCATAGGCATCGGACAGCTCGAGTACAGAATTCGGTATAGTGGTCACACGACGGCGGTCGTGCTTACACCCGACGCTGGTGACGATGTGCAAAGCCTCAAGTCGGGCCTGATGGAGATCGGAGACATTTTTGTAGTCAACAAAGCGGATCGGGCACACGCTCAGCGCTACGCCGACGACTTGAGATCAATGCTCGAACTCACGGGGTCGTCGCGTGAGTGGTTGCCACCGGTGGTGAATACGGTTGCCGTCAAGGGTGAGGGGGTCGACGAACTGATGGAAGCCATTGAACGTCACCGGGCGTACTTGAGCGACGGGGGGCGTTTCGAGCAGAAGAGAATTGAGTCTCTGCAGAATAGAATAACCACGGTGGTTGACGAAAAGACGAAAGAGCTTTTTTGGAAGAGAGACCACACCAAACGGATGCTGGAAGACCTGCTCGAGGAAGTGGTTTCGGGCCAGAAATCACCGTATCAGGCGGCTAACGAGATCATTGCCGCACAGCCGCGTTGAATCACTAAGGGGAACCCGATGAATCCGAAACTCAAGGCTTCGTTGCAGGGGAAGAAAAAAGAATACCTGGAGAAGATTCAGGATAGCCCCACGCGTGATGTTGACTTCACCACGGTGTCTTCCGAGCCGGTTAATATACTATACACACCGGACGACATCGATAACGTCGACTTCTTCGACGACATCGGTTTTCCGGGGGAATACCCGTATACACGAGGTATACACCCAAGTTTGTATCGGGGCCGATTGTGGACCATGCGTCTCTTCGCAGGGTTTGGGTCGGCCCAGGACACCAACGAGCGTTTTCATTACCTGCTAAAGCGTGGTCAAACGGGGCTGTCGGTTGCGTTCGACCTGCCGACGCTTTACGGTTACGATTCCGATCACTCACGTTCGCTGGGCGAGGTTGGCAAATGCGGGGTGGCGATCGATTCGCTGCGCGATATGGAGGTGCTCTTCAACGGTATCGATCTCGGCGACATCACGACCTCGATGACCATAAACGGACCTGCCATCATCATCTTTGCACTGTATGTGGCAAACGCCACCAATCAGGGCGTACCCATAGAGAGACTTGCCGGCACCACGCAGAACGATATCCTCAAGGAGTATATCGCCCAGAAGAGCTTTATCTTTCCACCCGAGCCGTCTATGAGGCTGATAACGGACAAGATGGAGTTTTGCGCGCGCCACATGCCCAAATGGAATACGATCAGCATCAGCGGCTATCACATCCGGGAGGCGGGATCGACCGCGGTTCAGGAGCTGGCTTTTACCCTCGCGGACGGATTCGCCTATGTCGAGGCCGGCATCAAAGCGGGGCTCGATGTCGATGAGTTTGCGCCACGACTGTCCTTCTTTTTCAACTCTCACCTCGATTTCTTCGAGGAGGTTTGCAAGTTCCGGGCGGCACGGCGCATCTGGGCACGCCATATGAAGGAAAAATATGGAGCCAAGAATCCCCGATCGTGGTTGATGCGTTTTCACACCCAGACCGCGGGCGTCTCGCTCACTGCCCAACAGCCCGAGAATAATATTGTGCGCACGGCGTTCCAGGGTCTGGCCGCGGTGCTCGGTG
>JAOTUR010000127.1 GCA_029863805.1 Candidatus Krumholzibacteriia bacterium | reverse complement strand
CGAGATCACCCCGAGAAAGCCAAACTTTTCCATAGCTTCGAGCGTCTGCTGCAACTGCTCGTCAGGGACACCCCGCGGATTCAGCCGGATCAGTTGTATCTGAATGGGTACGCTGATATACGCTATGACCATATTTATCAGGGACACCCACACCCAGGGCTGCCACCAATGAGCTCCATCGGCGATATCCGCAAAAAGTCTCTGTGGAGAAGATATGGTCCAGATGAATCTGGATAGAAAACCTTCGGAACCCGCCGCACCAACTTCCTCAGACATGGTAACTCTCCTTTCCTGCGCGCATAGTATCTCACTTTTAACTCATCATGTGGGACACCCTTTTCCAAAAAATCTCCGCGATCAAATTCCAGTCGTTCTTCTTAGCAGTTTGTCTGGCCTTCTCCCGCATGTCCTGGGCGGTTGCACCATCGCTCAGCCCAACGATCGTTTGCTCACAGGCCGCCACAAAGTCCTCTCCCGCGTCAACGGCCTTGACCAGGTCCGGATAATTCTGCACTTCTTCGGAGAAGCGCGTGGACACCACAGGCAGACCAGCCGCGAGATACTCATAGAGCTTGTTGGGATTGACACCCCGCGTGAGTTGATTGCAGCGGAACGGGATGAGACCCACGCTGAATTGCTTGAGAATGTCCGGCAACCTGTCGTAGGAGACTGCAGCGAGATGAAATACGTTTGGCAAGGAAGTGAGCTTCAACACCTGATCCTCCACGCCTTGCAGAATCGGACCCACCAGGACAACCTCCCACTCGGGATGGCGCCGGGCTAGCGCATCGACGGCCGCAAAATCCAGCCACGGAGCCAGCGCACCTATGTAACCGAAGCGCGGCTTGTCGTGTACGCCCCGGTCATTAGCAGTCTCAAAATGAGAAAAATCCACACCGTTTCCCAAATAACTGCAATCATCTCTATTACCGCGTATCGAGGCAACTCTTGTGAGGAGCGCTTGCGAAGACGCAAACACTGCATCAGCATTTCGCGATGTCTTGGAGAAATAGGTCTCCGTCCACGCACGCATGCCGGGAAACGAGGCGTGGTCGTCGTTGCAGTCGTAAAGCAGAAATTTTCTGGGCAGACTGAGCGCGATATCGGCAGCATAGATATTCGATATGACGAGCCCCACCTCCGGCAGATCGAAACGCAGATCCTTTACAATGCTCTTGATTCTGGCCCTCGCCACAAAATCGACGGCGCGTCTGGCCGACCGACGATCCAACACCGTGCGCCACAGAAACGTGGGTGCGGACTTGATAAACGGAATCGTCGCGCAGAAGACATCACCCTCGGTGCGCAGGCGGAACAGATTGCGCCTCCCTCTCACGTATGGCTCGAGGTAAAGGATCTGGACGTCGGCGGGTTTCCGACTTATGATTTGCTGCTTTCGGGTTCTGAGATAATCCCACTTGATCTCAGAGAACCACATTATCTGCATCGCGGCCTCGTAGTCTCAGGGGATGAGGCGCCCATCAAGGGCTATCCACAAACCGCCTGCACCAAAGTTCTATGCACACAAGTGCAAAAATCGTGTATGCCCCGTCAATAGCGCCCGACCTGTTTTTTTGGATCAGCTGTGAGACTTCGCGATGATCAAATATACCCCGATTCTTCACAGATCGCTCAGACAGGACATCGTCGAGCAGACTCCCCAGGTCTTGCTGAATCCACTTTCTCAAGGGCGCGCCAAAACCGGTCTTGGGTCTATAAATGACGTCGTCGGGGAGATAGTCTTCCATCGCCTTTTTGAAAATCCATTTTCCAGTGCTGCCGCGCTGTTTATAAGCGACTGGTAGACCGCTACCGACACTGGCCATGCACACAGCTACCACATACTGTCACGCCTGATCGATCATTGCAAAAGGACTTCATAGATATCCGTGAGTTTCGCTGCCACCGCGCCGCATTCAGCGCCACATTCGCATTCGACACTCTCCATAAAGACTTGAGGGCCAACGTACCCAGCTTCTTGAATCTGCATCTCTTTATATAGTCCGGTACATGGCCGTGGTACTGGGTCAACCATGGCTTCGCACCTATTTTAGTCAATCAGACCGCACAACAAATCGCGAAATATACCATTGGGGGACAAACTGCAATTCAGGTGTACGAGTCTGGGGCGACGTCTTATCGTCGCACCGGCCAAGGAAAACAGTATCCTCACTGTTCGCATAAACTGATGAGTGGACCGTAATAAGCTCGAAGCATGATGGGTGCCGGTCAGTCGTGTGTCGACCAAGATTGGCACAAAACCGTTGGGCAGACCTTTTTCCATGACGATCTTGGTCCACGTGGCGATTCCACCCGAAGGCGGAGGAAACGGGGACACCAGCAGCACCCGCCGGGCGTCTTTATCGTGTCGTGTCATGGTCAGAGCGCCTCAATCGCAAATGATTGCAGTTCGCCGCCGAGGCCTTACTCGACTAAGCCATCACTTTGATGAGAACCGAAGCAACCGCCGCTCACGCGCCCACCTTCCCCCCCTGCTGGCAGCCCAGCATATCACCGTTGGGGGTCGGTTGCACAGGCCGGGTTTGCCAAAGAAAAAAAGGAGCGCAGACTCTGCGCTCCTTCTCTACGGCTGACTTGCCTGGCGTAGTAGGCTAGCACGACCATTAGGATTTCTTGAGTTCTTTCTTGAGCTCCTCGATCTCCTTACGAAGCTCGTCCAGCTCTTCTCTTAAATCGTCCCGGTCGAAGTGCATCTCCGGGACCGAAAACGATCTCATGCGCGGCGCATGCCCCCTCAAGCTGTGGAGCCACGTGTCTGCAGAGTCCTTGACTTCTCCCTTGAGTTTGACATCCTTCTTCTTGCGCACCACGGTCACGTTGACCTCGTCACCCGCGTCAAGCTCCGACATCGTCTCGTGAATGTCGCTTACCGAACGAACCTCTTCGCCTTCGATTCTTACGATCACGTCACCTGCCTTCACACCCATGTCCTCGGCGGTTGTCTGGCCCTCGACTTCCAGCACCAGTACCCCTTGGCCTTCTTTGACGCCAAAGTAGGAGCCCAGATCCTTGTTCACGTCAGACACTCGTACACCGAGGCGCCTTGGCTGCAGGCGGCCAAGCAACGCTTGAACATCATCGCCATCGGGCACCATGACCTCAAAGTCATCCGGACCCATCCACACCATCGTCGGGTTATCGGCCCAATCGCCCAAGGAGACCTCGTATGTCTTGGACTTCTTATCGCGGATAAGTTTGATTTTGACCTCGTCGCCGATTTCCGCTTCCGCAACCAGCCTCTGTAACTCATCCGGCGATTCTACCTTCTCACCCGCAAACTCGACGATGATGTCGCCCTCCTTGATACCCGCTTTTTGCGCGGGGCTGCCATCGATGACTTCGGAGACCACGACACCATGTTTCACACTCGCGCCGAGCCCCTCACGAAGGTCGTCGTTCAGCTGCTGCATTTTCACGCCGAGGAACGCACCCTCCTTGCCCTGCATCCTGTGCTCGATTTTCACTCTCCGATCGCCATGTTGCCCGCTCTTTGCCTGGACGGCCTGTACCACGAGCAAGGACAACACAAACCCCGTGAAGATCGAAAACGCTACTGCCAACGGTCTTGTAATTACTAAGCTCTTATTTGTCATGCCATTCGGACGGATTCGTCCTTCCCTCCTTGGTTGACTGAAGTCTCACATCGCTCCCCCCATCGCCCAATTCTACTCCCCGGAAGGATTTAAGTTTCACCGATTTTCTGCTCGTTACGGAACTTGATAGCGATGCGTCCCGCGGCAAGGCCCCCGGCGGCCGGAAGCCAGGTGACGTATTCGAAAGCCGTGGGTCCAAAAAAGAGACCCACGAGCGTTGAAAGAAACGCGACCATCAGATAGAAGGCTAAATGTCGCATCCATTCGTGTTGCTCGTCCCAGCTCGTCCGCATCGCGGTCACAAAGTGAGCCACCGACGATCCGAACGTGGCCAAATACGCAATAAAACCAAATATTCCGAGGCCCACCAGGATCTGCAGATAGGCGTTATGCACGTGCATGCGGTGGAAAAAGTAAGGCCCGGAGGCCAGGATGAAGTTGCCAAAACCCACGCCGGTGAACGGATGAGCAAGGAAGAGCTCCCACGCCACCTGCGCCGACTTCAGGCGCAGAAAAAGCGACCAGTCGGTGCTCTGCCCCGCGACAATATCACTCAGTGTGGTCAACCGATGCCAATACGTGATCGGTGTCAATGCCCACGTGGTCATGACCGCAGCCAGGATCAGTGCAAAAATAAACTTACTGCGTAGATCCCGGACTAGTATCGCCACCACGATAAGAGCGAGTGGAAAGATCGCAGCCCGCGAGAAAGTCATGAATATCGCCACTATAATGACAATCGTTCCCAGCACGAGCAACGTCCGCGAATACCAACGCCGGAATTTCCGAATGGCATAAACCCCGATCGGAACCACGGTGGCCAAATATATAGCATACGCGTTTGGATTACCGTGAGTCCCTGCAAATCTTATCCCACCCGAGCCTGGAAGAAGGCTCTGGTCCTCGACCCACCCTAACTTCAAGTTCAATAACCCCAGAAAAACACTGCCCAGGCTTCCAAAATAAATCACGAGGGCGTAGTGGTGTAGGTCTCTCGGAGTTTGAATCAACTGAACGACGAGGTAGACCATAACCAGCGACTTCACGACTTTGGAAAGCTCGAAAACGGAATTTGAAGCGTCAGAGGCATAAAGCATCGATTGCAGGATCAACATAAGAAAAAGAGCTACGGCCCAGTTGAAGCCAGCTGATCTCAGCTCTATCTTATCTCCGCGTAGTACGTTTAAGGCTACCGCGGCCGCCACCAGCACTACGATAGGGTATGCCACGTGGAACTGAAAATAGTGACTCATGCCGGTGTAAATGTAGAAAACGGCCAGCATCAAGCCGTACTTTGGCATCGCGAACAGGAGAAGCCCAGTAACACACGCGATCAACCCCACCACACCGAACCTGATCAAGTCCACGGGAAAAAGGTACTGAAATGTGAGAGACGCAACACCGAGGACAACAACCAGGAAAACCAAGGCCGTACGGTGTCTTGCGGTGAGTGAAACCTCGGCGAGGCGGCCGGACTGCATCGTTAACTGCGCTTTTTGCGGAAGATTTTTCTGATATCGTTTATGAGCGGCTGCAAAACTGAATGAAGGACGGAAGCGCGCTGCGTGTCTTCTCTCCACACAGTCAGGAAGATTACGAGAAGCGAGCTCCAGCCAACGCCGACAACGCCTGCGACCAAAACAAGCACCGTGCGCTTTGGCCGGCTCCTGATCTCCGGCACGTCCGCCTCATCGAGAACCTGCACGGTCGGCGTATCCCTGGCCTCTTCAATCCTTGCCCTCTCGTATTCCTCTATCAACAGAGCGTGGACTTTCTCCTCGACCTTGACCCGCCGTAGCCGTCTGGCCATCTCAAGACTGACTTCCGGGATCTCGTCGAACGTGGGGAAATACGAACGTAAGAAATCGCTGTCGTCTCTGGCCGACTTGACTTTGAATTTAAGAAGCTGTTTGAGGATCTCGTCGTACCTTTTCTTCTTACGAACATATTCTTGAGAACTCTTTGAAGTATATTGACGCAAGATCTCCAGATCCACCTCCAGCGCGATGGCATCCGCCGTCAACGAGGAAACCACGTCGATGACCGATGACACCTGTCGTCCCAGTTCAAGCGCCTCGTGCTCTTCCCCAAACCTCTTGAGCTCTTCCTCAGCTTCGCGGAGTTCAGCAGCGTGAAGTTCGATCTGCTTTTCGACAAACTGCCTCGTTTTCGAAGCTCGTGTAATATTGGTTTCCCGGTTAAATTCATCGAGCAGTTCGATATAACGGTTGGCAATCGCTGCCGATCGCTCACGGTCGCGGTCCTCGAACGTGAGGGTCAGAAGACCGTTGTCTAGAACCGTACAGGTAGTGTGGACCTGCAGCTCTGCCAAGGCCGCGCCGGTAAGTTCGACCCCG
Organism: Candidatus Krumholzibacteriia bacterium; assembly: GCA_029863805.1. Taxonomy (GTDB): domain Bacteria; phylum Krumholzibacteriota; class Krumholzibacteriia; order WVZY01; family WVZY01; genus JAOTUR01. The sequence goes on along the minus strand of JAOTUR010000127.1, from coordinate 3,929 downwards.
TAGACTTCCTTGAGGTCAAACTCGTCAAGTATGCGTTCCCCTACGCGTCGGCTTTGCAGAATATCGACATAGATGGTGGCGGGCGTGACCCCAAGAGCGTTGGGACCCAATACAGGCAACTGCAGGGCTTGTACGAGCGGCGCGTTTCCAGCCATCCCAAACTGGTTGGGTTCCGGAGGGAATACCGAACTGGATGCAGTATACCACTTTGGCAGCAAGAAGCTGATGCCCGCCATTACCACCGCCGTTCCGAGACCGGACAGCAGGATAAACCTACGCCACCGAATCAATATTTGGATAATGAATAGCATGTCGACTCGTTCTTCTCGTATTGCTGTGCGTGTGTCGGAGTTCCTCGTAGGGGTTGGCGACTCTAGATTGAAGCAGGCTTCAAGATACCCTTTTTACCATAGGTTTTCCAGTGAAATCCTGGCGATGCCCTCATCGCGAAACCCTACCCACAAGTAACCCTTGCTGTCGATGGAGAGGGCGGCGACATCCTTTCCGCGCAACCCGTCCCGCGCGCCAACAAACCTGTTCGCGTTATCGGCGGCAAGTGCCAGTCCCCATGTCGTTCCAAGATACATTCGCCCCGCCTTATCGAAGCATACCGACCGGTAGCGACCGATCTCGCTTGGAGCCCGAGCCAGAATTTGCGACCAGCCTTTATCGTTGTCAAATCTCCATATAGCTCGCTCGGTGACGACCACTGGTTTACCGGTCGCGTCCAGCGCGCCGCTCTGGATGTGCAGTGAATCGAACCTTGCGATCGGGTAATGCTGCCATTTGAAACCCTCGTATCGGTGAGCGCCACCGCTCCTGGATAGAGCCCATAGGGTCTGACTGCGGTCGACGAGCAGGGCGAATATCGGACCCGACGACAGCTGGTGCCGATCCGCATACCGCACCCAAATCTCGCCATCGAAGCGATAAACCTCGCCCGCACTGGTGCCCGCCCAAAGATGGCCCGCATCATCAAATGCAAGCGAGACGAACAGAGGTGTTCTGGGTTCTATATCCACCGTGATGATCGTCCAACCGTCTCCTTCCTTGTGCAGAATCCCCTGGCGCGTACTCGCCCACGGCACACCATCGGGTGAGGTGGCAACCGCAAGAACCCGACCCACACCCATTTCCGGCGTGAAATCGTCGGCATCGCCGCTCGATGACAGAAGATCCCGTTCGTTTATCACATAAGTGCGGCCATCGGCACCCTCGCAAATCCGACCGACGTGACCCGAAGGAAGGGTCGACGGTACGGAGATCTTTCTTGTCTTGCCGTCTTCGACCGCCACAATCAGCCCGTCCGCCGAGCCAAAGAACACCGTGCCCCCAGGGGCCGCGTACGCGCACCTCCACCTCGCCTGCATCACAGCGTGGTCATCCTCGCCGTATACCGTCCACGCTCCGTTTCGATAGCGAGCGATACCTCCAAATCGGCCTGCCACCCACAGCGCGCCGTTGCGACCCAGCGCAATGGCACCTACGTCCTCGCCCTCAAAAGCGTCTGGCGGCCGGATGCGAACCGCGCGGCTGTGGTTGAACCGGTACACACCCCGTCCTGCAATGAGAAGGTAGAACCGGTCCCCTCCCACTTCGATCAGCTGCTTTACCTCACCCCTCGGTAGCCCGGCGCCGGCTTGAAAGCCAACCCAAGCACTGTCGCGGTACGCGCATAAGCCCAGCGATGTGGCGAAGTACACCCTGCCAGTGGCGATCTCCGACACCGCGAAGACCTTGTTGTCGAGCAGAGAATCCTGACGTGTGATCCGTTCGAGCCGTTTGCCGCGGCTACTGCGCGGTTTCATCACCACGACGCCGTGGCCGTAGGTTCCGAGGTATGTTTCGCCGCTTGTACCGAAGCTGATGCTACGGATGTCCGAGAAGACATAGTTGCGCGATCTCGCGTAAACGGTAACCTTGCCACCGGTGAGAATGGACAAACCATCGTCGGTGCCGACGTAGACGTCTCGGCCGCGTCCTTGGATCACACGCACCGAATTGCCCGGCAGAGAATCCGCCGCGGTGATCTTGCCGACGAACTCATCGCTCAGCAAATCGAGAAGAACCACTCCACCATTGGTGCCGATCCACAGTGTCTCCCCTTTCTGATAGAGCGCACGGATATCGGAGTTGTTCTCGAAGTACGTCCACTGCGCCGACGCGATCGCCGGCCACATCAGAGCGCCCACAACTATCATTATCATGGACCGCTTCATAGCCATACCCGCAAAAAAAGTGTCAACGCCGCTCTTGTGGAATCACCAACCAGCCCTTATCAGACAGCTGAGAATTATAGAGTTGAGCGCCAGGCGCGTCAAGAAATGACAAGCGTACAACGGTGTCAGAAAGAACTGTACGAGGCAAAATCTATGGCCTATTCTCAACACAATTCCGCTTTACGGCTGCATGGACCTCAACTCAGGACGGCTCTGTTTGAAGGTCGCCATTATCGCAAACCCCCGTGCCGGGCGGGGTCGCGCCCAATCACTGATCAACGCCTTGCACGAGGATTCCTCCTCTCTGCATTGCGACATTTCCATCGAGCCCACGCGTGGGCCGGGGGACGGCAGTCGTTTGGCCAGAGAGCTATCAAAAAGCGCCGACGTCATTGGAATCGTCGGCGGCGACGGCACCGTACACGAGGTGGTCAATGGCCTGATGCCGAACCCGATTCCCATCGTGATCTTTCCTGCGGGAACGGGCAATGACTATGCGAGCCTCTTTCGGTGTCCCAAAAACATAAAGGAGCTGGCTGCGATCCTCAAGAACGGTCAAGGGGCTCGTGTCGATGTGCTCGATCTCGGTGATCAGTTTTGCGTCAACTGTGTCGGGATGGGATTCGAAGGTCTGGTTAACAGACGCAGCCGGGAAATAAAGCGAATCAGGGGCTCTCTTCTCTACCTGGTAGCCGTGTTCAAGACCCTTTCGTCACTCGCCTGTCCCCGTTTCAAGATATCGACCCCGGACGGCGTGCGCATCGAGGGCGAAAAACTGCTGGTCAGCATAGGTAATGGCAACAGGACGGGTGGCGCCTTTTATCTGACGCCCAACGCGGTGCCGGACGACGGTCTGGTGGACGTTTGCCTGGTCGACGCCATGAACTGGTTGCGGGTGCTTCGTCTGCTACCGCTATCGCTTCGAGGCAGCCACGTCAAGCGACCCGAAGTACGCATTGTCAGGGCGGCGTCACTCGAGATCGAAACCGACCCGGAATTTCCCATGCACGTCGACGGGGAAACCGTCGATTGCAGCCCCGAGCGATTGACAATCACGGTGCGCCCTCGCGTGCTGCCGGTGCTCTGCGATGCGCCGGCTGCAAACCGGCTAAGCCGTCCACGGGAAAAGTTAATCTAGAGGCTCCGGGGGGGGGCATGGTGAGAAATGAGTGCGGGCGCTAAGATTACTGTTTACAGTGTCCTTTGTCTGATATGGGGCTCGACCTGGCTGATGATCAAGGTTGGCCTGGGAGACGCCCCCCCGCTCACCACCGCCGGCTTGCGCTTCCTGCTGGCGGCCTTGGTGATTCTCGTGATCCTGCTTCAACAACGGATCGCGTTGCCCCGTTCGCGCGCTTTCTTTCTCCTCGCATCTTACCTGGGCATATTTCACATGGCAGTTCCCTACGGACTGGTTTACTGGGCAGAACAGCACCTTACCGCCGGGCTGACGGCGGTCGTTTTTGCAACCATGCCCCTTATGGTCACTGTGTTGGCACGGTTGTTCCTTGGTGACCCCCTGTCACCCTGGAAAACGGCCGGTATCCTGATGGGGGCGGTGGGCGTTTATGTCATATTCTCGGACAGCGTCTCGTTAGGAGGTCGAGAAAGCGTCTACGGTGTGCTGGCCGTCCTGGCCAGCGCGTTTTTTGCCGGTTTGTCTTCTATAGTCGCGAAGAAATACTCTACGGACTACCCGCCGTTTGCGAC
>JAOTUR010000399.1 GCA_029863805.1 Candidatus Krumholzibacteriia bacterium | reverse complement strand
GTTCGTATTTGCAGCGATCTTCCTGTCTACAACCTACGCATTTGGGTTGATGATGTTTGTCGGTCTGTCCGTGGCTGCAACCAACATCTTTGTTGACAATGGTCAGGAGAGATACCAATTATTCGAAAAGGGTGACCTCTTCCGTGGCCTGCTCTTTGCGGTGGGCGGCCTTATTCTTTTCAAGTTGTTTCTTATGATGGTGTGACCGAGCGTGAGTAGCGTACGCGACGGTGTGGACCATGCGCCTTGAATGCGGAGCGCCTGGGGTGAGCCTCGTCGTCGGTAACGGCACACAAGATCATTCTTTGCGGTAAGGAAGAAGCGTGGACTTTCGTTACAAGATTGGCGGCCTGGCCGGGAACGTTTACGGCGAGCTCAGGGGATACAAACGCCATACGATTTGGAGGCAAGTGAACGACAATCTCAAACGTTCGCCGGACGACCTAAAAAGGGAAGCGGCGCGGCTTTTTCTGCACCATGTTTTCGACTGTATGCGCCGTTTTCCCGAGTATGCGAAAAAGGTAGAAACTCATCTGGGTGCGTCTCCGAAACCCGACGCTGCGATTGACCCGCGCGACCTCCCGCTGTGGACAAAAACCGACCAGAACCGCTTGTTTGCGGGACTGACTGCACCACCGATCACTGGCTCTTGGATCCACTCCACGGGAGGCTCGACCGCGACCCCGGTAAGATTCTATATTTCGAGACCGAGTTACGAGTGGCGGATGGCGGTAACGAGCAGAGGGTACGCATGGGCGGGTGCGCCATTGGGACGAAAGGCTTTTCACATCTGGGGGCTGCCAACAACAAAGCCGGGTTTGCAGAAGCGCCTCAAGGAGCGTGTGCAGTTTTTTTTGTGGCAGAGAAAAGTGTTTGATGCCTACCAAAAGTTTGACGACGATCGCAAGTCGCTCTGTTGTCGAATGATCAATGCACAGCAGCCCGAGACCATTGTGGGCTATTCGAGTTACCTGGTTGAACTGGCTCGGTTTGTCAGGGCGCATCCTCAAAAGCTCACTTGGAAGGCAAAAGTCATCGTGCCCGCGGCGGAGGGTCTGCAACCAGGGCAGCGAGAGTTGCTCGAAGAGAATCTGGGCGGTGAGGTATCGTTGTCGTACGGAACGCGGGAGTTCGGTTTTATCGGTATGGAATGCCGTCAACACTCGGGATATCACCTGGCCAGCGATAATCTCTTTGTCGAGATCGTTGATGAGCGGGGCATGCCGGTGGAACCCGGTGAACCGGGCAGGGTGCTGGTCACTGATCTACGCAATGCAGCCACACCCTTTGTTCGCTACGCTTTGGGTGATGTGGCCGTCATGGAGCCGGAAAGTCGCCGATGTGCTTGCGGGCTGCCTTTCCCTGTTCTAAGAAGTGTTGAGGGGCGAACGCAGGACGTCCTTTACCTGCCCAACGGCGAAAAGCTCTCTGCGCTCTTCGTCAGTTATGTTGCTCGACAATTTCAGTGGATCGAGGGGTTCCAGGTCGTACAACGTGCGCGGGATCATATTTTGTTAAAGCTCATCTCAACGGTGAACCTCACGCCGGCACTTAGCGATCCGGTTGCGGAGAAGCTGCGTGGCCGTCTGGGAATGGAAATGCGAATCGACTTCGAGCGCGTAAATGAGCTGACGAGGACAAAATCTGGCAAGGTGGCGTTTGTGACCAACCACTCTGACCGCGACAGGGATAAACGACCAGGAGAGTCTCAGGAGTGACTGCGCATGCTTGGTGGATTGATGTTTGCCTGGCGTATACATCGCCTCGTTGGACGGAGCCGGCGACGCGCAGTCGTGTGCCAGCGGTAGTCTTGGGAGGTATGACGGCATGAGCGATCGTAACGCGGTGCCCGTGCTCATGTACCATAGCGTCGGTCGACGCCTGGGCGACTGGGGGGCGGCCGAGTTGACAACACCGGTCGATATCTTTGAAGATCACTTAAAGTGGCTGGAGAAGCGGCGCTTTCAAACCATTAACCTCCAGCAACTTTACGATTCGGTGGCCCACAAGTCCCCTTTGCCGGAGCGGAGCATTGTCCTGACGTTTGACGACGGGTACGTGGACAATTGGACCTATGTGGTACCGCTTCTGAATCGCTACGGTTTTTCGGCGACGATTGCTGTCAACCCCGATTTTATCGACCCGCGAGATATCGTCCGTCCCACCCTCGAGGATGTTTGGTCGGGTCGGATACGTGAGAACGAACTCGAGGTGCGCGGGTTC
>JAOTUR010000126.1 GCA_029863805.1 Candidatus Krumholzibacteriia bacterium | reverse complement strand
GCCTTGGTCGAGGTAGCTCGGTCCAAGGGTGGGCGTTGGGAGTCGAATTACTTGCACCTGTTCGACGCTCACCGCAAGCTCCGACGAGCCCTGCTCGAGCTGGCGGAACCAATACGCGCATGATCCAAAAGGAGGATGCAATGCCAGGACGACGCCACATGAGGATTGCCAGCAGTTGTTTGATTCTTGCCGTGCTCATGACGTGCGCAGTGGCTGCGCAGCAACCGGCATCCGAGCCAATGCCCAGTGTCGAGCTTCCCGCCGCCCTCGCGCGCGTCCTCACCGATTACGAGATGGCGTGGGGCAACAAGGACGCAGCTGCGCTCGCGTTGTTGTTTGCCGAAGACGGGTTCGTTCTGTCGGGTAGTCGCCCTCCGGTCAGGGGCCGGGCCGCAATCAAGGAACACTACACGGGAAAAGGCGGACCGTTGTCGCTACGCGCCCTCGCCTACGCGACCGAGGGCCCGGTGGGTTACATTATCGGTGCCTACACACGATACGAAGGACAACCGGATGTCGGCAAGTTTACGCTTACACTTCTCAAGAACGCCGATGGCCGGTGGCTCATTATGTCGGATATGGACAACGAAAACTCGCGACCGAAGAAACGAATTGCCGAATAACATCTCAATGGAGGCGGCGGGAATCGAATCCTAGTTAAGCGTAGACTTTTAACTTGTGATGACGCACGATGGGTGAGTCCAAACGTTGGGGCGCTGCCGGCAGGTGCCTTTTCAAACATCCATTCGGGTTGTGCTAGGATAAGGACGCGAAGCGGGTCCGCAGACACTATCAACCTCAACAACGAGTTCTCATGTCGCGATCCAATTGTTCCGTTACCGTTGCGCTTCTGCTGACCGCCGGTCTCATGGCGATCTTCGGTTGCGCTGATGACAAGGCTCCACCGCCGTCCGATGAATCAACCCCTACCGTCGGCCTCGATCAACCGGCGGGACATCAGCGCATGGTCGCCGTCCTAGAAGACCTCGCCGTGCGCTCTCCCGACGAGAATTCATACCAGGGTGACGGGCGGGCGAGGAGACTGCGCGCGGCCATCAAGAACCTGCCCACGGACGCGCCCGTGAAGCAGAGACTGTGGCTGCTGCGGCACTCCGGTATGGCCGAGTTGCGTGCCGGCAACGAGACTGAGAGCATCCGCGTTCTCACCGAGGCCAGTCGGTTGCTGCCGCGGGCGCGCGGGCAAATCAACCGGTTGCAGGCGGCGGACATTCTGTTTCGCCTGGGTGTGGCCTATATGCGCCTGGGTGAAACGGAAAACTGCTGCAACCACTTCACGCCGGACAGTTGCATCATGCCCATCCGTGGTGGCGGCATTCACAAAGACCCAACCGGCTCGCGAGGCGCGATTCGCCTGTTCAAGGAAGTGACGCGCATGCTCCCGGCGGACAACGATATGCACCTGACCGCTCGCTGGCTGATGAACGTCGCCTTCATGACGCTGGACGAATACCCGGATAAAGTGCCGGCCGAGCATCTCATTCCTCGAGCGCGCTTCAACAGCGTGGTGGACTTCCCCCGACTGATGAATGTGGCGCAGGACCTGGGTCTCGCCCGCTTCAACTGCTCCGGGGGCGTGATCATTGATGACCTGACCGGTGACGGCGAGCCCGACATCCTGAACTCGACGTGGGAGCCCCGCGGTGCGCTAAAGCTTTTCACCCGGGATTCCAGTGGAAAATATACCGATCGATCGGCGGGAATGGGGCTCAAAGGTATTGTCGGCGGCCTGAACCTGGTGCCGGCCGACTATGACAACGATGGGGACCTGGACTTTGTTGTGCTGCGCGGAGCGTGGCTGGGCGAAGATGGACGTCATCCCAATTCGCTGGTTCGAAACAACGGGGACGGAACGTTTACCGACGTCACCTTTGACGCCGGCCTGGGCGAGGTTCACTACCCTACGCAGACGGCCGATTGGGCCGACTACGACGGCGACGGTGATCTCGATCTGTTCATCGGCAACGAGACTCTGAAAGAGTCTCTCGCATCCGCCCAGTTATTCCAGAACCAAGGCGACGGCACGTTTAAAGATGTGGCCGCGCGGGCGGGAGTCCTCAACAACCGGTTTACCAAGTCCGTGTGCTGGGGTGACTACGACAACGACGGTGACCCCGACCTCTTCATCTCTAATTTCTTCCAGGAGAATCGTCTGTACAGGAACCAGGGCGACGGGACATTTGTCGACGTCGCGCCGGATCTGGGGGTAACACTCCCACTCATTAGTTTTCCCACGTGGTTCTGGGACTACAACAACGACGGCAACCTGGACATCTTTGTGTCAACCTACGACGGCCGCACGGCTCAGGTTGCGCGCCATTACCTCGGCCAGCAGCCGACATCGGAGCCGGCCTGCCTCTACCGGGGGGACGGTAAAGGCGGGTTCACCAACGTCGCGGGAGAAGCCGGGCTGATGATGCCGATGTTGCCAATGGGAGCGAACTTTGGGGACCTCGACGGCGACGGCTTCCTCGACATCTACCTCGGCACCGGCGACCCCGATTACGCCTCACTCATGCCGAATCTCCTGTTAATGAATCAGCAGGGCCAACGGTTCGTCGATGTCACGATGGCGGGCGGAGTTGGTCTCCTGCAGAAAGGACACGGGGTGGCGTTCGCGGACATCGACGGCGACGGCGACATCGACCTGTTCGAACAGATGGGCGGGGCGTACATCGGCGATCGTTTCCGCGACGCCGTGTTCGAGAATCCCGGATTCGGCAACCGGCAGGTGACGGTTCATTGTATCGGCACGCGTTCGAACCGATCGGCGATCGGCGCGAGGATCCGTGTCGACGCCGAGGGTCCGGGGGGACGCCGAACCGTCTATCGCCACGTGAATACTGGGGGAAGCTTCGGCGCGAATCCCCTGCGCAAAACCATTGGCCTGGGGAAAGCGGAACGGATTCTCGCCGTCGAAGTGTACTGGCCCACGAGCGGTATCACTCAGCGTACGGAGAACGTGCCCCTGGATGCGCTGGTGCGAGTCACCGAGGGCGCGGAGGACGCCGGCGACATCACTATCGGCAAAGTGCCTCGCCGTTTTTGAGGGGCGACGGCAGCCGGAACCGAGCAAAAGGGGAAGCTCCGGCGTAAGCCGATAGATAGCGACGCCGCGAGCACGAAAACGAGACTGACTCACTGTAAATCAACGTCGTCCGGGTCTGACAGCATTCGGATGACGTACCGCTCCAAGCTTCCTCCCTCCCCAACGCCACGTTGGCCCGTGACTTCACCGGCTCGTAAATCAGCGATGACTCGACCTTTCTTCAACAGCAGGTAGCGATCACATAGCTTCTCCACGACCTCCAACGTGTGGGTGGAGAGGATAACGGCGCCGCCCGCAGCGGCAAAATCCCGGAGCGAACGTTTAATCCGATAAGTGCTTTCGATATCGATACCGTTGAGCGCCTCGTCGAGGAACAAGATCCGCGGCCTTCCTACCATTGCAGCGGCTATCGCAAGCTTCTTTCGCATTCCCATAGACAGAGCCGATGTTACCTTTCCCCGCTCCGCCCAGAGATCCACCAACTTCAAGAGAGAGTGTATCTGACCGTCTATATCGCCCTTCGGCACGCTCTTGACACCCACAACGAAACGTAGAAAATCTTCAGCCGTGAGGTAAGGGTAAAAGAAGGGATCTTCGTGAACGTATCCGACTTTTTCTTTGAAGTCTCGATTGTGCTCATATACGTCGCTTCCCTCGAAGTAAACGTGTCCACGGACCGGCCTGAACTGCCCCGCGGCCGACAACATCAATGTTGTCTTGCCGGCACCGTTGGGGCCGATCAATCCGACCAGCGTGCCCTCCTCGATAACAGTCGATAGACCACTAATGACCGGGCTGTTGCCGTACGACACCGCGATGTCCTCAATGCTCATGAGTGGTTTGTCTGCTCTATTCATTGTCATGAACGGCGTTAAGTCCGCACCTCAGGTTCTGTACAGCCGACTTCTCAGCAGTGACAATAGTGACAGGAACACAACCGCGACCATCACGACCAGCCTGTATTTGTAGAGAATAACGATTAACACGGCCAGGGAAAACATCCCGCTCAGAAAACGTTTCAGCGCATCCGTCCGATTTGGGTAGCCGCCGACGGCAGAGCTCACGCCGATCACGCAAAAGACCAGCGAGATCAAAATCGACATCAATACGAACCGTGCGGCCAACGCCACTCCACCGCCTGCGAGAACCACTAGAATGGCCTGCACGAGCGCAATCGTGGCCAACCAAACGATCATGGGGACAAAGACTGACAGATACAACTGCCCCTTGGTCACTGGCATGGAGTATATCAACGCTGGCAGCTCCTCGTCTGCCCCCAGCCGGTCCATGTCCTTCATCACCACGAAGAACGCGTACAAATAAAACATCCCCGATAATATCGTGGCCGCGTCTTGAATCGATTCGTTGTTCATCGCGATCAGAAAAGATATCGCAACAAAGAACAACCCGAGTATAAATCGAGAACCCAACGACGCCTCACGGCTGGATCTGACCAGATTCCTTATTAGCAGTGGATTCGATTTGAGGGGCACGAGTGCAACGCTCAATACTCGCGCCCAAGCCTTATAGCCCATCCTCGGGCTACCGTCGCGCATATCTATCGATCGCAGAATTACATTTGTCCCGCGCCAACTCTCGAAAACATGCTTTGAAACAGCGAAGAGTGTAATGGCGATTAGTCCACACGCACCGACGACGAGCCAGAAAGATCCGCCAGAGATCTGGCCCGGATAAAGGATCCAAATCACCGGCAGCGCCGCGTACGCCATGACCACACCCAGTTGAATCAGCGGACTGTTCTTAGCCGGAAAACTTGTAGATGTCCCGCCGGCTCGCTTTAGAGATACGACCAGATGCAGCGTGATACCGGCAGTCTGCAATAGCGCATACACTGCTAACGCAAGCACGTTCAAGCGGATCAGAAAAGAAGCCGGCGCAACCACCGCCAGCGCCCACAGCAGTACCGACATACAGAATGGAACCCATGGAAAGCGGCACATCCCTGAAATAAGGAACAGCCGATGCATGCTACTTCTCGAGAGAGGTAGGCTGTTCAAAAACACGTACTCGCTCGCCCGGGCCGGAACGAGTTTGAGAGAAGCAATATACCAGGCAACCAACAGAACCATGATGGGAACGAAGACGATCCTGAAAAACACGTCGATAAGCGCTTCCTGATCTGGAAGCTCATGAAGGCGGGGACCCGTGGCGCTCAAGTACACCACCACGCTGATAGACACGATGAGCAGAGCGGCCGCGACGCGTGCCACGGTGTCGCGGACATGTACCGGTGGACCCCATAAAAAAGGGGGCATCCAGAGCTGCGGGCGCAACCAAGAGCGCATCAGACGCGGGCTGGGGGAAGGGAGACGGTTCATTCTGTTGGTACGGGCAATCCCCACGAGAGGTCTGCGGCGAAGACTTCGTGCGGCCCGGCGCTAAACACCCTCTATTGATTGACCGCCGTCTTTGTTTTTTTCGCGGTCGAAAATGAGCACGCGCCGCGCGAACGGAATCTCGATACCCTCGCGATCGAAGGCTTCCTTGATCAACTTGCGCATCTGGCGCGCCACCTGCCGGTGCGTTCCCGGCCTGACCTTGGTGAGCGTCCGGATCACCAGGTCGGATTCCCCGAAGTTCTTCAGCCCTTGGACCCGGGTGGGCTCGAGCACGTCGCCGGTCTGCGCTTTGAGCCGCTCGCCTGTCTCCCCCAGCACTCGATAGACGTCCTCGAGATTCGAGTCGTAGGCGACCCCCACTTCGACCACCGCAAAGGTGTACTCCTTCGAAAAGTTGACGATTTCGCCGATCTGTCCGTTGCGTAGAATATGCAGCTGTCCGTTTGGATCACGAATGCGGGTCGTCCGAATCTCGATGGCCTCGACAACGCCCCGCGACGAGCCCGTTTCGATATAGTCGCCGACCATAAACAACTGTTCGGACAGAATGAAAAAGCCGGACAGAAAGTCGTTAATCAAGGATTGCGCCCCGAGGCCGACGACCAGACCGATGATCCCCGCACCGGCGAGGATTGGCGTCGGGTCCAGACGGATCGCTCTGAGCACCAACACGAACGCAACGAAGTAGATAACGTACCTCAGTAGACTGTTCAATGCGGGAGCGATCGTGCGCCGCTGCTGCACTGCCGCAGCCGTCTGCTCCTCCCCCGTTCTCGTCCATCGCGCGATCACCAGGTTAGCGATCTCAACCACCACCCTGGCCAGAAAGAATATGCCGATGATCTGTACGATGCGCGGTCCGTACACCGCGAACTGCGCGATGAAATCCACCTGCAGCACCACCAGCGAGGCCACCGTCACGTAGATGATGTATTCGAGGCATCTGGTGAGCAGCGGGATGAGTCCGCTGAGCTGATCGTACCAGGCGAGAAAGTTTTCCCGGTGCTTGTACTTCTCGCGAAGTGCGGCGAGGCTTTGGACGATGGCCATGACAGCGCTCACGATCAGCATCCCGAGCGAAATGATGAGGTAAATCTTCAAGATGATGAGGAGATAGCGGGAAACAACCGAGGGCAGGGACAGCACGCCCGCCGCGAGGATGAGGACGAGCAGCCAGATGCTGTTTTTCGAAATCCGGATGAGCGCGTCGAAGAACGCTTCGATGCTTTCGTCGTTTGCCCTCACCTGTTCCCACGCCTTTGCCCGTTTCATGAGGCTCGTGAGCACGCGCCGGATCACGCGGACGATGATGGCCGCCGCAATGGCGATGCCCATGACCTTTGCGGCGTCGACGCCGAGGCGTATCCAGAAACCCTCGGGCAGGCGGGCAATCCAGCCCCGCGTATGCTCGAACACGTCCTTTTTCTGATAGACCAGGTAACCGTTGATGGCGACGGCCCCGGCGGACAGGACGAGGCACAGCACCACCAGCATCCTCTTGAGCCGCCGGCGTATGATCTGGGCGCGGTCCTTGTGTTTTTTGAGAGCGGGTATATATTCGAGCCGGCCAAAGATCGCGCGGATGATGCCGTTGAGGACGATGAACACGACCACGAGGAGCGCGATTTCGGCCGCGACAACGGCAATGTCCCGGTATATACCGTCAATGCCGGTAAGCCACTCCATTGATCTTCTTCTCCACGATAAAGGGATTCATCACCACCGCCGCGGCTGCGGCAGTGTCTCTGCAAAGCGTCACCGACCGACTTCGTGCCCGGCGCACAACCCATCCCATCCACCGGCATCGTTCTTCGCGCTCGATGTCTCGCCTTTTTGCCTCGCGCGAACCCGAACGCCATCGAGTTTAGCAGCGATTTATAATGAATATAAACCAAATCTTCAACTTACCATAACACCAGCGTATCGCTTAATTCCATCTCTCATTCGCCGGTCGAGGCCCGCGGCGATCTCAAACCACCCGGGGCGCCTTTCCAGGTGCGTGCTTGGCGTGCGCCTCGAACAAGTCCGAGGCCAATGACGAGAAACGAGATAGTGGTGGAGGCGGCGGGAATCGAACCCTTTTTGACCCGGTAACTCTAACCCTCTGATGGCGCACGACTTCAATTTCTACGGCATGAAGACTATTGAGTTACCACGCCGCTGCTTGTCCCCTTGTGGGTCAGCGCCGACTGTTTTACCGCGTTGGAAAAGATGGGTTCGCTATTGTACACTTTTCAATGAATCGTAATCGGATCGGTGAAGGACATCTTTGTGGCGACAATCATCCGATCACAAGACCTAACGAGGTATCGAGCACCATTGTATTCGGATCGGTGAAACGATGACTGACGGTCTAGAGCGTCTTGAGAAAAGAATCGAGGAACTTACGAAGCGCCTTCAGCGTGTGGAGGACAAAGTGTTCTCGGGAGCGGATGAAGCACCTGATCCTCCCGCAGCGTCGAGTCCAATTGAAGATCGACGACCTGCAGCACCATCCACAACGAGAAAACGAGTCCATGCCACGACCATTATTTCCTTTGTGGGCCGCAGTCTGGTGGTGCTGGGAGGTGCATTCCTGTTGCGCTGGCTTACTCAGTCAGGGTTCCTGCCGCACAAGATGGGAAGCGTGATCGGAGTTATCTATGCGCTTGTGTGGATCGCAATGGCTGACATCAAGGCGGGCCACGGCCAGCGGTACAGCGCCGTTTTTCATGGCGTCACGGGTGCCTTTATCGCTTTCCCACTCCTCGTCGAGGCAACAACGAAGTTGCATTACCTTACGCCCATGTTGAGTGCGATCCATCTAGCCGCCTTTATAATTCTCGGACTCGCTGTCGCTGGGCGGCGAAAACTACGGTCACTGGCTTGGATCATCACGCTGCCTGCGGCCCCTCTGGCTTTTGTGCTTGCGGTCAAAACCGAGGCGATGACGCCGTTCCTAATCTCCTTGCTCCTCCTCGGCTTTGTCACGTTGTGGCTCGGATATCTACGACACTGGCACGTTCTTGCCACCGTGATGGCGGGTGCCGCGAACTTCGGACTGGCACTCATGGTAATGGATTACGTCATGGCGAGCAAACGGGCTTCCGTCGAGCAGCAGGCGCCCCTGTGGGAGGTTCTGTTTCTATTGTTCGGCCTTATTGCCCTGTATTTCGGGAGTTATTGCTTTCGTGTGTTCAAACGAAAACGAACCATTACTCCGCTCGAAATCGGACAAACGCTGGTAGTGGTGCTGATAGGTCTGGGAGGAGCCGCGATGGTCATCGATGCCAGCGAGCATTCGATGCTTCCCCTCGGCATTGTCTGCCTTATACTATCCATCGCCTTCTACACTGCCGCGTACGGCCTTCTACCTCGCCGCGACCCGAACCGCCGAAACTTCCTGTTCTACACACTGCTCGCTTTGGCCATGGTGATCATGGGGTGTGAGATCTCGTTCCAGCCCGCCACGACAGCCATCGCGTTCACGGCGATCGCACTGGTTGCCGGGGCTTTAGCCAACGGGATATCCAGCCGCATACTTTTCCTGCATGGAACAGCATATCTGATCGCCGCGATTGTTCGTTCGGGTTTACTTGTGAGCACCGTGCGTGGGTTTGCCGGTCCATCCGTGCGTTTTGATGAGTGGATGAGCGTGCCCCTTCTGTTTGCCCTCATTATCACGGCCCTTTACCCATGGTTTCCCAGGCCGCAGGGCCGATCGATCGACATGCATCTTGGGCGCCGTTCGGTCGATGTGTTTCTGTTCGTGACCGTTCTTGCTTTGGGCGGCTTGCTCGTTTCCTTGGTCGCCCAGTTGAGCCCACAAGGCGAAGACTCAGAAACATACCGTCGTGTTCTTGCCTGCACACGGACGGGCGCACTCGCGTTGTCCGCTACCCTCCTGGCCTGGTGCAGCCACCGGACACGTTTTCGTAATTTGGCCTGGCTGGTTTACACGATCCTGGTCCTCGGAGCGTTCAAGCTCGTGCTAGAAGATATTGCAGCCGGCGGTGCCGCGGGCCTGTTTCTTTCTCTCGGTTTGTACGGCGGAACGCTGATTCTCGCCCCTCGCTTACTTCACAGGGCCGCGAACCAAAAGGCTGAAGAAACCTAGGCATCTACCCATGAGACTGGCGCAGGTGGCGGGCTGTGAGGATCCTTGGTATAATTACACTGCACACTGTACCGATAACCACACGGGAGACTAGCATGCGCTGCGCCGCGATCCTATTGCTGGGGATCGCCAAACCGTTGTCGAGAAGAACTACATCCATCATAATCGCTTGGGAATCAATCTGGAGGGTCCCGGATCGAACAACTTGATCGGCGGCATCACACCCAACCTGGGCAATGCGATCACCGACAACGCGGCAGACAGCAACGGCAACCTTGGGATCGACCTGCAAGGTCCCTCCTCCGGCGTGACTCCTAACGATGACCAGGATCCCGATATGGAGGCCAACGACCTCCAGAACTTCCCCACGCTCGACACAGGTGACGACGGGCCCTGACGGCAACGTCGATTTCGTGCCGGGGATAGTGGAGGCGGCGGGAAACGAACCCGTCTCGAACCCTAACCCGA
>JAOTUR010000125.1 GCA_029863805.1 Candidatus Krumholzibacteriia bacterium | reverse complement strand
ATCCACATCGGCCTCCGCGGCCAGCACTCCGCTGATCTCGCGGTGCATGAATCCCTCGGGAATGGTGAAGGCGACCTTATAGACGTCGCCGAGGACGAGTCTGGACAGAATGTCGCGCGGCCGTTCGCCCGGTGTCAGGCGATAGGTACCGGCCCGCACCCGACGATCGTACCGCTTTATTACGGCATACAAGGCGATGGCGCGTGGATATCGGATCATTCCGGCCGCGGCCAAACGATCCTTGACGCTCGAGAACGCTTCGCCGTTGCGCACGGCGAACAGAATGGGTTCGCCGGCGGCGGGACGCTGGCTGAGGGCGTAGGTCAGAAAGCCGGCGCCCAAAACCAGCGCCAGCGCTACCATCGCCAGGAACGCCACGACGACACGGCGTTTCACGAGCGCCGTCCCTTGAAGTCGAGATAAGTTTGCAGGATGATTATCGCCGCCAATCTGTCCACCGTTCCTTTTTTAGGCCTGGATCCCCTCAGCACACGCTTGGCTTCCTCGCTCGATAAGCGCTCATCCCAAAGCGTCACCTCGACATCGAAGCGACGTTGCAATTCTTTGGCCAGGGCCCGAGCCTTGTCGCTGGATTCACTCGGTTTGCCGGAGAGATGAATCGGATCACCAACGACAATTTCCCTAACCTCGAAATCTGCGATGAGCTTCGCCACATGGCCAAAGAAATCCTTTGCGCCACGTTTGTCAAAGGTATCAAGACCCTGGGCCGTTATCCCCAATTCATCGCTGATGGCCAGCCCGATTCGGCGGTCTCCAGGATCTATGGCAAGGATTCGCATGTTACTCGGGCGCATTATTCCCGCTTGAGGACAACGAGCGTGAGATCGTCCTGGTAGTCTCCCTGGTGAGAAAAGGCCCTCACCTTATCGAGGATGGCGCTGCACAGTTCTGCCGACTCTCTGGCGCCGTCGCACTCCAGCACCTGCTGCAATCTCGCCTCGCCAAAACTCTCGCCCGATGTGGTTGCCGCATCGGTGACACCGTCAGTGAACAGAACCAGCGCCCCACCCGCCGGTAACCAGCAGGTCTTCTCTTCGTACTCGAAGTCGGGCAGGCAGCCGAGAACAATGCCGCTGTCAGCCAACCGCTGCAAGCCGCCATGGGTGACAATGTAGGGAAACTCATGACCCGCATTCGCGTAAGTTATTTCGCCGGTCATGAGATTCACGGCGCCATAAAAGACGGTAGCAAACTCCTCGGCTGATGTCCTGTGGTATAAGAGCGTGTTGATTCGCTGCAACATGGCAGCGGGCTTTCTTCTCGCATCCTGGTTCGAGTTTACGGCGGCATGCAGCGTGGCCATCAGTAGCGACGCCGGGATTCCCTTCCCCGATACATCGGCCACCACAACCACCAGGTGTTGGTCATCAACCACCTCGAAGTCATAGAAATCACCGCCGACATAGCGGCTGGGAATGGTCGAAGCGCTCAGCTGATACCCACTTATAACAGGCGCTCTCGCTGGCAGGAGTTGCGATTGAATGCGACGGGCGATTTCCAGCTCCTCTTCGATGACCTTCTTATCCACATTCTCCCGCAGCAGCCTGATGTTATCGAGCGCCACGGTGATCTGGTTCGCGATCACCGAAAGCAGAGCAAGCTCCTCGGTACTGTAACGCAACCCATACGTCTTCTCCCCCAGCGACACGTAGCCGATGAACTTCTTGTCCTTTAGGATCGGCACCAGCACTTCGTCCTCGGCGACCAACGCCTTCGCGATCTCCAGACCCTCTTTTGACCTCTTCTTGGATAGCGCTCTGTTCCTCCGGGTATCCCGTGTGTCTACGTGGCCGGCCAGCCTACCTTTCTCGCCAAGCCTAATCAGCTCCTCGCGTGTTATCGGCTCGCCGATTCGTTCCAGCACCGGCACCAGACTCTGAAACCTGGGGTCGCCGCCATCGAAGTGTAGTTCCGTGCGGCTGGCATCGAGGATGTCGCGAAAACCTTTTTGCAGACGATTCTCGAGTTCTTCTTCCGTCACCATGTTGGAAATGTCACTTCCCAACTCCGTGAACTTCGCTTGCAAATCGTCTCTGCCCTTGAGCAACACCTGCTCGAGAACCTCTTCTATACGGAAGAGAATCGGTTGGAAGGCGATGATGGTGAGAATGATAAACCCGGTTTCAAAAGCTTCCTTGCTCACCACGCTGTACTGACCAAAAAAGTCGCTCACCGGCTTTACGACAGTGAGATAGACGACGGCAAACAAAAGTGCCGCACCACCATAAAGAACGCTCTTACGTGCCACATACTTGATACCAAGAAATTGTTGTTTGATAACAGCATAAGCAACCGACCCGCCACCGGCGACCAGAGATAAATTGACCAGTGCCAGGCTGACATCCTGCGAGGCCAGCCCTCCGGGAAGGAGATTCACAATCTTGGCGAGCGTATAGCCGATGATACTCACCGTGATGCCCGCAACAACGGTTCTCAGTTGGTCGGTGATCCGCGGGTTCATGTGCAGCTTCCTACTCCTGGACAACAAGAAGAGTGCGACCGTTGCATAGACAATGTTGACGAGCAAGAACAGCTCCTTGTGCAGTTTTACTAGTGTGGCAAAAATCGCGGAGAAAATGTTGCTGATGCCACGCAGCGAGATGGTTCGTTCACCCAGCGACACCTCGCTCGCCAGGGGCAGACTCTTGGAAAGATCCGTGAACGTCTTTGGAAAACTGTTCCCCGCCATTATGGTAACGAGGTGTACGATGTACGGAGCAAATAGAATGAGACCAACGATTGCCAAATTCGGCAAGATCTTATGTTCGCGCGGGTAGGTCAGAGAGAAAAGGAGCAGAGACGGGAAGTAGAATTCCCAAAGGTACTCAAAATTCTCCACCATGGGTCGATATACAACGGCGTCTTGCCTCAACGTACTCTGTAGGATGATGCTGGTGGCGGTCAGAATCGGACCAACGCCCGCGAAGAACAATATGAGCGCCGTCGCCCGCGTTGGAGTGCTGCCACTGCCCGTTCGCAGAATCGTCAGGCCCAGCAAAAAGATGAACACACCGCCGGCAAGATAAAATACCGAAAGTAGCAGCGTATACGACACACTCATGTCGAGCTGACTCCAGGGGACAAGAGTAGTGTGGGTGGTTCTAGAGTATTACGTGTCGAGCGGCACGAAAGTTCCCGTGGCTCCGAGGACCTCACTGGCCTGATGCAACGCGCCGCCAGGGTCCAACCCGCTATTCCGCAGCCGCTTTTGGAACCGCCTCAGCATCGCAGTTCTTGACCAATTCTAGACAGGTACCGCCCTCCGGGCGGGCGCTGTACTTTAACCGGTCTGTGAACGCTTTCATGATCAATATGCCGCGACCGCGCTCGCTGAGGGGATCCGGTGGGGAGGTTTCGGAGAGGTATTTCTTGTAGTCGAAGCCGTCGCCCTCGTCGTGGACCCGCGCGACGATCTGCTGGCCGTTCAGGTTAACGACGACTCGAACCATCTTGTTTTTTGAAAGCTTATTGCCGTGCTCGATCGCGTTCGAGCATGCCTCGATAAGCGCCGCGCTAAAGTCGTTGATCCACCGCTGGGCACAGGACAGTTCTCTGGCCAGATCCTGAACGGCGGCGTCCACGGCCCCCAGGTACTTGAAATCGCTGGGGATTATCATCTCCATCTTTTCACGGCGGCTACCCATCGACACACCTGATCGCGCGGGTCACTCCTGCTCTTTCCTGAGATGCTCCGCTGCCGCATCTTCACTGTCGAAGGACTGGAAGAGAAGATTGAGTTTGGTCACATAAAGAATACTGTCGATCCTGTCGCCTACGTTGCACAGGACCAGATCGCCACCGGCCTTGCGAACGGACGTGTAGCCACTGATGAGGATTCCCAACCCTGTACTGTTTATCCAATCAACTTTCTTTAGATTGACGATAATATTCTTCTTGCCCTCTTCCAGCAGCGCCTTAAAAACATTCCGAAACGTCTCCGCCTCGGGCCCGCCGGTCAACTTACCGTTCAACTCTAGTATGACTGCTCCGTAGAGCTCTTTCTGCTGGATCTTCAATGTCTCGCCTCCTTAATATATGCACCAGCCCGGGTGCCACGACGGTGGCCCCCCTTCGCCTCGGCGAACCACCCACAGTGGCCTTGGCTCCCATCCGCTCGAAGATTGTGACTCCTGCCGGTGCTCATCACAACCCGAATATTATCACATACCGCAAGATGATTGAGAAAAACAGGTTAGCCAATTTCGATAGTAGTGCCGGCTCCCTAGCTCGCCGGATTGGCCAGAAACTCGACCGCCTGCTCCTCGGTCGCGAGAATCTGGAATATGTCGTGCATCCGAAGAACGTTGAATATCTGCTGTGTTCTTTCCCCGACGCGCACGAGTATAAAGTGTCCGCCAGCTTCACGGACGGTCTTGTAACCACGGATCATGATGCCGATACCGGTGCTTGATATCCAATCGACGTCCTTGAGGTTGACAATAACGTTCTTGTGGCCCTCGTCGACTATAGCTTTGAAGAGGTCCCTGAACGTTTCCGCTTCCGGCCCGCCCGTTAACTGGCCTTTCACATCCAAAACCACCGCAGCGTCTATGTCACGTCGACTGACCTTCAATTTTCGCCCTCCTTATTAATCCTCGCCGTGTAGCATTTCCAAGACTATACGCATATCCTCGGGAAGCGCCGTCCTAAAACTCATCCATCGGCCGGTTACGGGATGTTCGAACAAGAGTCTAGATGCGTTGAGCGCCTGCCGGGGCATTACTTTGAGCAGTCGCATCATGCGGCTCCGAATCCGTGGGCTCGACGACCAGCGTCTGCTCTTCCGTCCGCCGTAGACCGCGTCACCAAGAATGGGGTGAGCTACATGCGCCAAATGTACGCGGATCTGGTGCGTTCTGCCCGTTACCGTAGCCACACGAATATAGTCGAAATACTCATACGTGTCTACCACGAACACCTCTGTGATCGCTTCGCGCCCTCCCCTCGCGACCACAGCCATCTTTTGGCGATGCACGGGATGACGAGAGATCGGGGCGTCAATCCTTTGTTCCCTCACCCCGAAACGACCCCATACGATGGCATGATACGTTTTTGCGAAGCGGCGAGCTTTGATTTGTTGACTGAGACCACGATAGGCGGCCTCACTCTTGGCCATGACCAGCAGCCCCGATGTGTCCTTGTCCAGTCGGTGAACAACGCCCGGACGGTCCACACCACCCAATTGAGCAAGCCGGGTATTTCTACCCAGGACCGCGTTCACCACCGTACCCTCACGATGGCCGTGGGCGGGATGAACGACGATACCCGCGTGCTTGTTGATCACTAGCAAGTCCTCGTCCTCGTAAACAACCCTCAGGGGGATGTCTTGCGCCACCGGACTGACCGTTTGCGTCTCCTGCGGGCGCATGATCTTGACCCGGTCACCACCACGCAAGGCGTAGTGATGCGGTCGAACGACACCGTTCACTTCGATGCAACCATCCCTGTTGATTTTCTGAATTTGATTTCTTGATACGGAACCGTACTTCGAGGCACAAAACACGTCGAGCCGGACACCTTCCTCGTCGGCTTCCACAACGAACGTCTCGACGTCGTTATTCTTCTTTGGCACCACGTGCGCGGGAAAAACTGAGGATGAGCAGGATACCACCGATGGTTACGGCGGAATCCGCAAGATTGTATACGGGCCACCGGTAGCTACCGATCCCCATGTCGATAAAATCGATGACCTCGCCCGGGTAGATCCTGTCGACCAAGTTGCCCAGCGCGCCGCCCAGAATCATGCCCAGATAAACCCGCCTGGCCAGGGTCTCCCTCTCCATGCGCTCAGCGAGGAACACGATCACGATCGAGGCGATCACACTCGATATGATGAGAAATACGCGCCCGCCTTGCAGCATGCCAAAGGCCGCGCCTGAGTTCTTCACCAGAGTGATACGAAAAAAACCATCTATGACATCGAAGTTCTTTGCCAGATGCCAGAAGAACTGCTTTGTGATTTGATCGAATGTGAGGACAATCAGCGCTGGTAGAAGAAACCCCACTCTAGCTCCTCTGGAGTTTCTCCTGTCGGGACTTGCAGGTGATGCAAAGCTCGGCAGCCAGATATGCTTCCAGGCGCTTTACCGGTATCTTGCCACCGCAATCTTCGCAGACTCCGTATGTGCCGTCTTGGATGCGCTTGAGCGCATCGTCGAGTTGTCTGAGGTAGTCGCTACCCTGGCTGGCATGCAGAAAAGCTTGCTCCTGTTCCATCGCGTCACTCCCGATGTCGGCCATATGATTCGAATAGCCTTGGGCGCCGCTGGCCTGGTTTGCCGTACGATCGGAAATTGCCTCCTCGATGGAGTCCAGCTGGGAAACAACGCGCTTTCTTTCGGTTTCAATGAGTTTCTTGAAACGTGCGAGGTCTTTCTTGTTCATGCGGTATCTCGGTCCTTTGTCGACGCCTACGTTTCTCCAAAAGCGACAATAACATACAAGGGGGCATATACCTTGTCAATTAGATTCTCTGCGGATGAAGAGGCGAATGGGCTTGCCGTCCACTTCCAGCTCGGCACACTCGCCCCATCCGGGATTGTCCCTCTTCGAAGACAGCGCCAGGGTCTCGCTGCGAACAAAATCCCCCTGACTCGAAAACACCTCATCGACCACCACCGCACCGTCGTAGCAAATCTCGATACGATCGCTTACCTGATAACCAGCTTTTTTCCTCAGGTTCTGCAGGCGGTTAACGATCTCCCTGGCGATCCCCTCCATGCGTAGCCCATCGTCGATCTCGAGGTTGACCGCGACGGTGATACCCTGTTCGCTCCACGCACCGTATGGGTTCTTGCCCTCAACCCGAACCGACACCTCCTCCCTGCCAAGCTGTATCTGGCCCATGCTGGCCTCGATCCTGAGTTCGCCGGTCTGCAAAAACGACTGCAGCGACCCCGCGGAAAGCTCATTTATACGCTCGACCACGTCGGGAACGTTCTTGCCAAAGCGCTTTCCCAGAGCTGGGTAAAGGGGAACGGCCTTAAGGCTCACGTACTCCTGCAAATCATCGATCACATCGAGTCTTTTGACGTGCAGCTCATCCAGAACAATCCCTCTAATCTCATCGTGCGCCTGTAGCTCCCGACAGCGACGGCCGGTGTCGTGAATCAGCATCTCGCCCAGCGGTTGACGGATCTTGACCCCCGACTCGTTACGAACGGTACGGCCCAGCGCCGAGACGCGGAGCGCTGTATCCATCAGCCTCTCCAGGTTGGTATCGATGATCGACGGGTCGCTCTCGGGGAAATCCTCGAGGTGAACGCTGTTGTCATCGCGGTCATGGGCCTCAAAGGCGGCGCCAAGCGCCCGATAGATTTCCTCGCTGACGAAGGGGACGAGGGGCGCGAGAAGACGCACGGTTCCGCTGAGCACCGTATACAACGTCTGGTAGGCCGCGTTCTTGTCCGGGCCCCTCTCGCCCTTCCAGAACCTGCGTCGGGACCGGCGGACATACCAGTTGCTCAGCTCCTCGAGAACGAACGACTGCACCGCACGTGCGGCACGTGTCATCTCGTAGGCATCCATGTGCCGACGAACCTCGGCAGCAATCGTGTGGTAGCGAGACAAAACCCATCGGTCCAGTGTCGTGAGTTCGCCCGCATCATTGGTGAGGCGAAAATCGTCGAGCGACGCGTACATGGCAAAGAACGAGTAGACATTACGTATCGTACCGAGAAGCTTCTGCGACGACTCCACGACCCCCTTGCGGTCAAAGCGTGTCGGCAGCCATGGCGGACTGCTGGCAATGAGGTACCAACGAAGCGCATCGGCACCCTCTTTATTCAAAACATCCCAGGGTTCGATTACGTTGCCCCGGGTCTTGGACATTTTCTGCCCGGTCTTGTCGAGGATCAGCTCGGTCACCACGCAGCTGCGATACGGGCTCTCACCTTTCAAGAAGGTGGAAATGGCGAGGAGCGAATAGAACCATCCTCGCGACTGGTCGATGCCCTCACAGATGTAGTCGGCGGGAAATTGGTGCTCGAACATCTGGTTCTGGTCAAAAGGGTAGTGATACTGGGCAAAGGGCATACTTCCCGAATCAAACCACGCGTCGATGACTTCACTGACCCGGTGCATTTGGCCTGTGCAGTCCGGACACTTCAGCACATACTCGTCGACTTGCGGACGGTGAAGGTCGAGCCGGTCGTCGTCCGGGATGTTCTCTCCCCACTCGCGAAGCTCTTTGATGCTGCCCACGGCGTGCTTGCTCTCGCACGCGCCGCACACCCATATGTTGAGCGGCGTGCCCCAGTAGCGCTCTCGGCTCAGCGCCCAATCGACGTTGTTCTCCAGCCAGTTGCCAAAACGGTAATCGCCAACTTCCCGAGGAACCCAGTTGATCTTCTGGTTGGCCGCGATCATCTGATCTTTGAACGCGGTGGTTTTGACGTACCACGATCGCCTGGCGTAGTAGATGAGCGGTGTGTCACAACGCCAGCAAAACGGGTAGGAGTGCGTGTATGTGGCGCTCTTGTAGAGTTTGCCCTCCTTTTTCAAGGTCTTGATAATCAGCGGGTCGGCGTCTTTTATCCATTGTCCCGCCCAGGGCTTGATCTCATCGGTAAAGGTTCCACGCGACGTGACCGGCTGGATGATCGGTATTCCCTCTTTGACATGAAGCTTGTAGTCGTCTTCGCCAAAAGCCGGCGCAATGTGGACGATGCCGGTTCCGTCCTCCAGGCTCACGAAATCGCCCCCAAGAACCACAAAGGCATTCTCCTCGTTCTTGAAGAAATCAAACAGGGGCTGGTAGCGCCTGCCGATCAAGTCCTCGCCTTTGTATCGATCCAGCACCTCATAGTCACCATCGAGCACACCCAGGAGCGCCTCGGCCAGGATGAGCTTTTCACCGCCGTGATCCACGCGCACGTAGTCGTGACCCGGACCGACTGCCAGCCCCGAGTTCGAAGTCAGCGTCCACGGCGTCGTGGTCCACACCAGATAACGATCGTCGCTGTCGGCGGCTTTGAACTTTATGAAGATCGACGGATCCGATACCTCTTGGTAACCCAGGCTCACCTCATGGCTGCTGAGCGACGTTTCGCAGCGAGGGCAGTAGGGGACGATCTTGTGCCCCTCGTAGAGCAGGCCCTTTGACCAGAACTCTTTTAGAATCCACCAAATCGACTCGATGTATTCGTTCTTATAAGTGACGTACGGGTGGTCCATATCGAGCCAGTAGCCGATACGTTTTGTAAACTTGACCCAGTCTTTTTCATACTTAAAAACGCTCTCGCGGCACTTGTCGTTGAATTTGGCTATACCATAGGCCTCGATGTCATCTTTATTCGTAAAACCCAGTTCTTTCTCGACCTCAATTTCGACGGGCAGCCCGTGGGTGTCCCATCCGCCTTTACGGATGACCTGGTACCCTCGCATGGTCTTGTAACGGCAGACGATGTCCTTGCACAGTCGCGCGATCACGTGATGAACGCCGGGCTTGCCGTTGGCGGTTGGCGGCCCTTCGTAAAACACAAATCGTTCACTGCCCTCTCGGCCCTCGACACTGCGCTCGAAGGCCCTCGTGCGATCCCAGAAGTGGATGATCTCGCTTTCGACGGCGGGGATATCAGTCGGCTTTGCTACGGATTTGAATCGGTTTTCTGACATGGCTGTCTGTCCCTGGCTCCGGAGCTAATCGTGTTGTCGCTCGACTTCTGTCCTCAGGAGATGACCGAGGTGTCGCTCGACTTCCGAGCAAATGCACCGCGTAAAGTCCATGCTGTGTCGTTGACGCGAGAGGAGAGCGACACCTCGGTCATCTCCTGAGCAAAACACCGCGTAAAGTCCATGCTGTGTCGTTGACGCGAGAGGAGAGCGACACCTCGGTCATCTCCTGAGCAAAACACCGCGTAAAGTCCATGCTGTGTCGTTGACGCGAGAGGAGAGCGACACCTCGGTCATCTCCTGAGCAAAACACCGCGTAAAGTCCATGCTGTGTCGTTGACGCGAGAGGAGAGCGACACCTCGGTC
>JAOTUR010000123.1 GCA_029863805.1 Candidatus Krumholzibacteriia bacterium | reverse complement strand
GGGCGCTGCATCAGGGCGTGCGAAATCCAGCGTGTAGGTTAGTCCGTATGTCTCGCACGCCCTGATGCAGCGCCCGCACAGGATACAAAGGTTGTCATCACGGTCGATGAACGGGTCGCGCCGGTCGACCGGTATGTTCTTATAAATAGAGGGGAGATTGATTTGAGGGCCGTTCTCTGCAAACACGTGGTTCGCAACCCGCTTGAGTTCACAGGTGTCGCCCTTGGGACAGAAGTTGCAGCCGGTCGTGACCTCAGCCCGTCGCGTGCATTCGTGGTGCTCCCAGCACAGGAAGCGGTCGCCACACACCAGGCAGGCACTGGGATGTTCGCTGAGCAGCATCTCCACCAGATTCCTGCGTAGCTTCTGTATCTTGTGGCCGTTGGTCTCAACGACGATCCCCTCTCGCACCGGAGTGGTGCACGACGCATGGAAGCCGCGAGTTCCCTTTATCTCAACCAGGCATAAGCGGCAGCCACCGTATGGGGTCAAGTCCGGTTGGTCGCAGAGGGTCGGCACGTAGACACCGGCGCGCCGGGCGGCATCCAGTATGGATGTTTCCTCATCCACCACGACCCTATGGCCATCTACACTCAGTGCGATCATGATACCGCCACCTTGGCCGGTGAGCCTTTGACAACCGCCGCCACTTTCGGTGGGCAAACGTCGAAACAGGTACCACAACGTAGACACTTTTCCTGGTCGATCGCGTGCACTCGTTTGTGCTCTCCTGTTATTGCTCCGGTCGTACACGCCGGTATGCAAATACCGCAACCGACGCATTCGTAAGTAATCTCGAAGAAGATCAAGTCGACGCAGCTCAGCGCCGGGCATCGTTTCTCATAGATGTGGGCCTCGTACTCGTCGCGGAAATACCGAAGCGTGGTGAGCACCGGGTTGGGGGCCGTGTGACCTAGACCGCATAGCGAGGTCTCTTTGATCGTTTCCGCCAGTTCTTCGAGCTTTGATAGATCCTCCGGCGTACCCTCGCCCCGTTTGATCCTGGCCAGGATTTGCGCCATCTGGCGGGTCCCAATACGGCAGGGAGTACACTTGCCGCACGATTCGCCCTGTGTGAAGCTCAAGAAATAATGGGCGACATCCACCATACAGGTGTTTTCATCCATTACGATCATACCGCCGGAGCCCATCATGGACCCGGCTTCCGCGAGTCCTTCGTAATCGACGTGAAGGTCGAGGTGTCCTGCTGGAATGCACCCGCCGGACGGACCTCCTGTCTGCACCGCCTTGAACTCTTTGCCGTCCGGAATACCGCCTCCGATGTCCTCGACGATTTCCCTGAGGGTTGTGCCCATGGGGATTTCGACCAGACCCGTGTTGTTGATCTTGCCGACCAGCGAGAAGATCTTGGTCCCTTTGCTGGTCTGGGTACCCACCTCTGCGTAACGGTCCGCCCCGTGGCGGATGATGATCGGTACGTTGGCCCAGGTTTCGACGTTGTTGATGTTGGTGGGTTGACCCCACAAACCGCTGTGGGCTGGATACGGCGGACGAGTACGGGGCATACCGCGCCGTCCCTCGACGGAAGCGATCAGAGCGGTTTCCTCCCCACACACAAACGCACCCGCGCCGCGGGTAATGCTCAGGTCGAAATCAAAACCCGTACCCAAGACGTTGCGCCCGATGAACCCCAGCTCCCGTGCCTGCTCCAGGGCGATGCCCACATTCTGGATGGCTAGCGGGTACTCCATGCGAATGTACACGACCCCTTCTTGGGCACCCATCGCGTAGGCACCGATCAGCATGCCCTCTAGCACACTGTGGGGGTTTCCCTCGAGCACACTACGGTCCATATAGGCGCCGGGATCGCCTTCGTCGGCATTACAAATGACATACTTGGGACCACCGGTGGCGTCCCGACAAAACTCCCATTTTTTTCCGGTCAAGAAGCCCGCTCCGCCCCGGCCGCGCAACCCGGCCGCCTTGACCTCAGCAATGACGTGCTTGGGGTCCCTTTGTAGAGCCCGTGCCAGGGCGCCGTAACCGCCGATGGCGACGTAGTCCTCGATGCTCCTCGGATCCACGAGCCGGTTCTGCGAGAGTATCTGGCGCTGTTGCCTCCGGTAAAACGGCACCTCACGCTCCAATGGAAAGCTTCGCCCGTCATGCGAATTCTTAAAAACCAGCCTATCGATGATCCGCTTGTTTTCGACCGTTTCATCGAGTATCTCCGTCACATCGTCGGGGCCCACTCCGCAATACAGAATCCCCTCGGGATCGATGACTACCAGGGGCTCGGCCTGACAAAATCCGTGGCAACCGGTCTCACGGAACAGGACTTTGCGCGCGAGCTTGCGTCTTGCGATCTGCTGTCTGAAAGCCTCGGCGATGTTTCCCGCTCCGCGGGCCATCCCGCACGTCCCGCCCGCCACTATAATAGAGGGACGGTCCCGGGTAGAGCGACGTCGCTCCAACAAGCCGGCGGCCGACTTCTCAAAATCCTCGATGCTCGAATACGCCTTCTTACTCATTCTATCCGCCCTCGAGAACCCCCGCGATACGCTGCGCAGTCATCTGGCCGTGGTATTTGCCATCGAGCACCAGTAGGGGCCCTACCGCGCAGCAACCCAGGCAATTTACCGTCTCCAGGGTGAAGCGCTGGTCGGCCGTGGTCTCACCCGGAGAGATGCCCAGCCGGGTCTCTGCCTCCACAAGCAACGTGGATGCGCCTCTCACGTGACACGCCGTTCCCGTGCACAGTGTGGCCACATGCCGTCCGCGGGGCGCAAAAGAGAACGCCTTGAAAAAGGTGGCGACGCCGTACACGGTGGAGAGGGGAACGGCCAATTGGGCCGACACGATATCCAGGCTACCCTCGGGCAGGTAGTTGTAGGCGGCATGCACGTCTTGCAGAACCGATATCAGCGCCGATCGGTTCTTGCCGTATTTCGATGTGATTCTTGTGATCACCTGTTGGGTTTGATTCATTGTCGTTTTCCCGAAAGCCTTTCATGTATGGCCGTGGCGGCTTGCTTGCCCGCGCCCGCCGCGGCAATCACCGTTGCCGAACCGGTCACGATGTCGCCCGCGGCGTAGACCCATCCCATCGATGTTTCGCCGGTTTTCTCGTCCGCGATGAGCCCACCCCAACTGTGCGTGTCGAGCTGTGGCGTGCTGGCGGCAATAAGCGGATTGGGGCTGGTGCCTATTGCGACGACAAAGGCATCGCACTCCATGGTGAATGTCTCGCCGGTGGGCACCGGTCGTGCTCGACCCGACGAGTCCGGCTCGCCAAGCTTCATCCTTTCCAGTTCTACCGCCTTTACCCACCCTCTTTCGTCTCCCAACACCTGGGTGGGTGTGGTCAGCCAGTGAAACTGCACACCCTCCTCGACGGCGTGTTCGTACTCCTCGATACGTGCGGTCATCTCCTTTATGGTCCGGCGATAGACGATGATGGCCTCGTCGGCGCCGAGCCGCATCGCACTGCGTACGGAGTCCATGGCCACGTTACCCGCGCCGACCACAATCGTGCGGTTGCCGGCGCGCGCCGGCGTGTCGTATTCGGGAAATCGATACCCACTCATCAGATTCACGCGGGTGAGAAACTCGTTGGCGGAATACACTCCGGTCAGGTTTTCGCCGGGGATCTTGAGGAACGTCGGCAGACCCGCCCCGGTGCCGAGGAATACCGCGTCGTATTCATCCAGGAGCTCGCTCAAACTGACGAGCTTGCCGACCACCACGTTGCATTCGATCTCCACACCCAAACGTCTCAGCCCGTCTATTTCAAAGTCCAGGATATGATTGGGCAAGCGAAACTCCGGGATGCCGTATCGCAAAACTCCGCCCGGTTGATGCAACGCCTCGAAGACCTTGACCTGGTAGCCCAAGCGCGCCAGGTCACCCGCCACGGTTAACCCCGCCGGTCCCGAACCGACCACCGCGATCTTGCCCGCGCGAGGTTCTGGCAACTCATCGCTGATCCTGCCCCGCTCCATCTCCCAGTCGGCCAAAAAGCGCTCCAGGAAGCCGATCCCGACCGGGCTAAAACGCTTGCCGAGGTGACAGCATTTCTCGCACTGCGTTTCCTGAGGACACACGCGCCCGCATACCGCTGGCAGGCTGTTGACCTGTTTCACGGCCCGCAGCGCTTCCTCGAATCGTCCGCCAGCGATCAGTCGTACCATCTTTTGTATCGGCACGTTGACAGGACAGCCCGCCTCGCAATCCGGTTCCTGGCACTCCAGGCACCGCGACGCCTCGAAGATCGCCCGGGGTGGATCGTAGCCCAGGTTGACTTCGTGGAACACGGCGCGACGTTCCAGAGGATCCAGCATCGGCATTTCTGTCTTTATCTGTGGTTTTATTGGCATATGCTCGCCCCGATCACAAAAGCGGGTGATCGTGCATGGCCTTGAGTTTTCGCCAGCGCCTCTCCACCTCGGCTTCGGCCGACTCCAGCACGGACCGATTGCCATCCTTGAGCAAATGTCTCGTCTTACCCATCATGCCCAGGTAATCGCGCAACGGCATGCGCCGGCCGACGGTCTCCGGGTCATAGGTTATGGTGGTCTTTCCTTTCTCCACTTCGTAGAGCGGATAGAAGCAACTGTCCACGGCGGCCTGGGTGACCAGCGTGCCCGCATCATCATCCGTTCTCCAGTTCAACGGGCAGAATGAAAGCACCTTGCCGTACACGAGACCTTCGCGTTTGGCATACCACTGGGCCTTCGCGGCTTTCTTGATGAAGTCCTGCGGGTACCCCTCAACGGCACTGAACACGTACGGGATATGCGTGGCCGCCATGATCTGGAGCGTATCCTTGTGATGGTACTGCTTACCGGTTTGTTGGGGCCCCACGCTGCTGGTACTCGTGCGGTGACCCAGCGGTGTGGTGTAGGAAAGCTGAGCACCGGTATTCATGTAAGCTTGGTTGTCGTACTCGAGAATGATCATGCGGTGGTTGCGGTTGGCGGTGCCGATCGTTGGACCCATTCCAATATCCATGCCGCCGTCCCCCGTTACCATGACAAAGGTGATGTCCGGGTCCTCGTGGAACTCACCGCGGCGCACGCGTTCGTGGTACATCTCGACCAGCCCCGACAGCGTGGCCGCGCCGTTCTGGAAAAGATTGTGAACATAAGTCACCCGATGGGATGTGAATGGGTAACCGGTGGTTACCACCATGCTGCAACCGGTTTGAAAAAGAACCACCACGTGGCCTTCGATCCCCATAAAAAATTGTCGCAGCGAAGAGAAAGCACCGCATCCGGGGCATGCGCCGTGCCCAGGTGCCACACGGTTGGGAATGGTGGTGAACCGGTGTATCGGTTCCATCTCAACCTTGAGCCTGCCGGTGTCGGGGTCTTGTTCGACATGCACCAGATTGTGACTGGTCTCTTCTTTGGTGATGGGAGGCAGCACGGGTTTCATGACCACATCGGGATGGCCGGGCGTGACACCGTGGTAGTCGAAGCGCTTCTTGACCTTGCCCGTTCTCGCCGTTTCCAGCGCCATTCGAAACCACGCTTCCGCGTCCTCACGATAGAAGTCCAGTCCGCCTAGACCGTAGACTCTGTTGATACAGATGGTGTGGTTGTCGGGGTCGTCTTTGAGCGCTGCTTTGACTTCGTGAGCCATGTTGCCACCGCCAGAGCCGTAGGAGTCAGCCCGGTCACCGATGACGAGCACCTTTACCTTTTTGAAGGCGCGTTGCACCTGCGTGATGGGAAAAGGCCGGAGTACAGTCGGGCTTACCACACCGACCTTGTGCCCCTCTTTTCGCAGCTTATCAACCACGTCTTTGGTGGTGTCGGCTGCGGAGTTGAGCACGAACAGTGCAACCTCCGCGTCGGTCATCCGATAACTTTCCAGCATGTCGTAACGGCGACCGCTTAGCTGTTCATACTCTTTGAAAAGTTTCGGTAGTTCCTCCAGCGCAGCCTCGAACGCGAGATGCCCCTGATACTTGTTGTTGATCAGATCGGGATCGTTCATGTAAGGGCCAAACGTGACCGGCCGGCTTGGGTCCAGCGCGTGGTAAGGCGTGTCCGGTTTGCCGAGAAACCGTTGCACCTTCGCATCGTCCTTGTCAAAAACCTGCACACGCCTCTTCTGGTGGCTCGTAAAGAAACCGTCATACGACACAATGACAGGAAGCCTGATCTTGGGATGTTCACCGATTCGCACGGCGATGAAGTTCATGTCATAGACGGCCTGCGCGCTTCGGGCCAACAGGATGATCCATCCGGTGTTCAACACAAAATAGAGATCGGAGTGATCGCCTCGGATGTCCAAGGGGCCACTGACCGAACGGTTGGCAATGTTCAACACCATGGGAAACCGCGTCCCGGATTGAACGGGGAGCTGCTCGAGGGAATACAGGATGCCTTGTGATGAGGTCACGTTGAGAACCCGGCCACCGCCAACAGCGGCGCCATAGCATATACCAGCCGCGCCGTGCTCGCCGTCGCCGGCGATCATGCGGATGCCGTGTTGGCCATCGGCTTTCATTTCATCGAGGGTCTCAGCGACCTCGGTGGACGGTGTGATCGGGTAGAAACCCATGACGTGAAAATTGATGTGGGCGCCAGCCAAGGCGGCCATCTCGTTGCCGCTCTTGAAAGCCACAACCTGCCTGGCCTCCGTTTTGCGGGTTTTCTTGTTTCTAACTCCGATGGCGTTTGTTGTCTTCATGTCATTCCCAATCCGCGTCTTGTGAGTGGTGAGTGCCATGTCATTGCTTTGCCTCCGGAAACATCACGACTCGATGTCGCTCGGCGAACCCTTCCTCTTCTGCTTGCCTGGTCAAAGCGCCCGACGGACACGAATCGACGCACCGCATACAGCCCTTACAATAGTAGTAGTCGATGCCTTCGAGTCGAAACTTGATAAGGGCGTCGTCGCTCGCGGATGTTTCCTGCTTCCACACAAAGCAGAGATCCGGACAAACGATGTCGCACATACCGCAGTGCACACACTGCTCGACATCCAACACCGGCAGGAATCCCGATCTGGACGCGCTGAGATCTCTGGTATAGCTGCTTCCCGCTTCGGTGATGCAGCCTCCGATGGGGGCGGTGAGATATCCGAATTTCGGGCTGGGGCGAAGCGGCATGTCGTCTTCTTTGGTCTCTTCGATCACGTCACAGGAAGGCTCCGCGACCAGCTCGAGTTCCTCCAGCCCCCGCTGAAAGGTCCGCTCATTGGGGACGACGGCGGACGGATGCTTCTTTGCAAATGTCTCCGAGAGCGCCTGCAGAACCGCATCCGGGGCGAGAAAACCGCTTGCCGTTGTAACGGCTCCCATCATCGCGGTGTTGACACGACTCTTCTCCTCGATGGCGATGGCCAATGCATCGATAAAATAGATGCGGCAATTGCCGGGAAGACCGAACGCCTTGAGTTCTTCGAGGGTCTGCCGTGTGTTGATGATCAGGGTGCCGTCCTTGCGCAGCCCGTCCAGGCCGCCGGTGGTTTTCAGCAAGGCATCATGGAACACGGCAACCAGGTGGGGGCGCTCCACTGGACTGCAACTTCGGATCTGCCGGTCGGGAGCGGCGAAGCGCAGGAATGACTTGATCGGAGATCCCTTTTTCTCCGACCCGTAGGAGGAGAAGTGCAGGGCATTGAGCCCCATCTTGATGACCGCGGCTTCTCCAAGAATCTGGCCCGCCAGGTGGGCACCCAGGCCCCCGATAGAGTCCAGGCGGACCTCGAAGAATCCGAATTCGTCAACGATTGGCAGGCACGTCTTAGAAGGCACAGTTGCCGCCCCTCACCCGAGGCTTCACGCCTTGTGTATCGGCAAGTTGTCATTGATCACGGATCCGGGGCCTTGGGTTTCGTCCACTTCGCGATCGGCTGCTCCCCACGACACCGTCGTTCACAAGGCTGTCTCGGTCTTCGACCCTGATCGGTTCCGCTTCCGCTGAAGGGATGCAGCTCTACGTGGTTTGTCTATTACGAGGTTAGGCAATGTCAAACGCCGATGCAAGGTGACATTTGTCAAGATTAGACCGGCCATCACTTGACCAAGGGCACGCGTGTTTGAGTTGATGACGCGGGGTATGGGTTGTCAACGGCGAGATGAAACGGTGGTGCCGGCGTGGCCACATCGTGTCATGAAAGAGACGTCTCATCCGCGGCCCAGAGTGTGGCGTCGCACCCCTCAAATGACGTTTGCGCATGAACGTGTCCCAAACTTTCATTATCCGATGCACTCTAACTAAATGGGCAAAAACGGTTTACGGTAAATGGCCGTCGTCGACATTGGTGGCACGGTTCTTTCTACACGGAAGGACAATCGAACCTCACATCGATAACAATCGGAGCCCCGAGGAGGGTCTTAGTCAGCGATGCGCATTCCAACCAGGTCAAGAGGCTTCTCGATCATCGAGCTAATGATCGTCGTCACCATCATCGGTATCATTACCTCGATTGTGCTCCCCAACTACATGAGGTTCGCAAAACGAGCGAAAGACGCCGTTGTCCAGGAGAACATGCACACGATGCAGTTGGCGATCGAGGCGTTTTCCGTCGGCCAACTCGGTTCGTATCCCCAGCCCGCCGACGAGGCGGTGTTCAAGGGTCTGATGCCGGGAGGCCTTTACCCGAATAACCCCTTCACAAACGCGGAGACGACAATTCTGTGGAACGCGGATCCCGTGGGCGCGGGTGAGATCAGCATCTTCAACCTACCTGGGGGGGGCTACAGACTGAGGGGCCAAGGTGCGAACGCGTTCTTGAAAGACATCGTGGCGGGTGACTAGAGCCGAGGAGAAACGAGGTATACGAATGAGCAAAATGAGTAGATGGAAAATCTACAACAGAAGGTTCCTCGTTAACCCCTTTCAGTTACGACTTGTGGGTGTTGCGGTTTTTCATTTTGTTCTCGTCGTCCTGATTTTTGCCACCGCGCTTTTCGCACCCATCGTTATCAAGCTCGAAAGCGGTGATATCTCGTCACCGCACGTACAGGCTGCTGCGCGCGAGTTCTTGTTTCTTCACACCAGATTATGGGCACCGTTGTTCGGGGCATTCTTGCTGCTGGTTCTGCACAACATTGTCGTCACCCACCGAATCGCGGGTCCGCTGTATCGGTTTCGTCGTTACTTCGAAGCTGTGGGTGAAGGTGATCTGTCATCTCCGATTAGGGTCCGCAATAGTGATTATCTAAAACCAGACGCCAAGATCGCCACGCGCATGGTGGAGTCGCTGCGCGAGAAGATCGCCCGTGTCGAGGAAGAACTCGAACAGGCCAATGCCGTGTGGATAGATCTGGGACGTGCGCTGCGCGATGGCGCACCAGCCGGGCTGCAACAGAAGATCGGCAAAATGGGTGACGGCCTCGAGCAATGCAGCGCCAGCTTGAGAGTTTTCAAAACGGGTGGTGCGCCCACCGACTCCGCCGAGGCCACGACCAAAGCCCCGGCCGAGCCGGTTGAGCTCGAGGTGTGATGGCCCCCGATCCAGATGGGCCTAGTGCGAAAAATCGATGGGGAGTGGCCTGCCCGTCTCCAAAAGTGTCTTGAGCCCGCTGAAGATTCGTGGCCAACCCTGCTGCGTACCTTTGTAGGTGTCCGTTTCCGATGCAAAGTCATGTGTCACCGTAAGCTTGGTGATGTCTTCCATGGCTTCGATGTCGTAACTCACAACAGATGGCGGATCTTCATTGCCCGTGAATTTGAACGTGTGCACGAGCCGCTTTTTGGGTTCGATCTCGAGAACTTCACCGGTCACCGCTGACTTTTTATCACCACTTTCATGCTTCATCAAATAGTCTATCGTCGATCCGACCTGGAAATCCGATCTGACTTCCGTTTCGTGAAAGTACATAGCCGTCATTTCGGGATTTGTAATAGCGTCCCAAAGCTCGTCGGGGCTGGTGCGAATGTAGAGAACATAAAGTTGCTGTGGTTTTGGCGTTGACATGGAATCCTCCTTTTCGAGTTCGTACTTCAACGATGTCAGCTGTGATGCCCAGCGTGCACTGTATTGGGAAATCCACCGATCGTAGATGATCTGGATGGGTATCGCGTTGAGATAGAGCTCTTTTTTCTTCCCGTTGCGACGGGGCACGATTACCTCCGCATCCTCGAGCACTTTGAGATGCTTCATCACCGCGTAGCGCGTGAAATCGAACGCCTCG
>JAOTUR010000124.1 GCA_029863805.1 Candidatus Krumholzibacteriia bacterium | reverse complement strand
ACGCCAGAGGAAAAGGAAGGTAAGCCGCTTTACAAAAAGTGGTGGTTCTACGCGACGATGGGCGCCGTTCTACTGGTGGTGGCGGGTGCCGCAGGTTCGCGAGGCGGCGACGACCCAGCCCCACCTCGTGACACGGGAACGATAACGGTCGAAGTACAGTAAACGCCACGGAGGCAACGAGAATGATACGAAGAGTTATGATCACAGTAGCGTTAATGGCAATGGCTTCCTCTGGGTGCTCGCTCATCGAGGCGCCGGAGCCCGGGCATGGTAGTGGTGAGGTGAGCCTACGTCTCGTTCGCAGCCAGGCATCCGACTATGCGATGCGACCCGGAATGGCGGGGCTGGCGGAGGTGCTTCCCAACGCCGATTCGATCATGGTTAGCGTGTACCGGCCCGGCAGCGGCAGCACGCCGGAGGCGAGCCAGGGAGCCGGCATACCCGCGGGCACCGACACCATCGAGGTAAGTCTAAGCGTCATAGCCGAGAACGACAAACGAGTGGCCGTCGAACTCTTTGTCGCGGGACGTTTATCGCTTTTTGGAGTCGATCAGGACGTCGATGTCCTGGCCAACCAGAACACCCACGTGTCCATTACCGCGGTGCAGTTTGAGCTGGGTTCGATTTCGGTTAGCCCGCCGCGGATCTGGGACGGTGAGCCGTTTGCCATGAGGTGGTCAAGCGTCCCGGGTGCAGCGGCGTATCACGTACAGGAAAGCCCGGCACCGGATTTTTCCGTGATCGCTTGGCAGACGTTTACGACCGACACATTCATTGCCGGGCCGCTGCCCGCCGGTGATTACTACTTTAGAATCGCCGCCCAGAACGTATATACCAAGAGCGAGTGGAGCACCACCCAGCTGCACGTGGGAGGTGCCCCGCAGGTCACGAGTATCGCGGCGCGGGAGGTGTTGCGCGATGAGTCGGATGTGGAATTCGATGTCAACGGCTTCGATCTCGATCATCCGAGCACGGCGGTGACGGTATTTGGTCAGGACTGCCAGATTGTTGATCCTCCTGGGCTCACGCCGACACGTCTGACGATGCGGGTACGGGTGCCAGCGCGCGCGTACTCGGGCGCAGTCACCGTCGCCAACAATTCTGGCAGCGATGACTCGAGCGAGCTCATTAGAGTACAGACCATCGCATATATCGCGGCAGATGTATCGTCGGGCGACCTGGCCCGGGCGAGCGACTACAAATCGCTGATCGAGAGTTACGGTGGCGTGGTGAGAAATAGCGCCGTCCTTATCGTTCCCTACCCCGCGATCGATGGTTTGGACATGGGCCTGTTTGATCTGGTCATCGTGGGATGGGATACCGGCAACACCGAACTCGATTGGGGGGGTGGCGGGTTTGCGGGTCAGATAAGGGCAGCCGAGATATGGGACGGTGGCGCGGCGGTTCTTGGCATCGGCACCGGGGGTGCCTCGTATTTTGAGCTGGTTGGCCTCGACATCGGAATCGGGTCGTGTTTTTTCGCCCCAGGAAAAGATGTGCTGGTCGTCGATAGCGCCGCAGATATTTTCAATGTGCCAATCGATATCAAGGTGTCCAATGCCGAGCGCCTGGACATCTATTCTATCGACGTGGATGACCCCATACGGCTGGGTGCGGTTGTAGATGTATCAAATCCGCCACTCGGGGTCAGCGTGTACGCATCTCAGACGGACAATCCGATCACCTTCGCCTACGTCGACCAGAGCGTGTCGAAAGGCGGACCCGGTCCCGCCCGCAACTTCTTGTGGGGTTTCAGCGGGCTCGACTCCGGTCCGCAAAATCTATCTGCCGATGGCGCGGGTGTCTTCGAGAACGTCGTCAAGTTCGTCTTCGACAGCGGTTCCGGGGGCGCCATACCATTGAGCGCGCGGCAGGACAGATAACTCAAAGACATGGTGGGGGCCAGGCCTCCGGCGACCCGTTGGGTTGCCGGAGGCTTTTGCATTGCAGCCGGCAAGCCCCTGGGCGCGACTGGGGCCGGTTCTGCCTTGACCCATGACCGGCCACCCCGGGTTGGGCCGGGGGCCTGGCTGGCCGATGGCGTCCCGTTCTGCTCTCTTGACACGACGGGGCAAATTGTCCATAATTGCGGGGTTATCTCAGAAAAAAGGAAGTGACGAATGGTAGATAAGAGACTAAGGCAATTATTAAATGGTGGGTGCATAATCATCGCGATGCTGCTCGTGTCGTGCGGCAAGTCGGAGGACAAAAAGGACGAGTCGAGTACCACGCTGCAGGAGATTGCAAAACTCGCGGCCGAGGAGTTTACGGTGGGTGAAGAGGCGAGCGCGGTCGAGGCCATGCTAGAAAGCTCGGGTTACGTGGCCAAGGAATATGTCAATTTTCCGGCTCAGGAGCTGGGTAAGAAAGCCCGCATGCTTGTCTACACGGACAAGAAGGGCAAATCTTCCGGAGGGGTTATTTATCTCAAGAAAACCGGCGCGACCATCGCACCGGCGTGGCACTGGTATTTCGAGGACATGGTTCCCGAATCCGTCGACAAGATCGAGCTCAACGATGACGGTCTGTGGGACATACGCGTCATATCCAAGGGGGGCAAGCAAACGGAATTCACCCAAGGCCGATCGTTTGCCTTGACGGCGGCGGATCGTTCCGATTGGATCGCTCTGAACGGCGTCTCTTCTCAACCGCTGTCGGAAGACGACGCAATATGGCGGTGTTTTGACAGCGACTCTTCCACCGCTTGGCGGTCCACGCTGGCCGCGGACGGGGGGGCCTACATCGAGTTGATGGCCCCATTCGGTGTGGAAGAGGGGATCCTTACCATCCTGACCACAGGAGCCGATCAGCCTAAGCAGTGTACGCTTTTTGCGGATGGCAAGAAGATCCAGCAGTTCGAGCTGGAGCCAAAAGCCGCCCGCCAGATGATTCGCCTCGAAAGCGGTATCAAGGGCGCCAAGCGTATCCGTTTGGTGTTCGATTCGACGTACGGGGATGGGGATGTGGTCTCGGTGGCCGAGCTGGAGCTCAAGTGACGGCTTGGGGTTGAGCGTCGATTTCTGCCGTCGACTGCTCGTCCAGGATCTCCAGGAATACTTTTACCACTCTGGGGTCGTAGTTCTTTCCGGAACATCTTCTGATTTCAGCGACGGCTTCCCTTTTGGATCTCGCCTTGCGGTAAGGCCTGTCCGAGGTCATCGCATCGTAGGAATCGGCGACCGCGACGATGCGTGATATCAGTGGAATGTCCTCACCCTCCAGGCCATCCGGGTAGCCCGTTCCATCGTAGGCTTCGTGGTGGTGGCGGATCAGTGGTACGATGGGGTTCATCTCTCCCAGCGCTTTGAGCATCGATGCCCCAACCGTCACGTGGTCCCTGACCTTGGCCTTCTCCGCCTCGGTCAGCTTGCCGGGTCTGTTTAGCAGCGCGTCGGGGATCCCGATCTTGCCGA
The DNA here is from genome assembly GCA_029863805.1 of Candidatus Krumholzibacteriia bacterium. Classification (GTDB taxonomy): domain Bacteria; phylum Krumholzibacteriota; class Krumholzibacteriia; order WVZY01; family WVZY01; genus JAOTUR01. The sequence continues at coordinate 6,701 of JAOTUR010000124.1, read as the reverse complement.
TGTCGTGAAGCATCGACGTCAGATACAAGTAATGCTTTTCCTTTGTGGCAAGCCCGAGCCTCTCGGCAATCAACAGACAGTATCGGCTCACCCTTGCCGAGTGACCGCTCGTGTACGGGTCTCTGGCCTGAATGGCGCGAATCAGTGTTTCAACGGTATTGAAGAAAAGATTCCTCATGTCGTCGTAAAGGCGCGCGTTATCCAGCGCAACACCGGCTTTTAGTGCCATCGCCGACAAAAGGGACAGATCATCCTTGGTAAAGAGATTGGACTGATCGGTCGAGTCCAGATAAATGACGCCGAGAACCTTGCCCCGGCTCAGAAGGGGTGCGCAGATGGCGCTTCTGACTTTGGCGCTGGCCACGCTTCGCGAATGGGAAAAGCGTTCGTCGACCAAGGCGTCGTTCGAGATCAGTGACTCTTTTTGGTCGACTGCCGTCTGCAAGATCGTTTTGCTGACCACGATTTCTGTGTCAGTACTTGCTGCACTGGGGGCCCTCCGCACGTACGGGACGGGCATGCCGTTGTCCAGATTGATGAGGAAGATATATCCTCTCGAGGCCGGGATGACTTCCGTGATGAGGTCCATGAAGTTCTCGAGTAGCTGCCTAAAGTCCTCGATGTCCCGCAACACCTTGTCGGCTCGATACAGAACCTGCAGCGCCGCGTAGGATCTCGAGAGATCGTCGGAGACCTTCTTTTTCGGCATCTTGTCGAGAAGAAGCTCCTGTGTCGGATTCTTGACGATTATTGTCGAACCGCTAGGGATGGGCCGGTCAACCGAGACCGTCAGATCCAGCGGGGCCTTGGAGTCGGCCAGTGGTGACGGGGACCCCTCGACCACGATGTCGACGTTTGCGATGGTCACCTTGTCACCGGGGTTTATTTTTGACCTCTTGATCTTCTTGCCGTTTAGAAAAGTACCGTTGGTGCTCTCCATATCCTGGACATAGTGTTCGCTGTTCTCGGCAAACAGCACCGCGTGAAACCTGGATACGGCCGTACTCTCTATGTGAAGCCTGTTTTCCCGGTCTCTACCCACGGTGAAGGGAAGGTCCTTATCCGGGATGGAGAAGTGCTCTTGGCGGCCTGGTCCTCTTGTGATGCGCAGGTGAAGCATCGGTGGCGCTCCTGTTGACAGACGATTCCTTTACAGGTTGTGGGATCCATCACCCTGGATAGCAAGAATCAGGTCAAACCCATTTGTGCGCCGCGCCGCGAACACGTAAGCTATTGTCATGGATGCCGATACATAAAAAGTGTCCCGTCGTAAGATTCTTGTGGTCAACATCTAGTGGCCGTGTTCAAATGGCTACTACATGTGGTATATTACCCAAGGGGAGGAAAACGCGACCCGCGTCAATAGAGTGCCCATGACCAGGCGCGCGAGGATGAGCAGTGGGTTGGGTGTGGTGCTGAGACGCAGGTTATTGGAGGAGACAGATGAAACTTAGCGAGAATGCAGTAACCGTTTTGAGCAATCGGTACCTCCGCAGGGATACCGAGGGCGTGGTCCTGGAGACGCCAGATGAGATGTTCGTTCGTGTGGCCGCAAACATCTCGCTGGCGGAGCAAATCTACGACCCATCCGAGTCCATTCGCCGCCGGTGGGAGCATGAGTTCTACGAGGTCATGTCAAACCTCGAATTCCTTCCAAACTCGCCGACTCTAATGAATGCCGGCACCGACATTCAGCAGTTGGCTGCATGTTTTGTGTTGCCCGTTGAGGATTCGATGGAGTCGATCTTTGAATCGGTCAAGCACGCGGCACTGATTCAGAAGAGCGGTGGTGGTACGGGATTTTCGTTCTCGCGGTTGCGGCCCAAGGATGACTGTGTGCAGAGCACAAAGGGCGTTTCCAGTGGCCCCGTGTCGTTCATGGGTGTGTTCGACGCCGCCACCGAAACGGTCAAGCAGGGAGGTCGACGACGGGGCGCGAATATGGCGGTTTTGAGGGTCGATCATCCCGATATCGAGGATTTTATAGAGGCAAAAAAACAGTTGGATCGCCTGACGAATTTCAATATTTCGGTCGCTCTGACCGAGGATTTTATGGAAGCCGTAATCAACGACCAGGAGTATGACCTTTTCAACCCGCGAACCGGTTGCGCAGAGCGACGAGTGGCTGCAAGAAAGGTCTTCGATCGCATCGTCGAAGCGGCTTGGCGAAACGGCGAACCGGGGATTGTTTTTATCGATCGTATCAACAAGGATAATACAACACCCCTTTTGGGTGACATAGAGAGTACCAATCCATGCGGAGAACAGCCCCTGCTTCCGTTCGAATCGTGCAACCTGGGCTCGATCAACCTGTCGAGCGTGGTGGTTTCGCGTGAGCTCGACACCGTGGTGGATTACGATCGTCTCGGTCACGTCGTCCGGGTGGCGGTGCGCTTTCTCGACAACGTGATCGATATGAGCCGCTATCCCATCAAGCAGATCGAGGCGATGACCAGGGCCAATCGTCGGATCGGTCTTGGTGTCATGGGTTTTGCGGACATGCTCTTGAAAATGCGTATCCCGTACGATTCCGAGGATGCGATCGCTCTAGCAGAGAAGATAATGAGCTTTGTTAAGGACGAAGCGCGGGCCGCATCCAGCGACTTGGCCGAGGAACGGGGATCCTTTCCAAATTATAAAGGCAGCGCATTCGACCAAAACGGTGGGCGTCCGATGCGCAACGCGACGACCACAACAATTGCTCCCACGGGTACAATAAGTATTATTGCAAACGTATCCAGTGGCATTGAACCCATTTTCGCCCTGGCCTACGTTCGCAATGTGTTGGATGGCAAGGAACTGGTCGAGGTGAACCCGGTGTTTCGTGACATCGCGGTCAAAGAGGGGTTCTACAGCGAAGAGTTGATGAGAAAAATTGCCACGGTCGGCAGCGTCAGGAATGTCACCGAGGTGCCGGAGCCCTGGCGCAGCATATTTCGAACGTCCTACGACATCAGTCCCAAAGCGCATGTGAGGATTCAGGCGGCGTTTCAAAAGTTTACCGATAACGCGGTCTCCAAGACGGTGAACTTTCCAGAGGACGCTGCGGTAGAGGATGTCGAGGAGGTGTTTCAGCTTGCGTATCGCTTGGGTTGTAAGGGTGTGACGATATACCGGGACAAGAGCAGAGAAGAACAGGTCCTGAATATTGGTGACGTCAATCGCAGCAAAGAAAAGGACACGCAGCCCCTGAAGATCCCGAGAAAGCGCTCGGACGTTTTGTCGGGGCACACGCGGCGGTTGCCAACGGGTTGTGGCAATCTCTATGTGACCATCAACGACGAGCGTAGCGGCCCTTTTGAGCTGTTTGCTCAGATCGGCAAAGCCGGGGGGTGTGCCGCCTCGCAGGCCGAGGCTATCGGCCGGCTGGTGTCGCTGGCACTTCGAGCAAAGGTCGATCCGTCGTCAATCGTAAAGCAGCTGCGTGGAGTTCGCTGTCCCTCACCCGCGTGGGATAATGGCAAGCTGGTCCTCTCCTGCGCCGATGGTATAAGCAAAGCGCTCGAGTCGTATCTAACCGAAAAGCAGATTTTTGACACCAAGACCTTCGCCTGGGAAAACGACTCCATGGTCAACCGATGTGCCGGATTGTGCATCGATTGCGGCAGCCCGCTCGAATTCGATGGTGGGTGCAGCGTTTGTCGTATGTGTGGTTTTTCGAGGTGTGGTTGAGGGCACGATTCACAAGATGGTCCAGCGCTGGAGAAGATGCTGCCACATTCCAGCCAGGGCCAGCCGAAGGATGAGACTCACGACAAAAAACCCTGCGCCGATGTACAAATAAGTCAACAACGCCTGCTTGCTCTCCGCGACCCGCTCGATCTTGAGAAAGCGCTCAAAAAACGGCAGCGAGGTCGGCAGGAGACAAAATGCGCCGCACGCAAAAAGGCTGAGCTGCCACGGGGGTAACGCGCTGATGGCGATCTGCAGGACGTTGTTGCCGTTTTCAAACAGATAAAGCGCCCCGCAAGCCGCGCCACCCAGCGCAACCGAGCCGACCAAGAGCCCGATCAACCCACCGCTGACGGCCGTGCCAACCAGAAATACCGCCAGACCCCAGAGTATGTACGAATAATCGGCGGCAGGCTGTGATTGTGAGGTCGCCAGCCAGTTGCTCAAAACGGCCACCGCTCGATCGCCAAAAGGCAGGCTCGCCGTGACTCTGGAGGGAGCAAAGACGCCGGCTAAAACCGTGGTTACGAACAGCGCCGCTGCCCACCGCATGACCAGAGCGAGGCATCTGCGGTGGCGTTGTTCTTTCATCGCCGAGTAGTAAAACGGAAATATAGCGGCGACGTGCAGGATGGGCGACAACGCTCGCTTGCCGATGACCGTGGATACCACGACGGCGGCGATTGTGAGCAGCACCATCGTATTACCGCCGTGGTAGACGGCGGATAGCTCCGCTGGCGTCGGTTTTCCGTTGGTGCGACGTGACCTCCCTGACAATGGCTGCTCGTCGTCGAGAGGTCTTCGAGTATGTGGTTTTATCACGGCTTGTCCTTGTTATACATCCGGTTCGATTGCTTTACAAAACGTTATACTGGATTCGGTCGTTTTGCGCCAGGACAGATTGCTGGCCCGGGTACCCGGCAAGGTGCCGGTGGCAGCAATGGCCGACGTGATACAACCGATTGAATATAAGCCAGTTAAGGGCGTTGGTGGTGTTAAGCCGCTCATGGGACTTGATTCCCGCTGCGCTCGGTGCTATGTTGCCGAAAACCGCAAGGTGTGTGCAGCTCACTCTCGTGGCACTCACCCGTTGTCTGGACCCAGCGGGTCGTGTCCATAACCCCCAAGAAAAGGCGCCCTTCGAGCCCAAATATCGGTTCGAAGTTGCCATTGTATGTTTCCGACCCAAAGTAGGGTCGGGACGAAGAAAGGAGACACCATGAGGAAGACTCTCTTAGGTCTGGCGCTCATCGCGCTTTCCGCCGCCGTGGTGGCGAGCGTGTCATTTGCAGGCAAAGAGAAGGACAAGAAATACGCGGCCGACGAACAAGCGCAAATGCAGGCCTACATGGAAGTCGGTGCACCCAACGAGCATCATGAGGCCTTCAAGAAGCGGGTCGGCCAGTGGAACGCCGAGGTCAAGATGTGGCAGGCGCCCAACACCGATCCCATGGTATCGACGGGAAAGAGCAAGTACGAGCTCTCCATGGGTGGTCGTTTTCTCACCCAGTATTACGAAGGCGACATGATGGGGATGAAGTTTGTCGGCATGGGTGTGGCTGGATACGATAAAACCATCGATAAGCACACCACTTTTTGGATCGACAGCATGGGCACGCAGGCCATGTACACGGAGGGCGAGTGCAGCGACCACTGTAACGTTGAGTCGTACCGCACAACCATAAACGATCCTATGTCAGGCAAAGAAATGAAAGTGAAGATGGTTACGAAATTGATCGACGAGAACAAGCACGTCTTTGAGTGGTATAATCCCGGTCCGGACGGCAAAGAGTTCAAGTCGATGGAGATCGTTTATACACGCATCTGACGGCTCGATGCCGATCTGTTGGTGGAACGCGGTGCGGTGGCGACAGCCTTGCACCGCTTCTTTTATCGAATCAGGCCATAGCCTCGTGGGCTCGCCTCTGCTCCTTGAGAAGATACTGGGTGGGTGAACCGACCGTAATCATATCCCAAGGGAAAATCTCATCATTACCGCGTTTGCGAAGCGCATAAAAATCCGTATCGATTGCCGTCTCTTCGAACACCTCACGCCATGCACCGATATCTAAACACTCGCTCCAGGCATCCAAGCGCAAGCCGCGCTCCCGCGCTTTGAGCAAGGCGCCGGAGAGTCTGCGATCCCCCCTCGAGAAGACCGATTCCAGATAGCTCTCATCGACGTTGTGAAATTTGAGACGCAGGTAGGACGATGTGTTGCGCGAACGAATAAACGCCTGCTTGGCCAGTAGCTCCTCTTTGCTGTCCATGGCCTCCCATTGAAAAGGAGTGTGGGCCTTGGGGATATGAGACGACATGGCGATGTTGATCTGTCCACGCCTTCGGTAGAGCTTCTTTCGCGAGAGACTCGCCTGGTCACACAGATCGATTATCCCCTTGAGGTCATCCCGTGTTTCAGTCGGCACGCCGATCAAGAAATAGAACTTGAGCAACCGGTAACCTGCGCGCCACGCTGCGACGCAGCCGTTCAGAAGGTCCTTGTTGACTATGGGCTTGCGGATGATCTCGCGAAGCCTGTCCGTCGCCACTTCAGGCGCCATCGTCAATCCCGACTTTCGTACCGTACTGACGAGACCAGGTAGATGCTCCAGCTCGCCCTTTACCCGTAGCGATGGCAGCGACACGTTTACCCGTCGCGAGTTGAAACGTTGGGCGATCGCTGGGATGAGCTCCTCGATCCCCGGATAATCAGCCGTCGACAGGCTGGTCAGGGAGATTTCCTCGTAACCCGTGTTTTTGTACGTTTCCTCGCAAAGTTCGAGAATTCGCTGGATGCTGCGACGTTTGAGCGGACGATAATGCTTCACGGCCTGGCAAAACCGGCACTGGTTCGGGCACCCGCGCATAATTTCGACGTTAATTCGCTCATGGACTACCGATACATTAGGAATGACGGGACGCGTGGGATACGGAGAGTTTTCAAAGTTCCACACCGTCGTCTTTGTCACGCGTTCCGGTGCCGGAGGTATGTTGCGGATTCTCTCGATGGTTCCGTCCGTGCCATAAGA
>JAOTUR010000122.1 GCA_029863805.1 Candidatus Krumholzibacteriia bacterium | reverse complement strand
CGATTGTCTCCTCGCACATCGGTTTTATGCTGGCGCCCAGACTCAACGCGCCCGGAAGGATCGCAAATCCCAAGCCGGCGCTGGAAATGTTGTGTGAAAAGGATATGACCCGATCCGCGAGACTGGCCTCGGTGCTCGAGCAGAACAACGAACGTCGCAAACATCTCACGGAGAAGGTCAAAGACGACGTTATTGACACCATCATGCGTTCGGGTGGGTGGGAAGATCGAGGAGGTTTTATTCTTGCCGGCAAGAATTGGGATGAAGGTGTGCTCGGAATCGCCGCAGCGAGGGTGGTCGAAGAGTTTGGTAAGCCCGCTCTTCTTATTAGCCTGGACGGCGAGTTGGGCAAGGGCTCTGGGCGTAGTGTTCCCGGTGTTCATTTAAAAAAACAGCTCGATCGGTGCAGATCTCATCTGACGCGTTTCGGCGGGCACGCGCAGGCGGTGGGTTTCAGTATAGATCCGTCGAGAATCGATGGTTTTAGCGAAGAGCTATCTGGTTATCTCAAGGAGGAAACGGCATCATTGCCCAAACAACCCATTCTAAAAATCGATAGCGAGCTCACGATCGCCGATTGCTCACTAGAGCTACTCGATTTTTTGGGCAGATGCGAGCCGTTTGGTTCGGGCAACAAAAACCCTGTCTGGAGGATCCCGGGCGTCAGTGTTGCCTCCGAAACGCGGATGGTGGGAAACGGGCATTTGAAACTGTTTGTGTCCGACCGACAAGGAGACACAGCTGAGGGTATCAGTTTTGGATGGGGCCGACGATCCCACGCTCCCAAAGATCTTCACGGTCGCATCGTTGATCTGGCAGTCGTGCTGAGAAAAGGCTACTACCTCAGTAAAGAGTACGTGGAGATCCAGGTTCTGGATATGCGCGAGACGGGAGGGTAAGCGATGCGAGCGGTGTTGCAGCGAGTAAAAAGCGCGTCGGTTCGTAACGAAGGCAGTGAGCTGGCGCGAATTCGAGGTGGCCTGTTAGTGCTGGCCGCTTTCAACAAGTGCGATAGCGAAGAGATCCTGCAATGGATGGCGAGGAAGATCGCATCTCTTCGTATCTTTGAAGACAGCGACGGCAAGATGAGTCTGGATCTGCAAGCGGTAGAAGGAGAACTGCTAATCGTGTCCCAGTTCACGCTCTATGGCGACTGTAGCAAAGGCAAAAGGCCGAGTTTTGAAAAGAGCGCCTCAGCGGAGATGGCTGAAGTGCTCTATGACAGGTTCCTTGAGATCCTGAGCGAGGTGGCGCCGTGTGAAGTCAAGACCGGTTTCTTTCAGGAGCATATGGAAGTTGAGCTGGTGAACGATGGTCCGGTGACCATCATTCTCGAGAAGGAAACAATTTGAACCCACTACTTCCCGAGAGTGCACAACATAACCTCGTGCTTGCGTCGCGTTCGCCGCGACGTATCGATATACTGCGTGGACTCAATTTCGACTTCGAGGTTCTCCCGGCCGAAGATCATGTGGAAGGCGGTGCCACGAACAACGACCCATTTGAGCGCCCCGTGGAGTGCGCCCGTCTGAAAGCTCAGGATGTAGCGCGGCGTCGTCCTGAGGGACTCGTTATTGGAGCAGACACCGTTGTCATCCTGGATGGACACATGATGGAGAAACCTGGGGACGAGGACGAGGCACGGCGGTTTCTCAGTTCTCTGGCAGGTCGCGTCCACGATGTCGTTACCGGTCTGGCGCTGAGAAAGTTGTCGACCGACCTGGACCTCAGTGCCAAGGAGACGACCCGGGTCCATTTTTGCGAGCTCGACGACGACGATATACAGCGTTATATCGAATCCGGGGAAGGCCGTGACAAAGCTGCCTCGTACGCGGTGCAGGGTCTCGGATCGGCACTTGTCCGCTCGATCGAAGGATGTTTCTATAATGTCGTTGGACTGCCGGTGTCACTTCTTTTCGACCTTCTCAAGAAAGCCGATTCCTGACCATGGATGTTTTACCGACAATCGTTCTGAAGAGAGGCGCGATCGACATGATCGATCAGACGCTGCTGCCAGCCGAGTACAAGATCCTTCGCGTGACAACCCTCGAGGATCTGTGCGAAGCGATCGGGTCGTTGCGGATCCGCGGTGCACCGGCGTTGGGGGTGGCCGGAGCGTATGGGCTGCTGCTTGCGGTAGAGGAGAAATGGCGTCAGCACGACAATTATTACTTCGATGCCGGACACACGAAGCTCGATACGTTTCCACCGATCACCACCGTGGCGGCGGTACAGCGGCACCTTGATAACGCGGCCAAACAGATTGTGGCCACCCGGCCAACGGCGGTTAATCTCGCTTGGGCCGTCGAGCGTATGAAAACGGTCTATAGCAAACGATGGCAATCGCCGCAAGAGATGCTGGCAAATCTGTACCGTGAAGCGATGGCGATTTACGAAGAGGACATCGATATGTGTAGGGCACTTGGCCGGCAGGGGGCTGAGTTGCTCAAGGACGGTGACAACGTCCTTACCCACTGCAACACCGGTGGGTTGGCGACGAGTGGTGTGGGTACGGCCCTTGGCGTGGTCTTTGCGGCGGTGGAAGGCGGCAAGAAGATCCATGTATACGCTGACGAGACCCGCCCACTCCTACAGGGCGCCCGACTGAGCGCCTGGGAGTGCAAACAGCGCGGGATCCCGGTGAGCATCCTGTGCGACGGCGCGGCCGCGTCGCTCATGAGCCGGGGCCTTGTGTCCTGTGTTGTCGTGGGTGCGGATCGCATCGCGGCCAACGGCGACACAGCCAACAAGATCGGTACGCTCAGTGTGGCCATTGTTGCCAGGCACTACAACGTGCCTTTCTATGTAGCCGCGCCCTCGAGCACGATCGACAAGTCGATCCCCAATGGCGAGGCGATTCCCATCGAGGAGCGATCCGAGGAAGAGATCAGGGAGTTCTGTGGTGTGACGACAGCTCCCAAGGGCACCCGCGCGGTGAACCCGGCGTTTGATGTAACGTCGCACGAGCTCATCACGGCGTTTGTCACCGAAAAGGGTGTCATTCACCCGCCGTTTTGACTTTGTGACTTTCTGCTAAGGAGTCGTTGTTGTCTCTCTTTTGCGGAGTCGACTGCAGCACGCTCGGTCGTCCTAACTGGGTCGCTTGGTTGGAAGACGATCAGTTTACCCTCGATATATATGTTCCCACTCGTGAGAGACCGTTGCCCGTGCTGGCTGTTCGGCCGGGCACGGCGCGGTCAATAGCGTTTGATGCCCCGCAGGGCTTGCCTGCACGGGGGGCCAGGGCTAGAGCGGCCGATACCGAATCCAATGCGCCCACCCGTCGGCTCCCCGTCGACCGAATCGAACTCCAGAAATAGCGAGCGTACAGAGGACTGATCGAGGTCGGCATAACATTTTTTTTGGTGGACGCACCGTTTAGCGCCTGAACGCACAGGGGAGGCCGGGCGGGCATCGCCCTCGCTCTCCTGGTCCTCGCGGCCGTCTAAAGGTCAGAGCCGCTGCGGAAGTCGAGCTCGAGCGATGCCCGCCTCGGCCCGGTTCTGGCGGCGGGATGAGGCAACCGTTTGGCGCAACGGGGAAAAACATTTGGTGAAGGGGGTTGCGTTGGAACAAGATGACGGCATTGAAGCACTCGAACGCTACTACCGGATGCGCGCGCCCGAGTACGACGATATCTATGCTCGGGCCGATGATGTCCGTCGTGGCGAGTTGGCGTCGGCGACGGAAATGATGAAGTCCGTGGTTGACGGTCGTCGAGTTCTCGAGGTGGCGTGCGGCACGGGTTTTTGGACACACATTGCGTCAGAGGTTGCCACAAAAATTGTCGCGATCGACGCCAGCTCGGAGATGCTGGACGTCGCCGGACAAAAGAAACTGCGCGCGGATAATGTTACCTTTATAAAGGCGGATGCATATCGCCTCGATGAGGTTCCGGGTACCTTTGATGCGGGTGTGGCGAGTTTCTGGGTTTCGCACGTGCCCAAGGCAAGACTCAAATCCTTTCTTAGCGCGTTTCACCAACGGCTAGGCAAACGGGCATCGGTCTTTATGATGGACAACTTCAACACCCCAGGCTATGGGGGCGAGTTTCTCTGCAAACCGGGCAGCCAGGATACCTTTAAGCTTCGCGAGCTGGCGGATGGATCAAAACACACGATCATCAAGAACTATTTTGACACGAACAAGCTCCGCTACTTGTTCGCGCCCGTGTCCAACCAACTCGTCATCGGCTCAGGAACGTATTACTGGTGGTTGAGTTACGTGACAAAAGGCGATTGATACAGGGCTGTTTGCACGGTTGCCTTGGAAGCGGCCCGTTCTGCGTGCGTTTTCGGATTGACAGCATGAAACTCCAGCTTATAGTATGAACCTGCCGCCAGGGGTATCGCGGTTGTCGCCGTGATTGAGAAAACACCCTTGGAACCTGATCCGGCTTATACCGGCGGAGGGACGGCGGTGACACCGAGAATCTCGAAGTCCGCGGATCCGCGTGTACAAGAAGCCGTCCAGCTTACTGGGTGGTTTTTTTGTTCTTGGGTTTTCCCTAGATATCGTGGCCGGCCCGGCGGGTCCCGGTGGCGTGTCGCAGACTATAGAAGGAGGTTTCTAAATGCGTTCCTCATCCAGTGGCAAACCGCGAAAGGCCTCTGCCCACGCTGCGGATAATCCGGGTGGAACCAGTTTTGAAAAAGCGTTCCCCAACTCACGGAAGGTCTATGTCGACGGCGGCCATGATGTGCGCGTTCCCGTGCGCGAGATTTCGCTGTCGGGTGGGGAAGCTCCGTTGCGTGTCTATGACACCAGCGGCCCACAGGGAGGCGACGTCCGCCAGGGGCTATCGCCACTGCGGTCGGCATGGATCGAGCGACGCGACGTAGTGGCGGTCAAGCCACCGATTGCAGACCCCGCGCGGGACGGTGAGCACGCGTTGCCAAAGAGCCTGGGTAGAAAGAGGCTTCGCGGCGAGAATAACGTCACACAGTTGCATTACGCCAGACGCGGTGAGGTCACTCCGGAGATGGAGTTCGCCGCCATTCGTGAGGGCATGAAACCGGAGTTCGTGCGGGATGAGGTTGCCAGCGGTCGCGCGATAATCCCAGCCAATATCAATCACCCGGAGCTTGAGCCGATGATCATTGGACGCAGTTTCAAGGTGAAGATCAATGCGAACATCGGTAATTCCGCGGTCAGCTCTTCGATCGAGGAAGAAGTCGAAAAATTGCGCTGGGCCACTCTGTGGGGCGCCGATACGGTGATGGATCTCTCGACCGGCAAAGACATTCATCAGACGCGCGAGTGGATCCTTCGTAATTCACCGGTGCCGATCGGTACGGTGCCGATATATCAGGCACTCGAAAAAGTCGGCGGCGTGCCCGAAGAGCTAACCTGGCAGGTCTATCGCGACACTTTGGTCGAGCAGGCCGAGCAGGGTGTGGATTATTTCACGGTCCATGCCGGTGTGCTGCTTCGCTTTATACCTACGACCGTTAACCGAGTGACGGGAATTGTCTCTCGCGGTGGTTCGATCATGGCAAAATGGTGTCTTGCCCATCACCAAGAGAATTTTACATACACACACTTCAGCGAGATCTGCGAGATCATGAAGGCGTACGATGTGTCATTTTCGCTGGGTGACGGTCTGCGCCCGGGCAGCGTAGCGGATGCAAACGATGAGGCGCAGTTTGGCGAGCTATTGGTCCAGGGGGAACTGACCAAGATAGCCTGGGACCATGATGTTCAGGTGATGTGCGAGGGGCCGGGCCACATTCCCATGAACCTCATAAAGGAAAATATGGATAAGCAGCTCGACTGGTGTCACGCGGCGCCGTTTTATACGCTTGGTCCGCTGACTACCGATATCGCGCCGGGGTACGACCATATAACCAGCGGCATCGGTGCGGCGATCATCGGTTGGTACGGAACCGCTCTGCTCTGCTACGTGACGCCAAAAGAGCATCTCGGTCTGCCCGACCGCGATGATGTCAAGGCGGGTGTGATCGCTTACCGGATCGCTGCGCACGCCGCGGATCTGGCCAAGGGTCATCCGGGCGCCCGCGCCTGGGATGATGCGCTGAGTAAGGCGCGCTTCGAGTTTCGCTGGCAGGATCAGTTCAACCTCTCCCTCGATCCAATCACAGCCCGCGCCTTTCACGACCAGACGCTGCCCGCCGATGGTGCAAAGGTCGCACATTTCTGTTCGATGTGCGGTCCCAAGTTCTGCAGTATGGAGCTCACACAACAGCTCCGCGACTACGCCGCTGCACACGGACTGGACACAAAGCAAGCGGTTGAGACCGGGATGCAGGAGAAAGCGCAGGAATTCAAACGTCGGGGTGGAGAGATCTACCCCAAGCCGTGATCGCAGCGCGTGAACGTCTGCTCATTAGTGCCTCACGAATCGTGCGATGATCCAGAATACGAGTGACAACAAAACGCTCAGCAGCACGGAGGTTACGATGGGAAAGTAGGCGTGAAAATTCCCCCGCCTATAGTGGATGTCGCCCGGGAGTTTGCCCAGCCAAGGGATCCGGTCCCAAAATGTCACGGCGATGCCCACTACCACAAGCACCGCACCCACCAAAATAATTGCTTTGCCGACGTGGTCCATACTCAGACTTTTCCGGAACCGCATGGTTAAGATTTGTCTTCTGGTACACTACTTGTGGAGTTTACACTCCAAGTGTACTGGCTATCGACGAGACGGACAACCCGTGTCGGCGCGACGATGAGTGGTCACCTCCCGGGCTCTGTGAAGGGGTGCCAGGCACTCACCAGACTCAGGGCTCGGTGGCGGTTCGAGGGTCGTTTGAGGGTGGCAACGTGGTCGATGTCCCGATACAATTAGCATTTGAAGGCTTGCCAAGATGACCGCAATCAACGGACTGATGATGCGGCCCCGTGGCGCACGGGTGCTCTACGTAATGGCCCATGGAGCAGGTGCCGGTATGCGCCATGCATTCCTCGATGAGATCGCCCGGCGCCTGGCGCGAGAAAAGATCGCGACCTTTCGGTACGAGTTTCCATACATGGCGGCGGGTCGCCGCCGGCCGGACACGCCACGCATACTGCAGGATACGGTTCGTTTGGCCGTTGGCGCCGCCCGTAACCAGGCACCCGATCTCCCCTTGATCGTTGGGGGTAAGTCGCTCGGAGGGCGCATGACATCGGTGGCGGCTGCCAGCGGGCTCCTATCCGGTGTCGAGGGGTTGGCGTTTCTTGGCTTTCCGCTGCATGCTCCCGGCAGGGTGGGCGACAAACGGGCTGAACACTTGGGCCAGGTCACCGTACCCATGCTGTTCGTCCAGGGTACACGCGACAGCCTGGCAGACCTCGATCGCATGCAAGGCGTGTGCAAACGGTTGGGCGACAGGACGACATTGCATGTGGTCGATGGCGGCGATCACTCGTTTAAGGTTCTAAAGCGGTCCGATCGCGATCAATCCGAGGTCTTCGCCGAGATCGTGCGGGCCGTCGCGGAGTGGATAAAAACAATTCTCTAGAGGTATGGCGTGGAACTTTGGAAGGCATCGACCGATGAGTTTGTCGATACGCTAAAATCGGAACGTTTATCTCGGGCCTACGTCGTGACCGATCCCAGATCGGGCGCCGTTGAGGCCAGTCATGCCGGTCTGAAAACACTCGCGGCGGCGGTTGCTACGGACCAGCGTGATTACCACAAACACCAGGGCTTCTTCGTCGAGATCGGTCGCGAGAGTGATCATCTGCTGGGTGCTTTCATTCATCTGACACGACGTGGGCAGGCGGCGGGCGGGGTGCGCTTCTGGACCTACGAGACCATGGAGGAGTACATCCGCGATGGTCTCAGGTTGAGCCGTGGCATGGGCCACAAGAACGCCTTGGCCGGCATCTGGTGGGGTGGAGGCAAAGGTGTTGTCGCGCGACGCGGGGGGTTGGACCATCGCGATCCCGAAGTACGCGCCAAGGTGTACCGTGATTACGGCGAATTCGTCTCGAGTCTGCGCGGCTGCTATGTGACCGCCGAAGACGTGGGCACGACGCCCGAGGACATGGCTCAGGTTTTTCAACGCACGCGCTATACAACGTGTATCCCACCGGCCTTTGGCGGAAGCGGTAATCCCAGCATCTTGACGGCGCGAGGTGTCGTGGTCGCCATGGAAGCAGCGCTGCAACATCTGGGCATGGGCACGCTCGAGAGCAAAACGATTGCTCTGCAGGGGCTGGGAAATGTGTCGCTGTATACGATCGACGAGCTTTTGAGACGCGACGTCAAAAGGATCGTTGGCACCGACGTGGATCTCTCCGCGATCCAGGCGGTCGAGGAGCGTTTCGCCGGCGATCGCTTGGAGACACATCTCGTCTCGCCCGCGGACGTATCGATTTTTGCCAGGGACTGCGACATCCTGGTTCCCAACGCGGTGGGCGCGACGCTCAATCCCCAAACCATTCCTCTGATCAGGGCTCGCGTTGTCTGCGGGGCGGCGAACAATCAGCTGGAGGACTCGCCGCGCGATGCCCGTACGCTCCACGACAGGAATATCCTCTACGTCCCGGATTTCCTCGCCAACCGCATGGGCATCGTAAACTGCGCGAACGAACAGTACGGTGTCTTCGCAGGGGATGCGGCGATAGATGCCCATCTTGAGCGCGACACCGAATTCGGGATATTCTCGCGGTGCCTGGAGGTGTTTTCCCGTGCCGCCGAGTCCGGTCTCACACCCGCCGAGGAAGCCGAGATGCTCGCCGATGAGTTGTCGGCGCAGCCCCATCCCATCTGGGGCAATCGAGGCCAGCAGATCATTGATTACCTGGTGGCAAGCGACTGGGCGCTGGGCGAGTCACCCGTATAACTCCAAGCCAACAGGCGAGATTGAACGTCTGTCGCGCGGCTACGCCTTCAGCGACAT
This sequence comes from Candidatus Krumholzibacteriia bacterium, assembly GCA_029863805.1. Lineage (GTDB taxonomy): Bacteria > Krumholzibacteriota > Krumholzibacteriia > WVZY01 > WVZY01 > JAOTUR01. Next base: position 1,292 of record JAOTUR010000122.1, on the reverse strand, counting down.
GAAATCCGCGGTTGCTGTGCCGCACGTGGATCGTGACTCGCCAGGCCCGTCGAAGGGTCAGACACCCGAGCGCCCCGAGCCCGAAAAGTGCAGGATTATGCTGGAAAAACGCCCCGCGCATGGTGTATCATTATCTCCTACCGACGCAGCATCCATAACCAGGGAGGTGAGGTCTAAGCGGGGTGAAGGTCACGTTCATCCCCTAGACAACGACTAACGAATTGCTATCGATTAGTATTTCCCTAGTGCCATGCGTAAATCGCGTGGTCATTTGACTCGACAGAAACTTGACTGCTCCAGTGGGAGAATATTGATGTGGCGATTCGCTCTTGTGGCTCGTCGGTGTGCCGCTGTTTTCGCATATCCTGACCAAGCTTTTACGCACTTCCTGTTTAACGACCGTCATTCACAGAGCCGCTGTAGAGACTACGGTGGCAACAGTGCGTCCTATGCGAAATTCCCAACCGACCGCCCATCCGTGGCGCCGCCAGGACCGTCAAAAGACAGATGGTCACGGGTTTTTTGGACCGCATCTTGCAAACTAAGTGTTTGTAAATTCTTCACCTAACAGAGCAGACTGATTCTTGACCGGAGCCATGTGGGCAGGTCGCTTATGAGAATTCTATTCCTGTCTGATAACTTTCCACCCGAGGTAAACGCGCCCGCCACTCGGACCTACGAGCATTGCGCCGAGTGGGTTCGTCGAGGTGCATCGGTGACGGTGGTCACATGCGTTCCCAACTTTCCCCATGGCAAGATCTATCCCGGCTATCGCAACGGCCTGATTCAGCGGGAAACGATGGATGGCATCCGCGTGATTCGGGTCTGGACCTACATGGCACCGAATCGCGGTGTTGTACGCCGGATCTTCGATTACGTCAGTTTTTGTGTCGCGTCTTTCTGCGCGGGGCTGTTTCAAAAAACCGATCTTATCATTGCGACATCGCCGCAGTTCTTCAGCGCCGTATCCGGCTTTCTTTTGTCATTTGTGAAGAGAAAGCCGTGGGTCTTCGAACTTAGGGACCTGTGGCCGGATTCGATCGAGTCGCTGGGTGCGGTCAAGAGAAGCCACGGCCTCCATGTGATGGAGAAATTGGAGTTATTTCTCTACAGGCGGGCAACTGTTATCGTGCCAAACACGGCTGCGTTCAAACGCAATTTGGTCAGACGGGGCATCAACCCTGCCAAGATCAAGGTTGTGACCAATGGCGCCAATTTGCAGCGCTACTACCCACAGGCGAAGAATAAGGATCTGATAACAGAGTTTGATCTCGAAAACAAATTTGTGGTTG
>JAOTUR010000121.1 GCA_029863805.1 Candidatus Krumholzibacteriia bacterium | reverse complement strand
CCGCTTTTTGCAGCTGCTCGGCCGTGGATTCATACGTTACACCGACCACCATTTTTATCCGTCGAATCGGCATTCGCGACCAGTTGTTGATGGCGGAGTTGGCGATAACGCTGTTGGGCACCGATACCTGTGTCTTGGCAAATGTGCGAATCCTGGTCGAGCGAAACCCCACGTCTTCAACCACGCCCTCCGTGTCACCTGTTTCTATCCAGTCGCCGGCGGCAAAGGGGCGGTCGATGAGGATCGTCAGCGACCCAAAGAAATTCGACAGCGTATCCTTAGCCGCTAGCGCGATGGCCAGCCCGCCGATACCCAGTCCAGCGAGGAGACTGGCCACGGAATACCCCAGATTCTGAACGATAAAGAGAAACGCGAGAATTCCTACAAAAGTCTTTAACGATTTACGGAGGATCGGTATCAGTTGATCATCGAGCTTTGATTCGGTCTTGCCCGCCGCCGACGAGAAAAAGTCCGAAAAGGCATCGATCAGACGGAGCAAGAGCCAGGTGACGGCGACGATGACGAGGACGCGCAGGATATGGAACGAGAAAGTGCGTACATCGACTGGCTCGCGCGGTAAGTTGAGGATGATGGCGGCCGCGTACAGTCCACCGATGACAAAGCCAAGCCCAACCGGTGGTCCGATGGCATTGATCAAGGCGTCGTCCAAGGTCATGGTGGTTCGTGCGGCCAGGCGCCTGAGCGAACGAATAACCACTGAAATGACAAGTTTTCTCAGGAGAAGCGCGAAGAAGAGGGCCAAAAAGGCGAGGATATACTGGCCCAAAGTGATTCCCAGAATCACCTTGTCGGTGGCGAACCCTACGATGTCATTGATAAACTGCATGTCCCAAACGCGTGTCGGGTGTTTGTGCTTTTGCCATGCGCATTTGTCCACTATAATATGCGAATCGCCCTAGACGCCATGTGTTTTTCTCGTGGGAAAGGAGAACCGCTTGCATATGCAGTTTTTGGATCGCATGAAGCAAAAGTGGGGGGTCGGTTTGTGGGGTGTCATTGCGATTCTTCTGATTTTCTCGCTTGCCGGCACGACGGTTGTTCGACTAAAGGATCCCGTCCTCGGGTTGTTGCTACCGGACGATGCCCCCACCTGGGTGTCGTGGGTTGCGTATGTGGTAGTCATCTTCCCGATCTATCAGGTGTGTCTCCTCACCTATGCCGCGGTGCTGGGACAATTCGGTTTCTTTTGGGGCAAGACGCTGTGGACATGGCGGTTTCTTTTTGGATGGCTTCGTCCTCGATCAAAAAAGTACCAAACGGCATCCGCGTCGATTGACCGCGATGTGAGCGGTTGATGAGTTCACGCGTTTACTTTTGACAGAGCGATAGCTCGTGCGAGGTTGAGAATGAATACAGAAGATCTTACCGCATTCGATAAAGAGCTGGCCGATGCCGAGAAAGATTTGTTAGAGAGAAAAAAGCGGCTGGCTGAGCTGCGCAAGGATCGCCCCCAAGAGGATATAAAGGATTACACGCTAAAGAACTTTGGGGGTGAAGAGGTCACGTTGTCGTCGCTTTTTGGGCACAGCGACGAATTGCTCGTCATCCATAATATGGGGAGGTCCTGCCCTTTCTGTACGCTATGGGCCGATGGCTTTAACGGCGTGGTTGGTCACCTCTCCAATCGCACTCCCTTTGTGGTGGTGTCTCCGGACGATCCGAAGACGCAGCAGGAGTTCTACACCAGTCGTGGGTGGACCTTCCCTATGCTGTCCGCCTCCGAATCAGAGTTCGTCAAAGACATGGGTTTTATGGACGCCGAGAGTAATCCGTCGCCCGGGGTGTCGGCTTTTCAAAAAACGCCTGATGGCCGCATACGGCGCGTGGCCAAAACGTGGTTTGGTCCGGGCGACGATTTCTGCTCGGTCTGGCACCTCTTTGATTTGTTGCCGCACGGTGCGAAGAACTGGGAACCGCGGTACAAGTACTAGCACAGGAGGTCGATTGATGGCACATGCACCCGCCTCATCACCGGTGACCAGGTGGCTGGCGTGCGCGGTCTTGGTTACGGTGCTTCTCCTGACCACGGGACCGGCGGGCGCCCGGGTGATAAAGAGCTCTACGGCAGGCTTCTCGCTCGAGCACGAATTGGTGCTGCCGGTATCACCCGGCGAAGCCTTTGACGCCATGACTGGTGATATCAGTGGTTGGTGGGATCACTCTTTCTCGGGCACGCCCAAGGCGCTGTACATCGAACCTCGACCCGGCGGCGGTTTCTACGAGATTTTCGATGACTCAGGTGATGGGGCTTTGCACGCGAGCGTCACCTACGCCGATCGGGGCAGACTGCTTCGTTTTGTCGGCCCTCTCGGGCTTGCGGGTAACGCGTTTACGATGAGCGTGACCGTCACATACGAGCCGCATGCCGATGGCACGCTGGTTAAGTTATCGGTCAACTCGATGGGTATCATGGAGGACGGGTGGGACGAGGCCGTCGACCAAGTCTGGCATCATTTCCTGTTCGAGCGCTTAAAGCCCTACGTCGAGGCCGGTAAACACCGGGGCGGGTCGCGAACAAAAGACTAATCGGTGAAAAAATCGAAGATGTTACCGATCATGCTACTGTCGGCGCGGTAGACCTCCGTATACTTGCATCTCGTACAGGTTACCGTCGTGAACTTCTTCGACTGTACGTCGAAGATCTTGGTCAAGAATCCACCGGTCGCGCGAAACTCGCCGATATCGCAGTCGGTGTTCTTACATTTGGGACACGTGAATTTGAGTCCTGTCATCGATCGTTCCTTTTCCGTTGTGTGTCGCCATCTCCACCCAAACAGCAGCGCCATATTTATTACACCGTGGGTGTGATGTTATTCATCACGGGTGAACGAGGCCGCATAAAAAAAGGTGACGCAAAAAAGGCCCGGCGCGCCAGCGACCGAAATCCTCTTGAACGCCACCCCTCGCATCGAGTCAATGCCCCAGGGAGTCGGAGAACGTTACCTGCTATTTACCGATGTCGGTCCGCGCCCGCTGGGATACGATGCAGCCGTGAACCTCCTCGATGTCCTCCTCGGTGTAACAATCCTTAAATTCTCTCAAGAACTCGGTCGCCGCGTGAGCGACACAAGACACGTACGCTCCGTGGTTACGATAGGCCGCATCCGGAGGACAAACGAAATCTACCTGCACACCGATTTCATCGCACATCATATCGAAATCGCCGCAGACGTCGTCATTGATCACGCCAATGGCGTCGATATCTGCTCCCCACGTGCTGTCGCAGGGCGCTTCGGAGTCGAAGCCGTCGACATCCGCCGACTGTTCGATTTTTACGTATCGCCCGCTATTCACGCCCGTGCCTGCCAGGTCGATACAGTAGACGCCTTCCATCGCGACCGTTGCCACCAGGACAAAACCGCTGACGGCGTCATCGCTTACGTAAACGTTATAGCTGGCGTCGGTCTCACCGGTTTCGGCCTCGTACACCACGAGGTCACATCCCGGGCCATCGAAGATATCAACCTCCATGTGCACCGTGATGTTGTCCGATGAGTCGCCGCCCATGCTGACAAACGAACCGTCGGCTTCGCCGAGAATGTGCGCCGGAATCGTCCACGTCGTATCCGGACACTCGGTGTTGCCGCGGCCGTCATCCTCGACGCTTGCCGCCCATGCCATGGGCGTCACGTCGTTGCACGGCCCCGAGACATTTACCATGTCAAAGGAAACCGCCGAACCGGGGCCGGCGGGGTCGCCGCCCCCACTACAACCGACATAAAAAAAGGCACCCACAAAAAGTAATGCCAAGAGCAAACCGCGAATCCTCATCTACAGTCCCCCTTCTGGGAAGAACTCACTTCTATCATTCGTGCTGCCAATTTAGTAGCGTGTACCCAGGAATGCAGAAACGATATTCTCCCGGATGCTCTACAATACTGAATGCTCAACGCTGATCTGGAGCATCGCTATGGAAGACACAATTATATCAGAAAGCGCATACGCAAGGCAAGAATCATCGTTGGAGGACATCGTGTGGCGACCTCATGCAACGTGCGTTGCAAGACGGGTAAGCACGGGCGCACCCAGACCGGTTTGGGGGGAAGCGCTTTGGGTGACGACGGTTGTGGCAAACCTGTGGTGCGGGGTTGCGGGAACGATCCGCCACCCTGTGACATCACGGGGACACGACGAGCCATTTGCTTCCACGACAAGAGATCGACGCGTCAGCAGCGCGGTCTGGCAAGAGATGGCTCCGGGGGCAGGATTCGAACCTGCGATATCCACGTTAACAGCGTGGCGTTGTTCCAGCTCAACTACCCCGGAGCGTGTCTTCGTAAATACCCCGCTCGGCCAATAGACGGCCGGCATGTGTGCAGGGGAGATCACCGAACCCGGCATGGTCCTTCTATTCGTTCACTTCCGCCCCACCCCTTCCGAGACTTGCCTGCGGTGATATGGCGCGGTGATGAGAATCTCGTGCCAGTTCGACAGAATATTGGCCAAGTTTCCCAGACCCATTAGTGGGGGGCAAGCGCTTTTGGTGTCCGCAGGCACTTTTGGGGATGCAAGTCGTGGCAACGACCATTATTATTGAATGAGAGAGCGATGCACAGCTTACCCCAACTGCCATGTAGAGATGCCCTATGGTCCGCAAGTTTGATATTCCTGCGATATTCAGAGGCAGGGTCATTGCCCGCATAAAGAAGGCCCAGGAGAGCGACGACCCGCGCAAGCGCGAGCTCGCACCCACGGTTCTGGATTTTGGTTCGGTGCGCCTTGTTCTGGCGCGCCATTTTGGGTTCTGCTACGGCGTCGAGAATGCGGTCGAGATCGCGTACAAGACGTTGGAGTCTCATCCGCGCCGGCGGGTTTTTCTTCTCAGCGAGATCATCCATAATTCGACGGTAAACGGGGACCTGAGGGAACGCGGTGTTCGCTTTATCTTCTCCCCGTCAGGTGAGCAGCTGGTGCCGTGGGAGGAACTCGCGGCTGACGACATCGTGGTGGTCCCCGCTTTTGGGACCACGCTGGAGTTGCAGCGTGAGCTGGCCGACCGGGGTATTGATCCCTATGCCTACAATACGACGTGCCCCTTTGTCGAAAAGGTGTGGAAACGGAGTACGCAGCTGGGCAGGAACAACTGCACGGTCGTGGTGCACGGCAAGGCCACCCACGAGGAGACGCGCGCCACGTTCTCGCACAGCATAATCGGCTCGCCCACGGTCGTTGTATTGGATCTCAGCGAGACGCGTGTGCTCGCGGATGTCATCGAAGGCAAGTTGGGAGCAGAGGCTTTCGACCGGCATTTTAGACACAAGTGCTCCAACGGTTTCGATCCCGAGCGCCACCTGGAGCGCATCGGTGTGGTCAACCAGACGACGATGCTGGCGACGGAGACGCAAGAGATCGCACGAGTGCTGCGGCAAGCCATGGCGAATCGTTATGGCCCCGACAATCTGCAACACCATTTTGCCGACACATCGGACACACTGTGTTATGCAACCAACGAAAATCAGAACGCCACGTATGCGCTAATCGAGCATGGAGCGGATATCAGCCTGGTGATAGGCGGCTACAATTCTTCAAATACGTCGCACATCGTGGAGCTGTGTCGAGAAGCCATGCCAACCTATTTTATTCAGACCGAGCGGGAGATTCTCTCCGCAAAGCGCATTAATCACTTTGATCTGGAGAAGCGTCAGGTGATCACGACCGACGGGTGGTTGCCGGAAAAGCGCCCGCTAGACATCGTGGTCACCTGCGGTGCGTCCTGTCCGGACGCGATCGTTGACGAAGTGCTGCTTCGTGTGCTTTCATTTTTTGAAAAGACCCGCCCTTTGGAGGATGTGCTAAGACCATACCCAGCCCTGGTCGATGAGGGCTGACCCCTAGCCATCCTTGGACCACGACTCACAAAAGAGGTGTAAGAAAACCATGTTGGACCGCCAGGCCGTAACCCATGCTCTCGCCGACATTATCGATGCCGGCGGCAGCGGCAGTATTGTCACCAACGACCGTGTTCAGAAAGTGGATATAGAGCGTGGGGTGGTCAGGATAACACTGGCCCTACCCAACGCGGACCGCGACGAAAAGGACCGCATCGAGGACGCCTGTTTCGACGCGGTCATGGGCCTAGACGGTGTGAAGGATGTCACGGTCGTGACCACAACGTCTCAGCAATCTGCGCAAGCAGCGCAGGGTCCGGGGCCGCCGCCGACGGGCAACCCGTTTGACGATCAGGCACCCATTCCGGGGGTTAAGAACATCATTGCCGTGGCCAGTGGCAAAGGGGGCGTGGGCAAGTCCACCGTGTGCGTCAACCTAGCGCTGGCGCTGGCCAAGCGCGGTGCCACGGTGGGTCTTTTGGATGCCGACGTTTATGGGCCCAGTCTTCATATCCTGCTCGGCATCGACAGCCGACCCACGGCGGGTAAGGACAAGGAGATCCGTCCCGTAGAAAAACATGGTCTCAAGCTAATGTCGCTCGGGTTCTTGACCGACGACAGCACCCCGGTGATATGGCGCGGACCCATCGTGATGGGAGTGGTCAAGAAGTTCCTGCTCGACGTCGAGTGGGGTGATCTCGACTATTTAATGATCGATTTGCCCCCAGGTACGGGCGACGCCCAGCTAACCCTGGCCCAGACGGTGCCGTTAACCGGCGCCATTATCGTGACCACCCCGTCCAAGCTGTCGTTAGTCGACGCTGAAAAAGGCCTGCGCATGTTCGAACAGGTCGATGCACCCGTGATTGGCATCGTGGAGAATATGAGCACGTTCGTCTGCCCACACTGCGGAGAGCGTACGGATATATTTGACTCCGACGGTGGCCAGAAGATGAGCGAGAGCACGTCCGTTGAGATACTCGGCAGCATTCCCATCGACCCGGCCGTCCGTGCCGGAGGCGATAGCGGCAAGCCGATCGTCCACGCAGACGGCAACTCGCCGATAGCGAAGGCCTTCTTTGCAGTGGCCGACAAAATCCGTCAGCGGTTTCCCGCACGCGTCGCGTAGCAGATACAAAAAAACTCCGTCGTTGTCAAGCGCCCTTACCATCACTTGACATACATCTTTGCTCTTCCTATGCTCCCGTTGTACGCTCGCGGTGGAGCCCGCGATTAAATGCCGCGCAAATTATCAACAAGACAAGCATCAGATAGAAAAAAGCTGCGCAAGAGGCTCAGGGAACTCGAGCTTTTGACCAAGTCGAGTCGCGCGTTGAATTCCACCCTTAGCCTCGACCAGCTGCTCGATGTGATCATCAAGATCGTAAGAGACGCGGTGTCTGCCGAAACCGTGTCGCTTCTTCGTTACGACGCCGCCAAGGAAAACCTGGTGTTTGAGCTAGCTCGTGGCCGAAAAGGCAGGGAGGTGCTCGGCTTTAAGATACCCATCGGGCAGGGGGTGGCCGGTTGGGTTGCCAAACACAAACGGGCGCTCATAGTGAACGACCTGCAAAACGACCCGCGCTTTTTCGTCGATGTCGAGCGCAAACTCGGTCTGAAAACGCAATCAATCATGAGCATTCCGCTCAAGCGTCGCAACAGAATGATCGGTGTGATCGAGGCCGTGAACTGCAGAAAACCGGAGAGGTTTACGTCCGATGACCTCGCGATTTTTGTCGCGCTCGGCGATCACATCGCAACCGCGATCGACAACGTGCGTCTCTATCGGCAAGCGGAACGAAGTCGCCTCGAAAACTCACAGCTCTATGAAACGAGTGTTGCTCTGGGCAAGGCGTTAACACTCGATGAAGTCCTGGAGCAGATTCTCCGTAGTTTGAAGAAGCTCATACCTTACGATGTGGCCGCCATCTTTGTATTGGAAGGTACGAACCAGGAGCTCGTGAGTTATCTGCAGCACGGGTACCGGCCGAGTGCCGAGAAAAAGCTACGTCTCAAGCTCGATGAGGGCATCGTCGGCTGGGCGGCCAGACACCGGCAAGGTGTCATCGTTGCTGACACATCCAAGGACAAACGATACGTCAAAGCTAACGCACGGACACGCTCGGAGATGGTTGCGCCCATGCTCAGTCGCGGCAGGGTCATTGGGCTCTTCAACCTCGAGAGTCATCGCCTGGATGCGTACCGCACGCGCGATCTCGTACTGCTGGAAACCTTCGCCGCACAAGCCGGTGTATCTATTGAACGGGCAAGGCTTTACGAACAGGAACAGGTCAAGCAGGAAATCGAAAGGGAGCTTAAGGTAGCACGAACCGTCCAGCAGTTTTTTACGCCCACCACGTCTCACAAAGTGGGTAAGTACACGATAACGGGTAGAAGTTATCCCTCACTTGAGCTCAGTGGCGACTACCTCGATGTCTTCCCGTTGCGCGAACCCCACGTGGCTTTTGCCATCGCGGATGTAGCGGGCAAGGGGGTTCCCGCCTCGATTATCATGTCGAGTTTTCGAGCCACCCTTCACACCGTCGCACCTCACTACACCAGCGCACGGAACATCGCTGTTCGCGCCAATCAAATTCTTCTCGAGACCGTGCGCCCCGAGGATTTTGTCACCGCCTTCATTGGTGTGTTGAACTACAATACCGGTCGTGTCACCTACTGCAGCGCAGGGCACGAGCCAGCCATACTCATGCAGCCCAACGGCAAATACGAGCTCTTACGCGCCGGCGGCGCCGTGCTAGGTGTGTTTGATAGCAACGAGTTAGAGGAAGGCAGTTTCGAGTTGGGTGACGGCCTTTTGTTTGCGTATACCGACGGTATCACCGACGCTACAAATGCCCAAGACAAGCAGTTTGGTCTCAAGCGGCTGGTCAAATTCGTGAGAGCAAACCGCAGCCAGTCGTCGTTTCGGCTTTGCACAGAACTGCGCAAGAATCTCAAACAGTTTACACAGAACGCACCGCAAACCGACGATTTGACATTCATGGCCCTCAAAAAGTAACATCGATTCTCGGTGCTGTGCCGAGTACCGCCTCATCCGTGTTAGGTTCTCATAATCGCCCACCAGCCTCCTGAATGTCACGTCGTGGCACGGAGGTTGCAATTGAGTCGTCTTGACGAATCTGTCCAACAGCTAAATCGTGCAGTTATCATTCAGCAGGGTTGAGCGATATGAGAAACACCATTCACTTCATTATCGCGGTATTGCTGTGGATCGTCTTCGTTTATTACTGGCAGCTGGTTATGCAGCGTCCCATGAATCCGGACACACGCGCTGCCCTTATTGCCCTCGGCGTCCTATCCCTTTTCAGCATCGTTTATCTCACGGGTTGGGTGTTCTACAACATTCGCATAGCCAGAAAATTCCAACGCAGAAAAGTCCGTCAAAGCTATACGGTACAACCGGTCCAGGACTTCATGGGCAGGTGGATCGTGGCCGATCGTCCCGAGATCTTACGCGCCGCAAACAACATCGAGATCGTGATCAAGAGCAGCGTTGTTCAAGACAAGACAATCGAAGAGAAGATTTTTCGAGTCGGTCCGGCGGGTTCGCATGATGATTGACCTTGTTTCCATATTAGAGACACTGCAAAGACACCCGATTTACCTGGTAGCGCTGGTTTTCTTTGCGTGGTTCCCGATCTTTTCGAGCGCTTTGTGGGTCTTCACGAGCATCGTCTTCTTCGTAAGGCGTGAGCGTAAGCGCTCTTTGGTGACGGCGCAGGACTATACCCCTCCCGTTACGGTGCTGATTGCGGCCTACAATGAAGAGGAGCACATTCAGAAAACCATCAGAGGATGTATGCGTATAGACTATAGCAACTACGAGGTCGTGGTCATCGATGACGGTTCGACCGACCAGACGGTACGGAAGCTGAAACGATACAGGGACAGCGGCCAGATACGTCTGATCCGCAAGCGTGTCAATGAGGGCAAGGCAATGGCTCTCAATGATGGTATTCCGCTCACCAACGGGGAAATCATTCTCATCATCGACGCGGACGCCGTGCCCGATCCAAAAATTCTCAAACGGATGGTCCCGCACTTCAAGTCGCCGCGAGTAGGTGCGGTTACCGGCAACCCGCGGGTGTCAAACCGTCGGAGTTTCCTTAGCAAGCTGCAGGCGATCGAGTTTGCGTCGATCGTATCGCTGCAACGCAGGGGAGCCCGGGTTTGGGGCAAGCTGCTTACCATGAGTGGCGTTGTGGGCGCCTTCCACAGAAACGCGATTTTGGACGTCGGCATGTACAGCCCCGACATGGCCACCGAAGACATCGACCTTA
>JAOTUR010000398.1 GCA_029863805.1 Candidatus Krumholzibacteriia bacterium | reverse complement strand
GGTTAACTTTACCGGCGAACTATTGCCCGTCTTCTACGTAACGAATGTTCTCGAGAGCGTTGAGTTCTATCGGCAGGCAGGCTTCGAGTTTCATCATTTTTTCGACTACTCAGCGGGAAAACGAGTACAGGAATGGAGCCATGAAGAGCCACCGATATGGGCCGAAATGGCTGCGGGACCGCAGACATTTGGTCTGCACAGGATAGCGGAGGGAGAGACGTTGATGGTTGGCGGGATGCGACATTATTTTCTTGTCGAGGATGTCGAGACACATTATAAGCGGGTGCGAGAATCGGGCGTTGACGTCGGAGAGCTCATTGACAAACCGTGGATGAAAATGTTCGCAGTGACGGATCCGGACGGTCATGAGATTTACTTTGGAACGGAAAAATGAAAAATAGTTCCGAGAGTCTGTCGCAGACGGTCAAGGTTCGCCGGGAGACAGCGGGCGACGCCAAAGCGGTCTTTGCGGTAAACCGTCACGCTTTTGACGGTGATGTGGAAGCCAAACTGGTGGATAGACTTCGCGAGCTTGGCGAACCCACGATTTCTCTGGTGGCTGAACTCGACGGCCGGATCGTCGGGCATATTCTCTTCAGCCGCGTCACCGTCGGATCGGGACAAGACTCGAGAAACGCCATGGCGCTCGGTCCCATGGCCGTGGTGCCCGAACTGCAGCGACGACGCATCGGCTCAAAGCTGGTCGAAACGGGTGTGGAAGCCTGTCGCGAACGCGGGGAGAACGTCGTGTTCGTGCTTGGCCATCCCAAGTACTACCCGCGATTCGGATTTCAACCGGCCGGACCAAAGGGGCTTCACTTCCATAGCACGGAGTTCGACCCCTACTTCTTTGTCAAGGAGCTGGAGGCCGGGGCGTTGGCAGGTATGTGTGGAATGGTCAGATATCACACCGTCTTCGATGAGCCCCAGACAGACGAATAGACAATCCGTGACATCGGTGTTGTTTGAAATCACCACGTTGCAGCTTCGGTGTCTGGATGCAACGCGCAGCTTGGTGAACACACGAGAGGAATTCCATCTGTGACGCGGAAGGTGATCATGTCGGGACTGCTCTTGCTGCCCGCGCTCGGCTCTCTGGCGGTAGAGAACGCAGCGCAGTTGCTCGCGCCCTGGGATTTACGTACGTTTGGCAGTTTGCGAGCGATGTTCCACGAAAACCAGTTGGGTGCGATGGTGAGACTCGATAGCCTTCTACCCAACCAGCACCTGTATGGGCTTGGCGCGCTGACGGAACTTCGCGGTGAGATAACCATCGTTGAAGGCGTGCCGCATATCGCCTATCCATCGGGTGAAGACTCGAGCCACACACAATTGGATTCCACGGGGCGTGAGTCGGCATGTCTGTTGGTCGTGGCTGAGGTAACCGAGTGGGTTGGCGTGACAATATTAGAGGAGGTCGCTCTTGCCGAGTTCGACATCGCGGTAGCTGAGCTTGCGGAATCGGTAGGAGTCGACGTCGATCAGGCTTTCCCGTTCTTGATCGAAGCCGAGGTCGCGGATCTTCGCTGGCACGTGATTGACGGCCGTCGCATCAGCGGTGCCGGTCGGTCGCACAGAGATCACCTGGGAGCCGCCGTCAAACACCACCGCGCGCAAGCAACGGCCTTGCTGTTGGGTTTTTATTCCCGCGATCACCACGGGATTTTCACTCACCGGGATACGAACAGCCACCTGCATTGCATCGTGCGAGAGCCTGCGGCATCGGGACACGTGGACCACGTCATCCTGCCGGCCGGTACCCGGATTCGGTTTCCGCGTGAGGGGTACGGGCAACATGCTGATTGAACTGAAACGTTGCCAGGTCAGGTCGTTTACGTTGGGAGACGCCGAGTCACTAGCGCTGCATGCGGATAATAGAAAGGTGTGGATCAACCTCCGTGATACGTTCCCTCATCCGTATTCCCCGTCCGATGCGCAGGCGTTCATTGAGGAGTCCTTGACTGAGCAGCCACAGACTAGTTTTGCGATCGCGGTGGGGGCGCAAGCGGTAGGTGGGATCGGTTTGCGCTTGCAGAGCGACGTCGAACGAGTATCCGCCGAAATTGGCTACTGGTTGGGAGAAACATTCTGGGGGCGGGGAATTACGACCGAGGCGTTGCGCGCCACGACAGATTACGCAATCGAGGAGTATCATCTGACACGAGTCTACGCCGTCCCCTTTGCCTGGAACAACGCTTCACTCAGGGTTCTCGAGAAGGCGGGGTATACACTCGAGGGCCGAATGCGTCGCAGCGCCGTCAAGAACGGACAAGTGGTGGACCAGCTGCTC
>JAOTUR010000120.1 GCA_029863805.1 Candidatus Krumholzibacteriia bacterium | reverse complement strand
ACCTCAAGTCTCACCGCGGCTCGCTCGAAGACTTTGCCATCTTTTCGTTGCATCCTTATCTCTACACGCGCACGATGCTGCTCATGATTTGGGACTTCCTCGTCGACCGTGTGGAGGCCGTCTTGGATCTGGTCAGACGCAAGAAACCAAAACTCACCCGCAGTATCAAGTTTTCGTTTCTACGCGCATTGGTGAATGCGTTTCTTAGGGAGAGCAGCACTTACTTCGTCATCGAGGACATCGTGCGGGGGATACCCGTCATCTACGCCAACTACCTGGGCTACGACATGGTCGCCCACTATTCGGGCCCGAACTCGTGGGACGCCCTGAACACACTCACGGGCATCGATCGTCAAATAAAGAAAATCGCCCGCATGATCGCCAAGAAAGCGGACAAACATTTCGACCTGGTCATACTCTCGGACCACGGTCAGGCGGCGAGCATGCCATTCAAGAATCTGTTCAAAAAAAGCCTGCGCGAGGTGATCGAGGAACACCTCGAGACCCGACTCGCCGAACCGAGCGGCCATGGCGCCGAACTGGGTTATCTCAACACGCTCTTACGCGAGGTGCGCATGGTGGAAGAGGCCTACGGCACTCGCTCCATTCGCCGGGGGCGGCGAACCCTCGAGCGGCTTCACAGTAGAATCCACCCAGATGACGTCGAGCAAAGAGGCGAGGAGGGCATCGTTGTTTGCGCCAGCGGCAATCTAGCCCACGTGTATTTCACACAAGAACCCAAACGAGTTACGACCGAACATCTGATCGAAAAATACCCCACGCTCCTCGAATACCTGGTGTCACACGGGGGCGTTGGCTTCTTGATTACAACCAATAACGAGGGCGAAAACCTGGTGATGGGCAGGCATGGCATGCGGAAACTTCGCTCCGGAGTTGTCGAGGGCGGTGATCCAATCGATCGGTTCACCACTAGCGGCGGTCAAGCCCTGGTGATCAGGGCGCTGATGGAACTGTGCAATTACCCCAACTCTGGGGATTTGATCATAAACGGCAATCTGCTCGACGATGGCACCGTTGTCACGTTCGAGGCTCAGAGGGGCACGCACGGTGGCCTGGGCGGTGAACAAACTGATGCGTTTGTCATCTTTCCCCGGCGGTTCCGAACTCGCCGCGATCCGGTACAAAGCCCGGCGGAAATGCACCGGTTCTTGAGCAGGCTTCTGGCACCGGGGGCGGAGATTGTCTCCTCGCCGTGAGCCTATTGTTTCCGATAACGAGTTATGGCATAATGAATAGGCTGGGTTTTCTGATCGTGTCGCGAGCCGCTCGAGGGAGGCTCTCTTTAGTGTTGGTGCATCCGGAATCCCAACTCTGGAAAACGCCCGTGAATCGTTCGAGCACTCTCGCGTCCCCAAACAGGTAGATCATGCAGCAAACCGCAGCGCAGTTGCAGCATAAACCTTCTCCGTTGCTTCTTTGCGCGAGCCCACGAGAGTTACCAGAGCCCTCACGGATTTTTGAGAACCCAAACCCCATTGAGATCGAAATCGGTTGCGGCAAGGCCAAATTTCTCATTGCTCGTGCGCAGCAGCATCCCGAAATCAATTTTCTGGGTATCGATGTGGTATGGAAGTGGATGAAATACGGTGTCGAACGCAGCGGCAAGCGCGGTTTGACCAACATCAAGTATGTCAAGTCGGATGCACGCGAAGTAATAAAGTACGGAATTCCATCGTGGAGTGTATCGATCTTTCATATCTACTTTCCCGATCCGTGGCCCAAACGGCGTCACCGCAAGCGCCGCCTGATCACTGGAGAGTTTCTGAAGCTGCTTCACTCGCGCCTGACCAACGATGGCCTCATCGAGCTGGCGACGGATCACGTGGATTACTTTGTGCAAATGCAGGGCGCGGTCGTGCAAAGCGGTTTGAGCTGGCAACGGGTTGAGGTGACGAGGAACCGGCGTCTGTTCGAAGCCCTCGCCAAGACGAACTATGAACTAAAATACGAATCGGCGGGGCGAACGCTTCGCTACTTGGAGCTTCAAAAATAGCAATGTGAAAGTACCCCACGGTGCGGGCTGGTTCTATCTTCTGTGATATGGAAAAAGACCCGATAAAGAGATTTCGTACCGTTTTCCGTCGCGCGCAGGTGAGTGGAATCGAGCTTCCGGAAGCGGCGGCGCTCGCGACGGTCAGTGATGATGCTCAACCATCCGTGCGTATGGTTTTGCTCAAACACGCCGACGATAAGGGATTCGTGTTTTATACAAACCTCGATAGCCAGAAGGGCCGTGAGCTCAAACGTAATCCAAGGGCTTCGCTGTGCTTCTGGTGGCCCGCTCTCCAGGAACAGGTGAGAATCGAGGGTTCGGTCGAGCTTGTTAGCACCTCGGAGGCCGACGACTACTTTGCCACTCGCGACCGCAACAGTCAGCTCGGCGCCTGGGCATCCCAGCAGAGTAGCGAGCTGCCGTCGCTGGATGAACTACGGCATGCCTTCGATGAAGCGGCGAAGCAGTATGAAAAACAGCTCGTCCCCCGCCCCCCTCACTGGTCCGGTTACCGCTTGCGACCTGACCGCATCGAATTCTGGCTGGGAAAACCATACCGTCTCCACGAGCGCTACCTGTACAGCCGTGAGGGCGATGGTTGGATGATGACGATGCTTTATCCCTGATTGCACTGGTGTGGGGATAAGGACACTGCGAACGTGATGTCAGCGCGGGAGTCAAGCCTGCTCTTTGCGCAGGACTCAGATCTCGGGCCTCAGGCCGTGTTTCTTGATCTTGTTGTGAAGCTGTTGACGACTTATTTTAAGCACGTTTGCCGTCTTGGAGACGTTCCAGGAATTGCGGACGAGCATCTTCTTTAGAAACTGCTTCTCCCAAATGAGAGCCATTGCCTTGAGCGGGGCCTCGACGTCGGGAAAGGCTGCCGCGCTTTTTCTGTCGATGAGGTGCTCGAACTGATCGACGTCGACCGTGTCGGCACCCTCTGCCAGGGCCAGCGCCCTTTCGATGGCATTTTCCAGCTCCCTGACATTGCCCACCCACGAGTGAGTAAGCAGCATCTCTCTTGCGGGCCTGGTCAACACCGGCTTGGTTTTTTTCATCTTCTTGGAGTGCTTGTCCAGAAAGAAATCGGCAAGCGGCAAAATGTCTTCTTGTCGATCTCTCAGAGGCGGCAAAAATATCGGAATGACGTTCAGTCTGTAGAACAAGTCATTTCGAAAATTACCCCCCTGCACCTCCGCGGCCAGGTCTCTGTTGGTCGCCGCGATGACCCGCACGTTGACTCGGATGGTACGCTCCTCACCGAGTCTCTTTACTTCACCGTCTTGCAGGGCACGTAACAGCTTCACCTGCAGCTCGACGGGCATGTCACCGATTTCGTCGAGAAAGAGCGTGCCGTTGTCGGCCGCCTCGAAAAGGCCGGAGCGATCCTCGTCGGCGCCCGTAAATGCGCCCTTGCGGTATCCAAAGAGCTCGCTCTCCAGAATATTTTTGGGAAGCGCCCCACAGTTCACCGACACCATTGCCCGGCTCTTGCGTTCACTGTTGTAGTGAATAGCCTTGGCAATGAGCTCCTTGCCCGTTCCTGTCTCTCCCTGAATAAGAACCGTGGTCGACAAGGGCGCCACTTTCGTGATAACGCCAAAGACCTTCTGCATCGCCGGCCCCCGACCCACTATACCCGAGAACTCGTACTTTTCTACGAGCTGTTGGCGCAGCGACAGGTTTTGTTTTTCCAATGACCGCTTGATCTTCTCCAACTCACCTCGGCTTCGGGCATTCTCGATCGCTACTGCAGCTTGTGCGCCAAACGCGTTCAAAACGGGCAGGTCGGATCGAGTAAACTTCTCGGATATCGTATCGTTGTCGGCGTAAATAACGCCGACCAGTTTCCCTTCGAACTTGAGCGGGATACATATGACAGTTCTTATGTCAAAATCGACGATGCTGCGCTGGTCTCTTAGATCATCCTCCTCGCGGGCATCGCTCACCAGCTGCGGCTGGCCGCTGCTTGCTGCCTTCTTTATGACGCTCAAACTGACATCGAAGCTCTTGTGAGCCGTGGGTTTACCCTCTCTGGCTCGCGCGACAGCTACGGACAGACCGCCCTTCTTCTCGGCGAGCATGAGATAGCCGCGCTTGCAACCCGTGATGTCGACGACCGCATCGACGATCTTTTCGAGAAGTTGTTCCAGATTTAGAGTGGAGTTTAAAGAAGTGCTGACGTTTAGAAGAGTCTCGACGATAGAATAACTTCGTTTGAGGTCTTGGACACTTGCCGATTGCCCCCTTGCCTCTCCGAGTTGGGAATCCAGTTCGCGGAAAATGTCTGGCGATCCGGGATGTTGCGGACCTTCCGGTCCTGCTCCTGTACCTGGTTTCTCGGCCATTGGATCTCCTTGGTCTCGCTGCGGGCCCTTCCCCTCGGCTTCGAGACATTCTTGGTTCACCCAAGCGCCCCATCGATTCTCCAGGCACCCCTTGACAACGAGGCCCGCCCAACCGGGCTCCCTTTGTCTTACGCTATGGCATCCACACGCTCTTTCCCAAGACCGCTGCGGATCGTGACGACGAGGGGCGCATGGGAGACGATGAGGTAGTTCATCTCATACCCACCTCCAACTCGATGAACTTCATAGGCTTTACTCTCTAGCTGTCGCTTGTTTTCGCTCGTTGATTCAATACATACCGCAAGCGACGTGCCGAAAGCTCCCCATGAATCCCAGAAAACGCTAATCGCTCCTTACTAATTACGTTACTGCCTTGTGCTTACTCTATTCATAGCACAACTTCACCAAAATGCAACCCGGTTGAATGTCAGTTTTTATTGACACATTGTAAGAGATCGCCCCTTATTCCATTATTTCACAATCATATAAATCGACACATAATCACGACAAGGACTGTAACTATTTAACGACACTACATCGCGGTTTTCCTGGAGGCGATCGCCGGCCCCGGATAACCGCAAGCGCTTCCCGCCCCGTGGTTTCACCGGTCGCGAGGGAGAATCGTCCCTTGGGCCGATACTGGCTTGTCCTTCGTGGGCAGTAATCTCAGATGGACCGTCGGCCAGCCGCGGTGTCCGAGCCATCCCACGGCTGGCTCTCGGTTCAGAAACGGTGGGTCTGCCCCATGGGCGGGCAGACCCTCTTGCCGCCGACATCGGCCTCCTACCAAACGCTCTTGCCCCAAACGCTCTTTCCAAATATGGCGAGCAGTGTCATGATCAAAACCAGATTGGATAATACGATGTATTTCATGCTTATCACCTCCGGCTGTGTGGCAGACTAACCTAACTCCTTCTCGCATTCGTCGATCTGGTTTCTGTTAATGGCAAGTCGCGTACCATCGGGGCAAATGGTTCCTCATCATTTATAATCGATTCCTATTCAATAGGTTACGTCTTCATCGCTTCTCCACGTTGCGAGCGCTGCTGCGGGATGGACACCGAGATATGTCTTATTATATTTACAGTCATGGCCCAGCCTCTTGATAACTTATTGTTTTATAATTAAAAACACATAAGTTATGATTTGACGATAATTGTCAATTATTGATTACAGTTGCCGCCATCTGGAATGCAGTTGTTTTTCTGCCCGTTAGCCGTTAGTTTAGATTCACCGACCGGCGCCGCGGCGTCGCGGCTACGATCCGGGAAATCTCCCCACCATGGACACATAGCCCAAGACGACTGTCGAGCGATCGACAGCAAGAACACGTTTTAAATGAAGCGACGGCGCATGAGGATAGAATGGCTTGGACGCCAGGTGGCGGTTGTCGTGCTGCTGGTGGCGGGCCCGGTCTTGCTCTCTCAGTGCAGTGACTCGGACCAGGGATTCCTCCCCCGCGTCAACCAGGCGCCCCCGGCCAGTATGACCGTAGTCTCCGGCGATGATCAGTACTCGTTGCACGGCAGTGAACTTCCCGAACCGCTGATCGTCGAGGTGAGGACCATCGGCGGGGCGACCGCGAGGGGCGTTTCCATAACCTTCAGAGCAACTACGGGCGGCGGGACGCTGTCGGCGACATCCGTCTTTACCAACGAGAAAGGGCAGGCCTCGACCCGGCTCACACTGAGCACCGAGCTCGGTATCAACCGGGTGGCAGCCGTCGTCGACTCGGATCCCGACTTGTTTGCCATATTTGAGGCGACGTCCAGCAACTTTCGGTGCCGGGAGGCGGAAGATACATTGAAGGTTTGTGGGGGCTGTCAGACCTCCTACGGTCCCAAAGACGACCTCTTCCTCGTCACCCGTCGATCCGAATTATACCCCGATTTTTCGGCGGGCATCGTTCAGATCCGTCGGCCACCGAATCCGACAGAGCCATGGACCGCTGCGTCATTCCTGGAGATTCCACCGGATCTCATGATCTTTCCACCGGTGATCTGGGATGCCGCTTTCTCGGCGCGGGGCGAGTACTACATCGCGCGACGAACCATCCGACCGGAGATCCTCAAGGTCGATGTGAACGGCAACGTGTCGAGGTTGGTCGAACTCTCGCCGGACCTGCCCGACGAGGTGGAAATCGCCACAAACTCCGCGGGATTGCTGGTGGGTTGCGATGTCAGGGGGCCTTTCATCGTGCGCTGCCCTCCCGACTCAATCCTGCGCTTTTCGGAGGCGATATTTGCGGATGAAGTCAACAACGACGCCTTGGCGGTCGACCCAAGACGACACGTCGACAACCCGCTGGGGGAAGATATCTACTTTATTCACAAACCCACGGGTACGCTGTACCGCCTGCCTATGGATAGCCTCGAGGTAGAGCCGGCGGGACTGCAAAATGTCACCGGGCAGTTGACCCCGGATCAGGCCGAGGGCGCGCGGGGCATGGCGGTGGATGACGTGGACGGCAGTATCTATATCCTGGTCGATACCGACAACACCAAAGAGCTCTTGAAGGTGTCCACAGGTGGAAGCGTGACACAGCTGTTCGACTTCTTCTCGCGGGGTAGCGGTTCTGCGCAGGATGCAGGCGTGCAGCGCGACCTGGCGTTTCGGACATCGTTTCTTTTCACACTGGATGTACTAAACGATAAGCTTCTCGCATACGACTTGTTGGTGGACGAGTTTATCCCTCTCTTTTCGGACTCGCTGGAGCAAGCCAAGCTGTCGGACAGGGATTCGCAGGGAAATCCGCTGGCGGGGGAACAGCGCGTCGGTCTCGACGTGTTGAAATAGGATCTGCCGAAGCGCACGATTCAGGTGAGCAGCACCTGACCGTCTCCCGTTTCAATCTCACCTACAAGATAGGTTGTACAGCCACCGCTCCCCAGCGCGAGCGCCGCGTCTCTATCCTTCGGTGCGACCACCAGCAGCATCCCGATTCCCATGTTGAAGACACGGTACATCTCCGTCTCGCCAACGGAGCCACGCTTCTGCAGAAAAGCAAAAACACCCGGGATGGGCCACGATCCTTTGTTGATCCTTGCATTGCATGTCGCGGGTAGTATTCGAGGCAGGTTCCCTGGAATTCCTCCCCCTGTGATGTGGGCGATTCCTTTGATGCGTACCGAGGCCATTATGCGAGTGATCGGTTCGAGATACGATGCATGAACCCGCAGGAGTTCCTCTGCCACCGTGCAGCCCAGCTCATCGACGACATCAGCAACGGCGAGACGCAATTCGTCGAATATGATCTTACGCGCAAGCGAGTAGCCGTTGGTGTGAAGTCCTGTCGACGCTAGTCCCACAATAGAGTCGCCAGGACGGATGGTGGAGCCGTCAATAATCTCGCTCTTTTCCACCGCGCCCACGATGCAGCCGGCGAGGTCGAAATCTCTACCCTGATAAACCCCAGGCATCTCTGCGGTCTCGCCCCCGATCAGCGCACAGGAGTTAGCACGGCACGCTTCGGCTATGCCACTGACGGTCGCTTCCATCTTATCCGGTTCCAGGACTCCACTGGCGATGTAGTCGAGAAAAAACAGCGGCCTGGCACCCTGCACGAGAATGTCGTTGACGCTGTGATTGACGAGATCCCGACCCACGGTGTCGTGGCAATTGGCCATCACCGCCACCAGAAGCTTTGTGCCAACACCATCGATACTGCTTACCAGGACGGGGTCTTTGTACGATGTGCCCAGCGAAAAAAGCCCCCCAAACGCGCCGGTGTCGGAGAGAACACTGGGTCCCCACGTCGATCTTGCGAGCCGGGCAATGGACGCTTTTGCGCGCTCCGCCCGCTCAATGCTCACCCCGGAATCATCATATTTCATGTTAAAACCCTACGAGGGCGGTCTTTCTATAGGCGCTGTTTGAGTGACTCATAGATCGCCGTGGTTGGGTCGGACTCGACAATGATGGAGAACTCATTAGCCCGTACCATTCTGATTAGCAGACTAGCCACATCGAGGTCAAACTGCACGCCCCCGTATTTCTGGAACTGGTCGAGTACTCTGTCAACCGGCATGCCCTTACGATACGGCCGATCCGAGGTCATCGCATCGAAGGCGTCGGCACACAACAGTATACGCGATCCCATGGGGATTTCATCCCCTTTGAGCCCGTGGGGGTAGCCTTTGCCATCGGGTTGTTCGTGATGATATCGGACCAGCACCGCCGCTTCTTTGAGGAACTTTAGATTCTCGACGATATCGGCACCGATCGTCGGATGTGTACTGAGCGTGAGTCGCTCCTCTGCGGACAACTTTCCTGCCTTGTGCAGCACGTCCTTTTTTATGGCGATCTTGCCTATGTCGTGGAGCAGCGCGCTGTACTCGAGGATCTCCAAATCCTTCGCCGTCAGACCAATGGCCCTGCCCAAACGAAGGGCATATCGGGACACCCGGTAAGAATGACCATGTGTGTAGGGATCGTTGGCGTCGAGAGCCGAGGTCAGTGCGGCAACGGTGTTGATGTGCGCCTCCTTCATCTCGATATAGAGCTGGAAAGTGTAGCGGGCGAGGAACAGCGGTACCACAAATAGGGCTATGGTCCACATACCGTTTTTCGAGTAGACCAGTGCGATAATAGCGGCCACCGGAAGAAAGGCCAGGATGTGAAAAAAATTCCACATGTAATTCTGCTTCCACGTCCTGAATAAGTTTCTTTTGTCGCTCAGGGCAATGATCGTACTTATAGAGAAGGTATTGACCACGTAGTAGACAAGGCCACAGACCAGAAGCGGCAACAGGAATCGTGGCGACTCGAGACTCGTCCAATTTGGTCCGAAGCTTTCGAATACCAGACCGGCGAGGCCAACAGTCACAATGAGCAGCGGTACGTTGAAGGCAATTCGGATAGGAGAACGGCGCTGAATGAACACCTCGGACAAAATGGTCGCTACCGTTTCGATAAGAACGGTTGCCGGGGCGCCAAATAGCATGATGGCGGCCAGGTCTATGGGGCTCGACGCATAAATCGAGGCACCACCCCGCGGCAACGAAATCTGAGCCGTGTCGGCGCCGATGATGAGGGCGATGAAGAGGAGGACGTCCCTCGCGTGCGCGAGAGGAAAATCCCGCATCAAATAGCCAAAAACGAGAATACCGAAGGAGATATAAGAGAAGTAAAAAAGCTTAAACCGGGCGCTGGAGTTCCTGAGTTCGTGTGTCAATATCCCGTACCTGTCGTTCCCGGCATCACGGGTGAAAATGATCGTTGGTAATCCTCCGCACTCCGTCCCAAGCTCGACCAATCAACTGGGCCAGCCGATTTCGATCACCTTATTTTGTATTCTACAGAGCTGCGAGACTTCAGTACCCCCAACACCCTGTTCACGGCGTCGAGGGTTGCGAACACGACCGTCTGGTTCGCGTTTCCAGCATACAGGGAACACCCGGCGAGACTCTTACGTTCGCGATGTCGGATGAGGTCAACTCTCACCACCAGCGCGTCGACTTCACCCAATTCGATTTCTACCATTTCAGATAAGCATAGCCGAATATTCTCGTCAAGCAATTCTCCAACCGCTTTGAGAGTCGCTTCGGCGATCACGCGCATGTGCTCACCCTCAGGGTTTTCGCTCTTGGCAGTCCCCAACGTTTCAACGTCATCCCTGATCAGTTCGACCTCAGCTTGAACGCTTTCGTGTGAAATAAACACGTTGACACTTTGGAAGGCAAAACGTGAGGGAAACTCATCAACGGGAAACTCGGTGATCGCCTCCGCGTCGGCAGAGGGACGAGTGATATCATTCTGTTCGCGGTCGGCTACCGTGTTCGTCTCAAACAGCACCACACCTATTTTTTTGTAGTTGACCGCTATACCCATC
>JAOTUR010000119.1 GCA_029863805.1 Candidatus Krumholzibacteriia bacterium | reverse complement strand
GACCGGGGGCAACTACGACGGGGAGTTCGTTTTCATAAACGACAAGGCCAACGCCCGTGTGGCGGTGGTCGATTTGCGCGACTTCGAGACAAAACAGATCATCAAGAACCCCTTGCTGCTCAGTGACCATGGCGGGACTTTTGTGACACCCAACACCGAGTACGTTATCGAAGGCAGCCAGTATGGCATGCCCTGGACAGGGCAGTACGCCCCGATCTCCGAATACGAGGACAAATACCGCGGTGCGATCACCTTCTGGAAGTTTGATCGCGCCAAGGGCCGAATCCTGCCCGACCAGTCATTCGCGATAGAACTGCCGCCGTATTGGCAGGATCTGGCTGATGCTGGAAAGCTGGTGAGCGACGGGTGGGTGTTCCTGAATACGTTCAACACGGAGCTGGCCACCGGCGGGGTGGAAGACGGCAATCCGCCGTTCGAGGCTGGCGCCTCGCAACGCGACATGGATTACTTGAACGTCATCAACCTAAAGAAAGCGGAGAGTCTTTTTAAGGCCGGCAAGGCTCAGAAGATAAACGGCTTTGATGTGCTGTCGCTGAAGACGGCCGTCGACGAAGGGGTCTTGTACTTCGTTCCGGAGCCCAAGAGTCCTCACGGTATCGATGTGGCGCCGGACGGGGACTTTCTCGTTGTGTCGGGCAAACTGGATCCGCACGTCACCATCTATAGCTTCCAGAAGATCCAAGAGGCCATCGCCAACAAGACGTTCGACGGCACCGATTCGTATGGCGTGCCAATCATCAACTTCGATGCGGTCACGGTAGCCCAGGTGGAGATAGGACTGGGACCGCTGCACACCCAGTTCGATCCCAACGGGTACGCCTACACGAGTCTCTTTCTGGAGTCGGCTGTGGCGCGCTGGACGCTGGGTGGCGAATGGACTCAGAAGCACGGCAAGGAGCCGTGGTCGCCCATTGACAAGGTGCAGGTGCACTACAATGTGGGACATATAGCCTTGGCTGAGGGTGACAACGTGGATCCCGACGGCAAGTACCTGGTGTCGCTAAACAAGTGGTCGATCGATCGCTTTGGTGATGTGGGACCACTGCTGCCGCAGAATCTCCAGCTGGTCGACATATCCGACGCGGACGCTCCGATGCAGCTTCTCTACGACTCACCTGTCGGAATCGGGGAGCCGCACTACGCTCAGATCATCAAGGCCGACAAGATCGAGGCGTGGCAGGTTTACCCCGAGGTGGGATGGAACCCCGGGTCCCAATCCAAGGATCCCAATGGCATCATGCCGGGAGGGGAGAAAGTGGTTCGTAACGGTACCACCGTGGAGATCTGGATGAGCGCCGTTCGCAGCCACTACAATCCAGAGCGCGTTCGTGTCAACAAGGACGATCACGTCATCTGGCATATAACAAACGTGGAACGGGCGCGCGATGCCACACACGGCTATGCGTTGCCCTACTACAACTTCAATCTCAGTATCGAACCGGGTGAAACGCAGACCATCGAGTTCGATGCGACAAAGGCGGGAGTCTTCCCATTCTACTGTAGCGAGTTCTGTTCGGCCCTTCATTTGGAGATGGCCGGGTACTTGCTCGTAAAGCCGTAGCATTCGCATGAGAATCCGGGGACGGGGCGGCGCTTAAGAGCGTCGCCGCGGCAGGCGTCAAAGAAGTCCGCTATCGCAGGGCCGATGCGTCGCAGGGACCGTGTCGCAAAAGCGGGCGTATGGCGGAGCTGGACGAGACGACGAGGTCGTGACCACGAACGCTCAACTCGGAGGAAAGTATGAAGGACGTCGATCTCATATTTGGGCCAAGGGTTCCCAAGGACCTCTTTCAGCGAGAGCGTAAGCGCTTTCTCGTGCCCACCGCCCTGTTTGCCGCGGCGGGAGTGTTGCTGCTGGTGTCCATCTTTCTGCCTTACTGGCAACTCACGTTGTTGGCACCACAGTACCCGGGTGGATTGAAGGCTCAGATGTATGTCAACCGCTTGAACGGAGACGTTCAGGAGATCGACGGCTTGAATCACTATATCGGGATGCGTCCCTTGGGCGATGCCGCGAAGCTGGAGCGCTCGCTCAGTGTGGTGATGATCGTGGTACTGACTCTGCTTACCGCAACCGCCATCTTTGTCCACAGTCCCTTTGCGCTTTTTCTTGCCATCCCCGCCATCATCTATCCGGGGGTATTCCTGGCTGATTTGTACTTCTGGATGCGAAGTTTTGGTATGAATCTGGACCCAAAGGCCCCTTTGAGCAGCGCGGTAAAACCGTTCGTCCCCCCGCTGCTCGGTCCCGGAGACGTCGGTCAATTCAAAACGGTGGCCTCATGGGAAGCCGGGCTGATCCTGGCTCTTCTGGCCTCGCTGACAACGATCGTGGCGCTGTATTTTCATCGCCGGGCCTACAAGCCTCTGCTGGTCGCCCGTCTGGCTGCACAGAAGAAGGACGGGTCTTGGTAAAACCGTCGGTGACAATCATCATCGCTTGCCTGGTGACGTACGCCTCGGGCGCGGCCGACAGCCTGGGGTCCACGCGCATCGTTGGATCGGACGCAGGTCCCAAAGGACTTTTCGATACGCTGGTGGATGCGGTCGATGGTGATACGGTTCTCGTCACGGGTGGCCGCTTCGACGGACACATCGTAATCGACCGTTCGATAACGTTGATTGGTCAAGATTGGCCGGTAATCGACGGTGGGGGCACGGGGACCGTGGTCACGGTGTCGGCCCCCGATGTCACGATTCGAGGGTGTGTCATCCGTAACAGCGGTGTTTTGCTGGAAGCGGAGAACGCGGGCCTAGCGGTAGGCGCAGACCGAGTCGCCGTCGTTGGCAACCGCATCGAGGACGTTCTGTTCGGCGTGTATTTGCGTCAGGCCGACAGTTGTTTGGTACGGGCCAATCGTATTGCGGGGTACGCGACGCTTGCGCCGGCAAGACGTGGCGATTTGGTGCGCGCGTGGTATAGCAAACATGCGTCAATCGAGGACAACGTGCTGGAAGAAGGGCGTGACCTCATTGTGTGGTTCTCCGACTACTCCGTGGTCCGTGGCAACACCGTTTCCAATGCGCGTTACGGTGTACACTTGATGTACGACAGCGACTGTGAAGTATCGGACAACGTCTTCATTCACAATTCCGTCGGTGCCTATTTGATGTACAGCCGCCGACTGGTGGTGCAGGGCAACACCATGGCGTACAACCGCGGGCCCAGCGGGTTCGGCTTGGGGTTAAAAGATCTAGACGATACCGATGTAACCGATAATTTCATCGTCGATAACCGGGTCGGCATTTTTGTCGACAACTCGCCCAGGGAGATCGACAGTTCGATGCTCTACAAGCACAATGTGATTGCATACAATGACCAGGGCGTACGTTTACATGCGTCGGTGGAACGCACACGTGTAACGATCAACTCTTTTATGGACAACTACGAGCACGTGTCCGTGCCGGGTGGTGGACACGCGCCGCGCGTCGAGTGGTATGGCAACTACTGGAGTGATTACGAAGGATACGATGCAGATGGTGACGGTACGGGGGACGTGCCTTACCGGTCGGAGAAACTCTTCGAAGACTTGATCGGTCGGCACCCGAAGCTGCGCTTGTTCGTCTACAGCCCCGCCATCCAGGCCATGAGCTTGGCCGCGAGGGCGTTCCCCGTGGTCAGACCTCAGCCAAAGCTCATCGACAATACGCCGAGATTGATGCCATACTTCACGTCTCGATCACGGGTGATCGATAAACGAAGCGCGTTACCGCTGGGCGCCGCGTGTGTGACGTTTATAGGGCTGGGAATCGTAATGGGACTCAAAACCGGACTTGGTGGCAACGTGAAGGGCCCGCGAGAACGCAGGCGGGGAGGTGCCGGTTGATCGAAGCGCAAGACCTAGTGAAACGCTTTGGCCGGCTGGTTGCGGTCGATCACGTTAGTTTTCACATAGGGCCCGGCGAATCGGTGGCCTTGTGGGGGCAAAACGGTGCGGGCAAGACCACGGTGCTGAGGTGTCTTTTGGGTGTGATGCCGTTTGGGGGCAGCGCATCGATCAATGGTTTCGACGTGCGACGCGAGGGAAAAGCTGCGCGCCGGCTGGTCGGGTTCGTGCCGCAGGATATTCGATTTCATGACAATCTCAGTGTAAGGGAAACGCTTTTTCTCTTTAGCCGTATCCGGCGAGCGGCGTCGGACGAGATTCCTCGCTTGGTGGGGCAGATGGGTTTGGATGCGTTCGTCGATAAGCGTGTGAGGACACTATCGGGCGGCGTTAGGCAGCGGCTGGCGCTTGCCGTGTCGCTCCTCGCTCGCCCTCCTGTCCTATTTCTCGATGAACCGACGGCCAATCTCGACGCTCGTTCGCGAAGAGAGTACGTGTCATTTCTGCAGGAGCAGAAGACGCAAGGCAAGACCATCCTCTTTTGCTCACACCGGCTGGAGGAAGTCGATGTCCTGGCCGAACGCGTGATCGTTCTCGAACGCGGGCGCCTTGTGGCGGATTGTGCGCCAGGTGCGTTGCCGGAGCGATTGGGTGCAAAAGCGTCGTTACACGTGTATACCGAAAGCTCGTTCGTCGAGCGAGCGCTCGAAGTACTCACAGCACATGGCTTCGACGCTTCATGCAACGGCGCGGGAATAAAGGTGCAGGTGCGTTCCAACGAGAAGGCTGGCCCGCTCAATGTGCTGGCGCGCGCCGGGGTGCCGGTTAGTGATTTCGATTACACCTCGGCGGTGGTAGATCACGAGGTGATCCGTGACCATTGAACTTCGTAACGTCGTACTTCTCGTACGTAAGGAAGTCGTCGAGGCACGTCGCAACCGTTGGGTGTTGCTCTACGCCACCGTCTTCGCCGTACTGTCACTGGCGCTGTCGTGGATGGGCCTGGCGGGGCTCTCGGGCTACGGGTTATCCGGTTTCGGCCGCACCGCCGCCAGCATGATCAATCTAGTCATGCTGACCGTACCGTTAATGGGACTCACATTGGGAGCGACGAGCTTAGCTGGCGAACGCGAGCGTGGAACGTTACTGTTTATGGCATCGCAGCCGCTTACTCGATTCGAGGTGTTGGCGGGAAAGTTCATCGGCATGGCTGTGGCGCTCTTGGGGGCGCTGGTCGTTGGCTTCGGTCTGAGCGGAGTCGTCATCGCTTACTACGGCGGCACCACCTCTGTTGGCCAGTATGTCGGTCTTTTGGGCCTCACATTTATCCTGGCCATGGCTACGCTCGGCATCGGCATGGCTGTCGCCAGCCTGACCCAGCGCACCGACACGGCGATTGGCGTGGCGCTGTTCACCTGGCTCGTACTGGTTGTAATCGGTGATCTCGGCATTATCGGTGGTAGTCTCCTGGCAGACGTTGGCATAAGTCGTATGTTTGCGTTGGTGCTGATAAATCCTCTGCAAGTGTTCAAACTCGCCGCCATCTTGACCATCCGCGGAAGCCTCGACGTGCTGGGTCCGGTTGGTGTCTACGCCACTCGCGCGCACGGCGGGAGCCTGCTAGCGCTGCTCGTTGCCGTGTCGATGGTGTGGGTCGTGGCCGGGTTCTGTGTGTCGTATGGCGTGTTTCGCCGTAAGGGGGCCGTGTGATGAGCCGTCGCCGCCACGCGCATGAGCGTTCGTTTGCCAGCGTGGTGGGCGGATGGCGGGTGACGGTGCTGCTCGGTGGCATGGTGCTAGCGGGCGGCGTGCTGGGTGGCTGCAGCGGCTCCGGTGGGCCGGACGGGCCGCCACGCATCGTATACGGTGAGGACGCCTGTCAGCAGTGTTTTATGATTATCAACGACGCGCGCTATGCGTGTGGCTACACCGACGACGAAGGTATGGCGCGAGGTTTCGACGACATCGGTTGCATGATAGCCTTTGTTCGCGGTGGTGGAGAACCGCCTCCCTTGTGGGTGGCAGACTACACGGGCGGCGAGTGGATTCGAACCACCGACGCGTGGTTCGTGCACAGTGATCAGGCCCGTACACCCATGGGTTCCGGCATTGTGGGTGTGTCGAGCGAGTCGTCCGCACGCGATGTGGTAGAAACGATGCCCGGACAGGTTCGGCGTTTCACAGACTTCTTGCAGGGCGAAAAGACCCGCGGGTCGGATTGACTTTCTACGACAGGAAGAAGAAGGAGGATGTTTCATGGTGGCATTGCATAAGCGCACGAATCTGTGGTTCATCCTGGCCGCAGCATTTGTGGTGACCGGTTGCGGCGGCGGGACGCAGGATGAGAAGACGTCCGACACCAAGTCGACACAGACCACGACCGCAGAGACAGCCGAGGTTCCCCGGGGGGATGCGGGGAAAGGGACGGCGTTATTCGTCAGTTACTGCTCGGCCTGCCATGGTGCGGATGCTAAAGGACTCAAGGGGTTGGGGAGGGATCTCACGCAAAATGAGTGGGTACAGTCGTTGAGTGACGCGGAGTTCCTGGAGTATGTCAATACCGGCCGTGGCGTGGACGATCCGCGTAATACCAGTGGTATTCCCATGCCACCCAAGGGGGGCAACCCGGCGCTGACCGATCAGGAGATCATGCACATCATAGCGCACGTACGTACGCTGCAATGATTTTGGGGGACACTGCAGGGGCGACTGGGTAATTGCGTCTCTCCCACCAACCGTCGGCGATGTTTACTCTATGCGGCGACAGCGGGTTGGTGCGATCATTCCTGCGCTTTGGCCAGTGCAATGGAAAGACCGATTCGCGTGGTCCGCGTCCGCTCGAATAGTGGCGCGGCTTCACCGTCCACATAGGTGATATGGTAGGCCGCTCCGAAGATTTCGAGCTCGATGGTCAGGTCCAGGAGGCTGTGCCACTCCCCGTCCGCTCCCGAGGCATCGTTGTAGGTGCCGGTGTGGATTATCTCTAGCACCCCCGATTTATGGAACGGTACCCGCCAGCGGATCTTATAACCGAAACGCAAGAAATCCCTTTCGTCAAGTTGGTCTTTTCTCGCCACCGAGTGACCCAGTGCAAAACGTGCTTCAAGCCGGGGGCCAACGGATGGGCGATAGGAGCCAGACTGAAAATCGGCACTAAACGGCAGAATGTAGGCGAGCTTGGCGGTGCCCGACACGTCGACGGCATCGAAGTTACGATCCGACTCGGCTTCGGTGCTTAGTGATAATGGCAACCAGTCCCGCCGAATAATGTTCTGTGCTGCACCTGCTTCGACGGCGAGACGGTTCAGCGAAAGCTCTTTTTCGCTCGAAACGTCACCTTCCCATTTGAGCTGCCAGATCCGGTTTGCATTCGAGGCGACACGGTAGATGCCGCCGTCAAAATTTATGGCTACGTCATCGAATCCTCCGGAATCGTCTTGTTGGTCACGTACGAAGGGGCTCACCCGTGCTCGTAGAAATGGCCGCTGCTCGAGAAATTGTCGTTCGAGATCCGACAGGGTGGGCAATACCTGTCGTTCGATCGCAGGCGATGGTACGGTTGCCACGACATTGTCGTTGGCGATCGCCGTCAGCTGATATCGTCCCTCATCGATACTGAATTGCAGAAAGTCCGATTCCCAATCGATCTCTTGCGCGGGAATTCCCATCTGGAGAAGCTTACCCGAAGCCGGTAACCTGGTGCGAGCAGGCTTGGCGAGAGATTCACATTTTATTACCCCGTCGATGATCCGGCACTTCTCGACCGTCATCGATGCCGCCGCATTACCCTCGCTCACGCGGTACACGTTTATAGGTCGGGTCGTGTTGTCGGGCTGTAGTATGTCCACTGTAATCTCCGACTCGTCGGAAAGAAAATAGATTTCAAACTCGACGGTCTCTTGCCAACCGGCTCCACCCGCCAGCTCAACCTTGGCCACGACCCCGGCCTGCAGCTCCCGGTACAATGTCGTGAGCTCCCCCGTATCCTGTGCAAACCCGTTCTCTACGACAAGCAACAGCGCAAGGGTAGTGAAGCCCTTCACCACTAGACCCAGCCGTTGTGGTCTTCTCTTCATGTGCATGGCTTTATTGCCTCTAGAGCCTGTCTGCATGATAGCGACAGAAATCACGCCACGTGAATTCATCCGTGCACAATCGCTGCAGGTATATGGCAAACCCGTCGTAGCCCTTATCCTGGAGACAGGTGCGCAGCCTCTGGCGAAAGGTCATCAGGTAATCATTATAAGGTGGGCCGACGGGACAAGATTCTCCCGACTCGATGACGAGCTCGTTGCATGGTCGGTCCAGGAAGCGCGGGCTGTTGGGATGGACGATGCGCTTGTATAGCCGAACGCGATGGCAGGCAGCTAGCGTGCATTGCCTTACATCTTGTTCCAGCGTGGAAAGTGGTGAATCCGTCATGGTCAGCGCTAACCTCGCCTTGCGACCGTGTATTTGCAGAAGCGTCGGCCGCCTCGTCCCAGCAAGCCCACGCTACCATCTGCACGGCACGAATGGCCAATATTTACCAAACGGAGTGTGCCCCCAAGCCCGGGTCTTTGTCTATCTTGAATCTTTGTCACCCGCGATATACTATAGAGATTGCTTTGAGGGTGACAGTCTTATAGTTCACTTTCTGACCGTGACTCTGTCATGAATCCGCCCAGAAATCATAATTTCCATCATTGAAGAAGTTATCTTGGACGTGGGGAGAAGAAAATAATGACCAACCAGACGCAACAGAAGCGCCTATCAAAACAGATCCGCAAGGGTATCGAGAAAGCGGCCCGCCAGGCCCGCAAAGTCAGTGGGCGCGTCGCGCACGCGGTGGCGGAGACACCTGAGTTCATCTCACTGCGCCGTAACGACCACGCTCTGCGGTCCGAGATGGACGATTGCTACCGGACCATCGGCAAACGCGTGCAACTGCTGCACAAGCGCAGCCGCGGCGAGAATCCCTTCAACCGTTTCAAGGCGATCATGGGCGCCTTGGAAAGACTCGAGTATCTCGAGGACGAGTATCGGGACAACCGCGCTCGCTTGACCGAGGTCAAACGCCAGATGCGCCGCGGCCGGCGGTAACGGTAATACGGTACGCGCGGCATTAGGGGCGGGAAGGCGTTATGAAGATGGCATGGGGGGAGATAGCGGACCTATCTTCAACGTGTACGGTCGCGGCGGTGACGGCGCGTCGGGTGCCGAAGGTCTCCGTTATCCCGGGCGAAATCGTATTCGTTCCAATGCGTGGCGCACGGCCCGGCCGTCCCGCTGAAATCCCGCGTAAAGCCTAGCTCGAAGATACCGTCATCCGGTTCTTCGAGTTCGACGATCAGCTCATCGAGAAACAGCGCCATCACCAACCACCGTTCGGCAACCCGGCTTCCGGAGAATATCGCCTGGGCGATCGCTCTGAACAGATGCCGGTGCGTTGCACCCGGACAACGAAAGAAACCCAGCCATCGAGAGGTGAGGAACTCAATGACCGGGCTTCTTTCTTCCCAAAAAGACGCGGATCACTTTAGGAGAATCATCTTTCGTGTCTCTACGCTCGTTCCGTATTCGAGTCGCGCGAAGTAAATCCCCGACGCGACCGCCGCGCCCTGACCGTCGCGGCCATCCCAGCCGATCCGATAATCACCCGCGGGCATCGTTTCATCCACGAGTGTTCGCACCAATCGACCTCCAATATCGTAGATCGCCAAACGCGTCCAACCGGCGTGCGCAATGGAATAGGCGATGGTGGTGTGCGGATTGAAGGGATTTGGCTGATTCTGCGACAGCGAGAACGCCTGCGGGTCTCTCGGTAAAGATGGCGGGGAGTAAGCGATGTCCTCGGTCTCCAACGGCACCATGCCCACGCTTAGTGTGTTTCCCTTGTTTATGAGCTCGGCGATATCCTTGGCCAGCTCGTCGTTCGCGGCATCCATGTCGTCGATCAGCTGATCGCAGCACGTAATGGCTTGCGATACGACAGCCCCGTCCTCGCTGACGACCTCCCTCAGGCTCAGCTTGCCGCTGGCGACGTTGAGGAGCAGCCCCATCAGGTGCTGTCTCGCCCGCGCGGCCATGCCGACGTTGCCCTTGAGGTTCAGCAGATCCTTGGCCACCTGCAGTTTGTCGCTACAGGTGCCCGATGCCGGCGGCTGGTATACAACTACCTGGTTTACCACGTTACTGTTGAAGTGCGCTTCGATAACGTCAAGGTAGCTGCAAAGCGTCTCAGCATCGATGTGGGCATTGCCATTGCCACCGGTGGCCACACCGACCTGGTGTTTCCAGAATCCCTGCGCGCGTTGCGAGGGCGTGATGGTCAGGCAGGACAGATCAAAATTGGCGTCGACTACTCCACCGGTGACCACCGTGACCGGGT
>JAOTUR010000118.1 GCA_029863805.1 Candidatus Krumholzibacteriia bacterium | reverse complement strand
TATTTCGCACCAGTCGCGTATATTCACCCGTTGTGGATCAGTCGTTTCCATACTCGCTATTGTAATCCTCGACGGCTGCCTGGATCACAGTCTCCGCATGTGCACGATCGTAGGCCTCGCCGATCGAGATCTCGTTTAACAAACTCGAATCAAAACCGAGCCGGGGCGTCTCTAGGTCGCGCTTCGTGTGGTAGCGATCCCGCCTTGTCCACGTCTTCACCCCAACCCCGTTCCCTATTATAGCGCGAACGTTGTGCTGGTTGGTTTACAAAACCCTCCTACCCTACGCCGGGTCGAGCAACCGAGTTGCTTCGGCCCGGGGTCCTACGGCGCCGCCACGGCGGACTTGGGGCGTATCCCTCGCTCGATACACCCGAGAAGCAATCGCTGCCGGAAATCCCCCGGCCCTCGAGAGGTCTGCGGGGCGAGCGTTTCCAAGGCCCGCCTCGCCGATTGGGAGTCACCGGCCGCCAGATACGCCACGACCGCACCGTCCAATAACGTTGCGGGCTCCAGCCAGCTGTCACCGTGGGAAGCGAGGTCGATCAAATCGTCCGCCGCCGTTGTGGCTGTGGCGTAATCCCAGGTCGCGATGCCGTACAAGAACGCCACCGCATTGCGAGCGGGTCCGGGTGCACCGAACCGTTCCACAGCTTCGAAGACAGAATAATAGAAGGCCGAATCGGCTACGCCCGAGGTCTCGCGGTGAAGATTCCTCTCTGAGCGTTCGAACGATTGGACCCAGGCGCGCCAATCCGTCGGCGGTTCGGTATCGTGCACTGTTTTCATGAACTGGTTCAGTTGGGATCGGGCCCGCCGAAAAAGATGGTGCGGCACAGCAGACGATTCCGCGGCTTGGCCCACCCCGTCACGAAGCCACCCGGATATCCCCCGCTCGCGCATCGGCCGCACACCCCAGGCGGGGACGGGGTGGTAGGGGGCAAAGTCAACGCGCCTTCCCCCGAGTGCTCCCACCAGATCGAAGCGATCGCTGGCCAGACCGAAGACGCCCGAGGCGAAGCTGTTGGTGAAGCGGCCCCGCTCGGCCGCCTGATCCAGATAGGGGTGATAATCGGAGTTGACCAGCGGCCAATCGTCGAGCAACGGCGTGAGGGTCTCGCGGTCGAAAAGTTGGATCACTTCGAGGTGAGCGGGCACGAAGCGATTCACGTGGCGTAGATCTACCAAAAGCGCTGCGTGTTCGAACACAGACCAGTCGGGTGCGGGTAGCTCGACCTGGTTCGAAGCCACGATGAGAAGGTCTGTGTCGCCCGCCAGAAAACCCCGGTAGCTTCGGAACCCCTTGTGCAGCGCGGCCAGCACCCCAGCCACCGCGTCATCGGTGATCTCGTAGAGCTGCATCCACTGCGCGAACACCCCGCGCTCGGTGAGATAAAGGCCCACCGTCTTGTAGAACTCTTCTGTGAAAAGGCTTGCGGTGCCGCTCACCCAAGGGTTGGAGGGCTCGGAAAGAATCAGATCGTAGCGCTCACCGCGTGACGAGAAATACGCCTTGGCATCATCGATCACAAACCCCGAGCGCGCATCGTCGAACACGCGTCGGTTGGCCGGATAATAGCTGCGCGAACCGTTTATCATCTCGGGTTCGATCTCCACCGTGGTGAGGGATTCCAGCTCCGGAGCCGCTAGTAGATAGTGTCCGGAAATGCCGGATCCGTGACCGATGGTCACGGCCCGGCGCGCATCGGGCATGTGCGCCAGCGTCGTCAGGGCGGACACCACCTGGGTTGCCTCGTCCTGCCAGCGGATCGGCTCCGGTGGCAACTCTTTGCTGGCTGCCTCGAGCCAACGTGTGCTGAGCGAAGCGTCGGGTTTGCCGTTGGTGGTGAGCACCACCAACCCCGTCTCCACCACCTGGTGCACACCGACCGTCGACGTGCGCCCATCCCGGTAGAAGAGCATCTTGTGAAGGTCGCTCGTGGGTACGGCGCCGTCCCGAAAAACTCCACCGGTGAGCACCGCGCGGTCGAGCCGCACTGCCGATAGCGTCACCACGAGCGCCGCCACCGTCGCCAGCCCGATTCCCACCGGAACCAGACGTCGCACTCCCCCCATGCGCACCACCCACGCGAAAATCAGAACCCCCACCGCCATGTCCAGAGCCGCACCCGCCGCCAGCATCCTCTCCAGTCCCAGGAGCGGCAGTAACAGGAGTCCCGCAAGCGCCACTCCAACCACCGAACCCAGGGTGTTGATTCCGTAAACCCATCCGATCGAGCGCTCGCCCGACCCGCTATGCAGCAGCGTGGCCGTGATAAGCGGCAGCGTCATGCCGGCACAGATCGTTGACGGTAGCATCACTGCCAACGCAATTCCGTATCGGCCCAACCCGAACAGTCCGTAACCTGCGTCCGTTGGCGGAAGGTGGAATACAAGCTGCGCCATCCACGTGAAGGAGCCGCTGTACATGGGGAGTGTGGCCAGCGCCGTCAGGCCCATCAGCCACTGAATCCAACCCAAGAGCCGGAGTGGTTGAGCTGAGGTATCGGTTCGGCGTCGTATGACCAGCGATCCGATGGCGAGGCCCAGAATGAACGCCGAAAGCATCAGCTCGAAGGAATGGGTCGCGCTTCCCATCACCAGCGACAGCATGCGGATCCAGGCGATCTCGTAGACAAAAGAAGCGACTGCGGTCAGAAAACTCACCGTGAGAAGCAATCGCCAAAGCGCGGCACGCGCCTCGCTGTCGAGTCGCCACCTGGCTTCCTGCTGCGCTCGCTCGCCGACAGCGGATGCGCCCAGCGAACGTTCGCGTAGAGCTCCCGCCACACCGGCGGCGACGATCGCCACGATCCAGTTGATGATGCCGGCGGCGGCGACGGTGCCGGGCAGTCCCACGCGTCCCACCAGGACGAAACCGCCCACCAAAAGCCCCACTGCACCACCGAAGCTGTTGGCAAAATAAAGAAACGACAGCTTGCCACCGGTCTGGCTGGGATCGGCCCGCAGGACGCCTGCCGACATCAGGGGGAAGGTTGTTCCCAAGAGCACAGACTGGGGAAGGATGAGGAGAACCGCCACCCCCCACTTGGCGATGGTGGCGAGAGACGTGCCCGCGACCGCCGGAAGAACGGAGTCGTACGCAAACGACGTAGTGAGTTGGAACAAGAAATGGAAGGCCAGACCCAGAACACCAAGCCCTGCTTCCGCCAGGGCGTACCACAACAGAGGGTTTTTTAAACTCCTCGATCGGTTCCCCACCAGGAGAGCGCCGCCCGCCATGCCCCCCAGAAACACCCCGATAACCAACACTTGGGCATAGGCGCTATGCCCTACGAACAGGGCCAGATAACGGCTCCAGGCCAACTCGTAGAGAAGACCGGCTGCGCCTGACAGCGCGAACATCGTGTACAGCAGCCGTCGCAGACTTGTCATTCGAATCAACAATCTCCCAATCAACGCCGCTTGAAGGTCCGCGACACATACGTCCGTATCGCTGCCAAGGTCGCATCCGACATCCAAATATCCAGCACCTTGGCATCGTGAGTCGCGCCGCTTCGCATCCGTTGCAACGTCGGCGAGCGAACCTGAGCTTTTGTTAGCTGAAACGATTCGGGTACTCGCGTCGCCATGCGTTTGGCCGCAGCAGCAGCACGATCCAGCAAATCGTCCGGCTCCACTACTTCATCGACCAGACCACGTGTCAGCGCCGCGGCCGGGTCGTAGCTATCACCGCCATAGACAACGTCCGAAAAATATCTTCTGGGCACGGCAAAACGCATGACCTCGAGCGCAGCGACGGGATATGGCACGCCGACTCGCAACTCGGGCACTCCGATTTGTCCGCCATCAAGCGCCATGATGCGCCAGTCCGCCATGCACGCCAACACGCAACCGCCTGCGATGGCGTGACCATTGATCGCCGTCACCAGCGGCTGCGGAAAACCGAACACCGTCTCGCAGAATTTTCCGAGAATGGGAAGAAACCGCCGCACATAATCCGCCCCGCCGTCGAGCACCCGCAGCAGATCGACTCCGGCCGAAAAGATGGAACCGCGCCCCGTCAGCACAACGGCGCCGTCAGTCTGCCGTCTTAACTCAGTTGTTAGTTGCTCACAGAACTCGATATCGATCGCGTTGGCTTTGCCGTGCTCAATATGCAGAACCGCCACCCCACCCCGATGCTCGACTCTTATCACCATTCCTCCCCTCTTTGTGCGTTTTGCGCCGATCGCGTTTGTGCGCCGCGCTACAAGCCACATGTCTTCATTGCGGAACGTCGGCCGAGGGAGGGCTAGGACGTGGCCCGCGGCGCAGCCACAATACCACCCAAAGGATTGTCAGAAGCATAAGAGGCCGCAGCACCTGGCCGCCCTCGTTGTTCGCCAGGTGGGTGTATGCCGCCCCGAGCATAATTGCCGACAATCCCAGAACCGCATAACGCGTGGTCTTTGGCAGAAGCAGCCCCCCCGCTCCGACCAGTTCGAGCACTCCGATAAGCGTCGCAAACCACGCCGGGTAACCCCAGCTCGCAAACATCTCGACGGCCGCGCCGCTCAGCTTGCCGAGCGCCGCCATGAGGAAGACACCGGCAAGGACCGCCACCAGCACCCAAGCGACCACCTTAGCAAACGGCGATGAGCTCATGCAAAACTCCTTTAACGGTAGATGTCACTCAACGGATAAACCCGATGGAAGAGAGATAGAGATCCGCCTCGCGATAAGCACCGGCACTCATGGCGGGATCGGGATTCGGCCATCCATCGACGGTCTTTACTCGATATCATAGTCGAGCGTGATCGGCGCCTGCCTGCTTTTTGCCTCGAAAAAACCCTCGCCACGCAGCCCGGCCAGCTCCCCAGTTCCAGACCCGGCAACAACCACACAGGTCGCTTTCGCCGTTCCGCTCGCGAATGTTCCGCGGTGCAGCAATACGAAGCTCCCCGATAGATCACCCAAACGCCCCGTCACACGTTCCAGCCCGACAAAGTCGGCGGTGCCATCGTTCCTATGCATCATGAGGTACTCCAGAGTGCCCTCTCCGTCGATGTCACCTTGGAACGACTTGCTCACGCTAACGCGAGTCAGCTTTGGGCCTCCGTCGATTTCGTTGAAAGGCTTCTCATCCCAATGCTTGACCTCGAATGTCGCTGACGCGTGTGTACTCATATCTGTTATCTCCTTTGTTGACAGAGACGATGCACCGTCACCACGCACGGCGCTCGTCGGGGCGTCTCCCAGTTGACGGCCCCGGGCATTATGGTGTTTGCGGGCTCGATTCGAGTTCGTGGATCACCGCCACAACGCAATCGTAAACAAAGCCAGCACACCGTGATTCTTGACGGATTGCAAAGACCACGCCGCCGGTGCATCGAGCGAGCTGGAAAAATCTCTCGAATATCGAATGTTCCCGCCAAACCGTTCCCGCTCAAACCCCACCCCAACGTGAAAAGCGGCGGTCACGGTGTTGAAGTTCTCGAAGACCTGGCCAAACTCATCGTGGCTCAGGAGTATCTCGGCGCTCGGGCCAACAAACAGATACAACAAGCCAGGTAACGTCTCGATCTCGAACCTGGCCGTCAATGGGATGGAAAGGTAGTTCACGTTATACTGGATCGCTGTTTCACCGACGACTTGACCGCTGCTATTGATCACCACCGGCGTCGATTCGAATCCTTTGCGAAGGTACAACACCTCCACGCCGGCAGAAATCCGATGGTGGAGCCGAATCCACAAAAAGGCCCCGGCCGCGGGTTCGACAACGCCGCCGTCTACAACCTCCAACTGGGGATCATTGCCGAAGTCGTAGTCCTGGCTCATCCATGAGCCACCGACGCCCATCCCAATCGAGCCAAGATCGACCGCTTCGACCGTCGCCGGTAGCCACATCAATGTTGCCAGACAGCTCGATATCAGGGAAAAGATCAGACCACAAAAGACAATGACTCGCATCATTTACTCCCCGTGAGGTTAACGCTGCCCGAGACCGACGACTTCCCCCAGCCACTCGCCGATGACGTCGAGTGCCGCCGTCGACATGGAACGGCCCATCGTAGCGTACTCGGATACCAGACCGGTCGTACACGTCTGAAAGAGGTGGTTCAGCCCTTGCGCCTCTACAATTCTATAGCGCTCATTGCCGCCCTCGCGAAGCGCGTTCTCTATCGCCGCGAGGTTCTGCGACGAAGGGACTTGCACGTCCTTGTCGCCGATGATGGCAAGCACAGGACAGCTCAGCCTGCGCAGGGTGGTGGCCGGATCGTAGTCCAGGAACGAGCGTATCTCATTCGATCGCATGAAGGCCAGGAAAGAGGCTGCGTTCTCATTGCCCAGAATCTTCCGGCTACCGGCGTCGACGTAAAGCCGGAGCTCTTCGATGATTCTCGTGCCTTCCCGCTCATCGGAGGCCGCGATGGTGTCCTTGGTCCAGATGGGGGTAAGGCGGTCATATAACTGCCGAATCCTCTCAAAGTCACGCTCACCAAAACCGGCCGCCCTAGCCATGGCGATGGCCTGCGAGCGGAAGAACCCAGGGCCCCATTCGCCGGGTGCCGCCATAAGCACGACGAAGGAGATGTCGGTCGATTGACTCGCCAACATCGGCGCGATAAGACCCCCCTGACTGTGTCCAATGACGCCGATGCGATGTGGATCCACCTGTTTGTGTTGTCTGAGGAACGTAACCGCTGATTGGGCGTCTTGAACAAACCGTTCTATGTCATAGGGTATATAAACGCCTTCTGACTCGCCGCACCCCCGCTTGTCCATTCGCAGCACGGTCATGCCCAACCGAGCGAGGTAGTCCGCCAAAATAAAGAAAGGGCGATGCCCAAGGAACTCTTCGTCCCGGTCGTGCGGACCCGAACCGGCAATCAGGAGAACCGCCGGAAATGACCCCGTCGATGCCGGCAATGTCAGCGTACCGGCGAGGGTCACACCATCGATCGGATTGCGAACCACAACGTCGGTCTCCAGGTACGGCCGATCCGTTTGCACGGGCTGAACTTTCTGGTCACCACAGCCCACCGCACAAAGGACGAAAAGCAAGAACAGCCATAGCTTTGCCCGAGCGTATTCCATGAATGTTGTCATCATTTCCATCGTCCCTCAAAACTGCATGACGCCCCACCGGCGTTATCTACTCCCGCTACGGGAGTGGACAACCAAACTCCGCCCGTCCCCGAGCCATATGCAATCGCGTGTGTCCCTGCAACATCCCAAATTTAACGCGGCACCCGATTGCAACTTGGACAACGGGATGATGTGGCATCGCCGAGTCCCCTCTCCCACAACAGGTTAGTTGATGATCTCAGTCCAGGACCTTGTTCATGATGTTCTTGAAGCGAGTCTTACTGATGGGATGATCGGCAACCAATTCGCCATTCCAAATGATGCTGAAGATCCCGTAGGGATTGGGAGAATCCTGAGCCAATTGGCAGCTGGGCAGCTCCACGATGGTGGGTTCGATACCGAACTCTTCCTTTGCCACTGAAGGGATCTCGTTCATGGCCTTCACCACATACGGACATTGCGCCGAGTGGATAATGGTCAGACCTTTGGCATATTGGTCGAGTTTCGCTTTCCAGTTTCCGGAAAACGTTGGCAGGGGGGCATCATCCCTGAATCGTTTGACGAGGAGTTGATAGTGGGGTGGAGCCTCCTCGGTCAACTCGTATCCGCTCTTTAAGAAGATCTCCTTCTTTGCCATCCACGTACTCTTGCTCGTGACAACGGCTACACCGTCCATTTTTCTTCGCAGCGCATCCTTTTCGCACGCCTCGACCATAAGAGAACCGTAGCCCTTCCCCTGGTAGGCCTTCTTCACGATGAAGAGGCAGTGGATAACCATTTATCCAGGCGCGTGAATCCCTCGCCAGGCATAGTCACCAGGCACGTACTCGATCGAACCCGCCGTGCCGTCTTTCTCGGAATGCAGAACCTTGACCCTCATCCCTTCCTTGAAGCGTTGCCTGACCCATTTGAGCTTCTGCTGATAGGCAGGGTTGTCGGGGTCTTTGTAACCGCAAATTCCGTAACGCTCGATAGTCTCAGGCCCCGCATCGACGATCGTCGCTTCTCCATGTTTCATCAGTAAGACCCCGTCGCTCCCAAGTAGAATATGTTCGAGTCGATGCCCGGATTCTCGTAGGCCCGCCCACCGTTGGACAGGTGATGAAGCTTGTAGCCGGCGTAGATGCCCCATCGATTCGTTATCGATGCTTCCACCCCACCCCCAAAGTCGAAGGTAAAGTTGAAGTAGGACGCCCCATACGTCGGCACCCGTCCTTCGAAGGCGAGAAACCCCGCACTGCCGCTGGCAAAGACAAACCATCTTGTCAAAAGTGGTACACCGACTCTGAGGCCAAAGGGCGCCGCGCCTATCCCGTACTCGGTCTCGTAATCGGTAATCCTGCGCTGGCGCATGCCGTTGAACGTGGTTGCCCCTATGCTGTACCTCGGGTTGTTTGTAATCATCGCCAAGGGGATGAGGTCCAACGTGTAATCCAGCCGCAGCAGCCTGGCATCCACCAGGCGCCAACCCATGCGAAAGGCAAACTCGTGAAAATCCCGTCCCGGGGTTACACCGAGAAACTGGTCTGCCGGGGAATCATACGACACACCCAGCCAGAGACTCACCATCGAGGGCCGCAGGGGCGATCTCTTAGTGCCGCTCTCCGTACTCTCTTTCGCACCCAAAACCGGAACTGAGGTGGTCATAGCCAACGATAGGACGATAGCAGTTAACGTAAAAGTACGCATACGCGTCTTTCGACTCCCTGACTCAGAACATCCGACAGAAGCTCGCCAGCGGTTCTTAGTTCGCCATTTTGACCGCGGCGAGCTTCTTGGCGCTATCAACGTCTGTCTTGTTGCGGATCTGGAGGCGAACTCCTCTGCCCTCGACGTATTTCTTCGCCTCATCGATGACCGCAAGCACCGATTTGGGCAACTTCGAATCGTGTGCTGCCTTGACCGCTTTGTCACCCAGAACCAAACCTACCAAGAAGTGTCCTTTGCACGGCGTCATATACAATACCGTGCGTTTCTTCTGTTGCAGGCGGAGCGACCACCCCCACTTCGCACCGGCAAAGTTCCACGTGTCGACCAGAGGTGCATACTCAGAGGCGATATGCGTCAGTAAGTTGTCCCAATGAGTGCTCGTTCGACCCAGCATTTTTTTGAGTTCGCTCGGGCGCGGCCTTTTCGCCTTGTCGTCAAATGCACTGAGAGCCATACCTCATCCCCCTAACGGTCACCGCCCGCGCGCCGTGG
The DNA here is from genome assembly GCA_029863805.1 of Candidatus Krumholzibacteriia bacterium. GTDB lineage: Bacteria > Krumholzibacteriota > Krumholzibacteriia > WVZY01 > WVZY01 > JAOTUR01. The sequence continues at coordinate 1,090 of JAOTUR010000118.1, read as the reverse complement.
TCAGCTATCAACGCCATAGCCGGCCAGGTATCATTTGCCGCCGTCAGCGCAGCGAGTTGCTTATGTGCCCCCCAGTATCCCGACCACCGGCCGCCCTAGTAGACGACATGTCGTTTTCACTCATTACTGTTAGCACAATCGCCGGCACTCCCAGGGGAAGGCACGACAGGCTGGCTGCGATGGCACCAATAATCGGCCAGAACCCACGCGTGCCTCGTAACGCTTGAATACCACCGATCACGGCGACCAGGCCAAGCACCAGTAGAAGGGTTGCCAAACCAAGAAACAGTGCGAAGCCCATCTCGAAGGGCCATTCCGGCACCGGCTCGGACACCCCGTGGGGAAGGCTATGGGAGGCGACTGCCATGAACGCGAGCACAAAACTCCCGATCAGACTCGTGGCCCCCGCACAGATTTCGAGAATGCCGGCAACTGTCGGCATCCACGGCCGTCGTGGGGAATACGGTGCTCGCGGACCGTTCGCGGCATTAGATTCTGACATTCCACACCCCCCGATGATGTGAAACCCTATCGCTTGGGCGCCTTGCGGCGGGGCCTACGGGCCGAAGCCAGTGGCTTGCGCCCACAGGCCCGCTCATGCCTGGCGAATTTTACAGTTTACCATAATTAGACGCCGCTCGGCGACATCACTCGAGCGGACATCAACGCCCTTTTCAGCCCTTGCCCACATAGAAGGTTAAAACTGGTTTAATGGCGCATAGAATCGCCAACAGAACAAACCATAAAACATTCACTTCCAGGATCTGTGGAACGAGCTTGACCACAACCAGCGCAAGAAAGATCGATGCCGCCTGAGCCAGTTTTGTATCGAGAATTCCAAGCCTTCTTGCCCGCGTATCAAAGTACTCCCACATCGCCATCTGTCACCTCCCTGTGTATTCGCTCTACCTATTCGCTATACCTGGCGCCACAAACACACTGTCCGGCACATTGTTCATTTGTATATCGATATAATCGTAGTAGAAATCCTCTTCCCCCTGCGCGATCGTCGCACGAGTAAACACGAACAGGTCCTGACGCCACTCCCATCCTCCGAGAGTCACGATAACGTCAGGCTCCGGCTGCGTCA
>JAOTUR010000117.1 GCA_029863805.1 Candidatus Krumholzibacteriia bacterium | reverse complement strand
GCACTGCCGCGTACAACACCGTTGAGATCGAAGCGGGTGTCGCAGCTGATGCTACCCTCCGTGCCGTGACTTGTCGACGTCGTCGCGGATACCCGCGAACACCACGTTGGCGCCGATCCCAAGCGAGTCTGCGTAAGCCTCCAGCTCGCCACGGCTGGGACCGTCTCCGCACAGTACCACCTTCACGCGCACGTTGGCGCGACTGGCGTCACGGATCGCGGGCGGCCCAGCGCGAGAAAAAACAGCGAGAGAGCAGCAAAAACGTATCTACACAGCCGGATCCAAAACGCTCGAAGCGAAAGCGGCTTTTGAATTGATTGCCTCTCGCCGCAGGGTCAAGATCGCCAGCCGACACCTGGAAGCGTGGCATGCCGTTTTTCAATCTCATAGTTCACAGTGACCATCCAATCTTCGTATTCGGGGACAATGCGCTTTATCAAAGCAAGCAGCTCGCTACGAAGGCCCGTCTCTATCGCTGTTCCACGACCTGGCCACACGCGAAACTTCACGCGAAGAATCTCCTTGCCCGAAGACGTTCGCACCCGGCCTTCGATCGATGGTGCAGCCAGCAAAATACGGCCGTATTGTTCCAACGCTCCGGAAGCAACCTCCGACACCCTGGCCTCCACCTTTTGCGCAAGCTCTGGCTCGGCGGGTAGATTAACGTCGACCAGGGCCCTTATGTACCCCTTGGGATAATTTATCACATTTCCGATGGTTCGATTCGGAATCAAGACCCTGGCCCCAAACGAGTTTTCGAGTTCCGTAAACCGCATGCCCACACCTCGTATTATCCCTGTCTGACCGGATATCTCCACCATGTCGCCCACATCAAACAAATCGGCGAACACCATCGTCACTCCGGTCACGACATCCTGCACGATACCCTGTGAGCCAAAGCCCACCGCAAGCCCGATGATCGACGCACTCGTCAGATAGGCCTTCAAAGAGAGGCCCAACTCTCGCAAAATCAACCCGAACGCCACAAAGTACGTAACGAATAGAATAATGCTAGAGGTGAGGCTCACGATCGTGGCCACCTTAGATGCTCGCGATGTCAATCGGCGCCCGGCAAGCGACCGCCCCGCGCGTCTTAGCAGCCATAACGCGAGCTGCAAGCCGACGAGAACAAGCGCGACCACAAGCACACGCTCGAGCTTTGAGCCCCAATGAAAGAGACTATCGATCAGCGTCAAAACAAGGCTCCAATCTTCGGTGTCCGATAGAAGGTCATTTACCTAATTCCAAAACAGTATAGCGACCCGGTTCCGCAGAGTCTAATTGCTTTTTGCTTGGTATGGTCCGCCTGCGGGTTGTAGTCTGTTGGGGTGGAGCCCTCGAACCCTTTGGCCACGAAGGAGAGCGGCTTATCCGTAAAGCCAGGCAGCAAACGGAAAGGGAGTTGATCTTGAAAAAGGAAATCACTGTGGAGGAAGCGCGGACAATCGGCGTGAATCTTGGAATCAACTGGTCCAAAATTGACCTTGAACAGTTCAGACGTGGTCTTGAGGTTGAGTTTGAACATGGGGCACGCGACCCGGAGACGAACGTCACGAACGATGATCCCATTTTGACGGGAAAAATCGCGTGGGCTCATCTGAAGGAGCTACCAGATTATTACACGCGTCTCGATCGGATGGAGGCAGAGGCAGAGGGCAAGATATAGCGTTGCTGCCTATCATGCCGGCGAAGCTGCCGAGCGCTCTCGCCCCACGTGAATCTAGTGTAATTCTCCAGAAAGCATCCACGGTGGCCGGAGTGAGGCAACGAAGTTCCAGGAAAACTGGCAAGCATTAGTTATGGCGATGATATTGAGAAAGCCAGAGACGTCCTGCGCGGGATTCTCGCTGCGCATTCACAGGTACTAAAGGAACCTGCACCGGTCGCTATCTGGCGTTTTCTCGAGCCGCTACTCGGACGGCACAACGATGGGGCTACACATGCTATGGGGAGGCCGCAAAGAGGCGGACACCTTGTTGGAGTCGGACCGAGAGGTCTGGCCCTGTCGGTTTGTGGATCCTGGACTTGCCGAAAGGAGGCAGGCTTGAAAAGGTTTCTGGTTATCTCGGTGGTATGGGCCGTGTGCTCAGTGGCCATTGGTACGAGCAATTGCACGGCAGAGAGTTCGAAAGTGTCCCTCGGCTTGCGGCCCTTGGGGTTCAGCGTGAATCCGGACCAATACACGCTGGGTTTGCAGTTCGTTTTTGGCAAAGTGACGGTAATGCGCTTTGCCCCAAGCGTTGATATTGGTTTCGGTGACAGTCAGACAGTAACGACATTCAACTTGGATTTACGGACGGATCTGTTTTCACCGCCTAAGGCAAATGCGAAGTTCTACGGAGGATTGGGGCCTACAATCAGTCTCAACCGTCCGGACGTCGGCGTGTCGGATACCGAAATCGGCTTGAGTCTAGTGGCGGGTCTAAAAATGCCGTTTGGCTCCCGTAACTATTATAATTTGGAGACCCGTTTCGGCTTCGGTGACATCCCGGATTTCAAGCTGCTCATGGGTGTCATGTTTGGTTTTGGAGACGTCGCCAAACGTTGACCGTGTTTAAATTACTCAAAGAAAAACGGTCGCGTGGACGGTCGTGTCTGATGAAGCTGTGGAGCATGAGGACTGGCTCATGGAAGTTCCTCTGGATCGCACAGGCCACACTAGTGTACTCCTGTGCCGCCGTTCCGCCGGCGCCCGTTGCCCCTCAGCGACCGTCGTACTCGTCCGATGTCACTACAACGGCGCCGCGTACCCTGGAAGTGGAAGCGGGTGTTTTCATTGATGACGAGGACATGGTAGACACACCTTTCGCGATCAAATGGGGAGCGACGGAGACGGCCGAGCTTTTCGTCGGCTGGTCGCCTTACGTCCGTGTCGCGTTGCGGGAAGCAGACGAGAGTGGGGTCGGTGACTTCGTGCTGGGCACGCGAGTCCGTTTTCTCGAAGAAGGACCACGCCGGCCTGCCGCGGCCTTCCAGTTGACGACGAAGTTGCCCGCTGCCGACAAGGACAGCGGGCTTGGAACGGGGCTCGTGGATTTTTTCGGCGCGGCAATAGTAACGAAAGCCTTCGATCGGACTACGGTCAATGGGTTCTATCAACTTGGCGTTCTGAGCGATCCAGCAGGTGGCAACGTGATCCTAGAGCACGATCTCGCTATCGCAGTGGGCCATCCGATTGTGCAGAACCTCGGTGGATTCACTGAGCTCAGCGTGATTCTCACACCCAACCAGAACAACGAGGCCGTGTTATGGACACTCGGTATGGGATATGTGGTTCATCCGAACGTCGCTTTCGACTCCGCGGTTTTTGTCGGTTTAACGGACGATACTAGTAGGTTCGCGATTACGTTCGGGACGACAGTCAATGTAGGCAGAATTGGCCGCTGGTTTCAAGACGATCGTGGCGCAAAGTGACGGATGACGTTTTGAACATTTGCGATTGACCCACGGTTTTCGCGACGGTTAGCCTAGCAAAAGGCCTCTTTCGAATTACACAAACTGGATGGAGCAAGCGTGTTTGGGAATGTGTTTCTCGTGTTATTACTCGTGGGGGCCAACGGTTTTTTCGTTGCCGCAGAGTTTGCACTCGTCAAGATACGCCTGAGCGAAATCCGCTCAAGCACCGAGTCGGGCAGCAAAAGTGCGCGGTTGGTGGAAAGCATCGTAATGCGTCTCGATTCGTATCTTTCCGCGTGTCAACTTGGCATCACGCTAGCAAGTCTCGGTCTCGGTTGGGTCGGCGAACCGCTCGTCGCTCGAGCTTTGCTGCCTCTGTTTCACGAGCTTGGCCTTCCGGAGGCCAAGCTTCATTACTTCGCCTTTCCCCTAGCGTTCGCCACGATAACGTTTCTGCATATCACGGTGGGAGAACAGGTGCCGAAAATCCTGGCTGTTGAAAAGCCCAAACCGATTTCTTTCGCGGTGTCACTGCCGCTTGTCGTTTTTTACAAAGTGTTTCAACCGTTCATCTGGGCGCTGAACGAATCTAGCAACCTAATGCTGCGGCTCATCGGCATTCGGCTAACGCGGGGCCACGAAGCGTATCACAGTGAAAGCGAGCTTCGCCTCATAATGGCTGAATCCGCCAGTGGCGGGCAGGTTTCAAATCGCGAGCGTCTGATCATGGAAAACGTTCTCGACCTTGAAGACAAAAGTGCGCGTAGCGCGATGCTCCCGAGAAACGACATTGTGTTTTTGGATCGCAATGACCCCATCGATGAACAACTTCGCCAGGCCGCCGATTCCGGACACACGCGTCTACCGCTATGCGACAAGGATCTTGAGCACGTGGTCGGTATCATACATGTCAAGGACGTGTTCGCGGCGCTCGCTACCGGCAAGGCGGTCGATGACTTGGCGGAGCTAGCCCGCGACGCGATTTACTTTCCGGAAACAATCGCGCTTGATAGGTTGCTGCGTGAGTTTCAACGATCGCGGGCAATCGTGTCACTTTTGGTGGACGAGTACGGCGTGGTATCTGGACTCATTACGGTGGAGAATATCCTGGAAGAACTCGTCGGAGAGATTCAAGACGAGTTTGACAGCGAAAGTTCCCTCATCGTGGAGCGAGATCGCAATACCTTCGAGATTGACGCGACCTGCTCGATTGGTGTGGTACGCCAGGAACTGGATGTGCAGCTCCCCGAGCTCGCTGCGGACACAATTGGAGGTGCCGTAATAGAGATTTTGGGCCGCATACCCGAGCACGGCGAAACGATTACGCTCGGTCGCCACACTGTCTCGGTTCTCGCTGCTGACGCACGACGGATTCGGAAGCTTCTGATCGAGAAAAAAGACAAATCAACAAACGAAATGGACCCGCCAAGCGATTCGTGAGGGCTCCGGCACGCGTCAAAAATGAACAGCGTTCGTGCCGAAATCAAAGAGGCGTTCGACAAGAATGCGATCGAAATTCCGTTTCCCCATCGGAGCTTGTACACCGGCTCCGTGACAGAGCCGTTCCCGGTCAGGATGGTCGGCGCGACGAACGCGACCGCAAGCTGAAACGTTCTGAATCGGTTAGAAAGGCGGTGAGGAATTATGGCGTTGTGCGGAATAAAGACCCGGAAGCCGGGGCAGGCACCCGGCACGGTCGAGTATGTTGGCGAGCGGGCGGACGAGCCTGTAATGATCAAGGTGATCGATTACGACCAGCAAGTCCTCGAGGAGAAGGAGCTACAATCCGCGGAAGATTGCCTTCCATATCGCGACAGTAAACACGTCTCCTGGATCAATGTCACCGGCCTGGGCGATGTTAAGCTCCTCAAGGGTATTGGGGACCACTTCCAGTTGCATCCGCTCGTCATTGAGGACATCGCCAATACCACACAACGCCCAAAGGTCGAGGACTACGGAGATTACATCTACATTGTCGTGAGAATGATCTATCAGGATTCCAACGGCGACATTTTCGCCGAGCAGGTTAGCGTGGTATTGGTGCTGGCCAAGGCCGACGTCCGCATCGCCACTCTGTACCAAGATACTCTCGTCGAACCGGATCTTCGAGGATTCGGGGACGAGCTGTGTCAGAACCTCCAGGCAACGCATTCAGCCGTGCTTTCCAGCACTGGCCGGCAGCATTTGCTGCTGCGGAGTCCGGTCCTCGCACGCTCCATCCGCGTGCGCAACCCGTATGTCGATCCGATCAACCTCATGCAGATCGAAGTCCTGCGGCGATTACGCGCGGACCGCGATGACGTCGAGGCGCTTGATCTACTTCTCCGCACGATGAACGGCCTGGCGGCGGCACTGAGGAATACCGGCTGAGTTCGAAGAGGCGATGACCTTGATTTAGCAGTTTGTCAGAGGGGCGCGACGAAGCCCGTAGTTTCCATTCGAAATCGTGTGGGAACACCCGCCGGGTCTCTCCGACGGGTCTTCGTTCACCGGAGCGCGGCGATTTCCGTTGTCACGGGGAGTTTGGCTGCCTGCGTAGGACTCGAACCCAGACGAATCTGCATCCACGACGCCACTTCTCTCGTTGTATTGTAATAAGCTAAAAAGTGTGGTGTCCCAAAGTTGACGTTAATCGAACCGCGGAGGAGTTCGCCGAAGCGCTGATGGTGGCGTAAGTACGGACTCAGGTTTTTCCCCTGCGCACTCGCGGAATGCGCGAAAGAACGAGGTTGGCTACTCGACGCCGATCAGGAACGAGATCTCCACGTTGGCCAACTCGTCAACGTCTGGGACCGGGCTTACCGATCCAGCCACGGTGATGCAGAAGCCCCAGGATTCCGCCGATCACCAGTACCATCCCCCCGAGTAGGAAGAAGTAGGCGTTGCGAATAGACAACTCCGGCATGAATTCGAAGTTCATGCCGTAGATCCCCGCCATGAATGTGACCGGTACAAAAATCATCGTGACGATCGTCAACGTCTGCATTATCTGGTTCAACCGGTGGGACGACAACGACAGGTAGCCGGTCATCAGGTCGTCGGTCAACTCGTAGTACAGACGGGCCAAGCTCAGCTGGCGGTCCATCTGTTCTCGCAAGTCGGTCAACTCGTGGTGGTATCCCTCCAACTGCTCGGGCGTCTGGCTGCTCGCGGACGTGAACACCTGGGCGTGGTATTGAAGGACGCGCAAGATCTTCTTGAGATCACCCTTTTGGCGTACCAGTTCGGCTAGCAATTCGTCGCTAGGCCGCTCCAGCATCTCGTTCTCCAATTCCTCTAACCGAACTTCGACCGAATGCAGCACGGGCACGAAACGGTCCGCGACGATTCGGCACAGCCGGAACGCAAGCGTCGCGACCGAGGCGTCAGGCGGGATCTTGCCGGACCGAAACTCCTCGCCCAGGCGCTCTGAGCTGATCGAGCGTCGCGAACTGCGCGTGAGCAGAAAGCGCTCGCCCACGAAGACTGAGAGTTGGATCGTTCCGAAGTCGATCGACTCGGTTTCGGCATCCAACCCCTTCAACAGGATAAAAGTGTTGTTCTTGAACGGCTCGATCTTTGGCGGATGCCGATCGCGCAGCGCGTCCTTGATTGCAAGCGAGTGGATGCCGAAGCGCTCCGACATCAACCTCGTCTCCTCCTCCGGCTCCTCGTCTTGGAGTGCGACCCAAATCGAGCTATCGGCCCGGCTCTCCCAGACGTCAATCAGCTCGGAGCCTCCCTCAGTCAACTTGTGGCCGTCGGGTTGGTAAAGAAATGCGCGGATCATGCGCGTCCTCCTTCTCGGCTGTGTCTTGTGCAGGAATCTCCGGGTAGGAATCCTTCCATGCCTTTGAGAATCTCGCGTCGTCTAGGCATCGGCCCCTCCCCCCGCCACCCGCTGCGGTATGGTGGCCACTTTTTGCAGCACGCGGTCCTCGACGTCGTCCACAAAGAGCTGGAGATGCGGGAATGGAATCTGTATCCCCGCGTCGTCCAGGGCTACCTTGCACGCCTCCAACACCGCGAAGTAGATGGGCTTCTCGCTTTTTGCTTCACTGATCCATACCCGGATTTTGAGGTTCACGCTGGAACTCCCGAGCTCCTCCACCACCACCGACACGTCAGGATCGTCCAACACACCGTCGACGCCAGCTGCGGCCGCGAGGAGTACGTCACGCGCCTTTGATATCTGCTCTTTGTAGGCAATCCCCACCGGCACGTCCACTCGGGTCTCGCCGTGCTTGGAATGGTTCACCAGCACGTCGTCGATGATGTTCTTGTTGGGAATCACGACGTACGTGTTCTGATTGGTACGGATTCGCGTCGAACGTAGCGTGATGTCGGTGACGCGTCCGTACTGGTCCTGGATCCGGATGAAATCGTCTACCCGGAACGGTTCGTCCCAGAAGATGACGAGTCCCGCGATGACGTTGGACAGCAGGTCTTGCGCGGCGAAACCGACCGCGATGCCGACCACCCCGATTCCGGCCAGGGCCGCTCCCACATTGATTCCCACTTGCCCGGCGGCCATCACCAGACCGAACGTGAGCAGAACAAAACGGTAGACCTTGTCCACCAGGAGCGTCACGAGGACAGCGTCGAGGCCGCTGCGGCGTAAGATCGCGTCAATCGAACTGCGGGTCAGCCGGAAGAGCACCCAGAACCCGAGGTACATGACAACGGCCATCAGCAGCCGGGGTAGGAACGTCACGAGCCGGGTCAACAGCTCTTGTACGTTCAATAGCTCTGTCAGAGTATCCATACTGATCCTTTCTGCCTGTCCGAGAGTTTCCACGATGCCGTGTTTCGGCAAGCGACCGGGCCAGAACAGAATACTGTATTTCGTCAAGTGAATGGACAAAATTGGCCCATACTCTAAGAAAGACTTACTCGAATCAAGATCGATAAACACAATGGACGACTCCGCTTTCCCGTCTCCATAATCCCACGACTCACTCGAACATAACGTGGGAAAACAATGGACACCCTACTCCAACAATCAAAAGATCTTCAAAACAAGCTGCGGGCGGTATCCCCTCTCGCAGGATCCGGCCTGGGAGAAGAACTTTCCGATCGGCTCGAGTTTCTCCACCGCCTGTTCGACGCCAAGATCGTCCACGAAATAGAACGATCCTTCGAGGGTCCACTCGTGATCGTTCTTGCCGGCGGCACGAACGTAGGCAAATCCGAAGTGTTTAATGCGCTCTGCGGGAAACAAGTGTCCCTCCCCGATCCGCGCGCCGGCCGGACACGAAGACCGGCGGTGTGCGCCGACCCCTCCGCCACCGAGGCGATCGCCAATCCAGACTTCCTGAGAAGCTACGACCGCATGGAGCTCATCGACCCGGAAGACCTCCACCAAGCAACCACCGGAAAACCCTGCTTCCACTATTCCCTTCGGGAAGCGCCGGACAAAAAAGGCCTGATCTTCATAGATTCTCCCGACATCGACTCCAACCGCCTCGAAAACCTCACCTCAGCGAGACACCTTCTGGCCGCTTCAGACGTGATCGTCTTTGTAACCTCCCCTAGCAAATACAACGACGAAGCCTGCGTCTCATTTCTTTATAAAACGTTGGACGTCGGCAAGGAGGTTTTTATTGTCTTCAATCTGCTCGGCCCCGAGGCAAAGACGGTCGTCGCCGACTTCCGATCCGCCGTCCTGAATCGCCAAAAGAAGGCCAATGAACTCAACATTACAGAAGTGCCGCGCTTCCCCGGTGGCGAGGATGTTTTCCGTCATATGATCACGCACACAGTAATCCTTGCCCAACAAATTTCATCCCTCCCAAAAACCAACATAGAGACAAGCCAGGCGAGGAGCACGCTCGCCTATATACAAAAACAATTCTCGTCGGTTATCGAAACGATTCATAAAGACATCGAGCGTGTGGCGAAGCTAGCAAAAGATTGCGTGGACAACGTCACCACGGTCCGAGGGGACTACAAGAGGACTCTCTCCCATGAGCCTTTTTACGAGATAGAAGAGGTGTTTCAGGAGGTGCTCGACCAGTTCAGCGTTCCGATTGTGGACGACGTGCTCAAGGCACCCGGCAAGGCGATCAAATGGGTCATGCGCAAGGTTCAGGGAAGGGATTCGGAGCGAAGCGAGATCAATGAGAAGGTCCACCGGCGCAAGGACCGGGACCGCAAAAAGGTAGCAGAAATGGCCGATGCGCTTCGGTCGAGGACGATGAAGGCCCTTGCGGATGCGTCTTCCGATCCACTCCTTGCCGAGGTCCTGCATCAGGCAAACAAGGGCACCCTGGGCGAACCGGCCGAACAAAAAGCGGAGTTGATTTGGGACGAGATGGAACCGGGGTTCACACGGTGGAAGGAGGAGATGCGAGACGAGATCATCGAAAAACTCCGGGCATCTCCGAACCTCAGAGCCCTGATAAAGACATCCAAGGCGGTGCTCCAGGTGGGGAGCGGTCTATTGGTGGCCGTGTTGGTCGGCGGTGTCGGCCCAAGCGATCTGGTGATCGCGCCCGTTATGGCCAGGCTCACACAATACGTTCTTGAGACATTTGGAAGTGCCTATTTTTCAGCGAAAAGGGATGACTACCTCGATCTGCACCTGAAGCGCTTTGACGCGGTTACCACCCAGGTCGTGCTCGGGCCGCTTGACGAAGCGCTGCCAAAACGGCCCGATTTGAAGGAGATGGAAGAAACGAAGAACGCTTTAAATAATTTTAGGATTCAAACGCCATGAGCAGCTCGCTGAACAACCCGCACGACGGCCCCTCGGGAGCGTACGAAGGGGCCGTCCAGAGGATGGAGCAGTTCGTACGGGGTACGGACTGCTTACAGGGCATCTACGCAAACCGCGATGACTTTCTCCTGCGGCTTGACTCCCTTTCGATCCAGCGGAAGAATCTCGAGGGTGCTCTTCTGATCGTGATCCTCGGCGGCACAGGTGTCGGAAAATCGACAGTTATCAATGCGATCGCCGGCGAGGAGGTGGCGAGAGTTTCTCCCATCCGCCCCTGCACGACGGCGATGACTTTTTACTCGCACTCTG
>JAOTUR010000116.1 GCA_029863805.1 Candidatus Krumholzibacteriia bacterium | reverse complement strand
ATCAAACAAGAGGAGTGCACCGAGAATCTCGAAGTTGCCAAGGACATCTGCGACGCGATCAACAACGCGCGACTCGTCGCTGTTGGTGTAATTCCCACAACGATCGAAGAGATTGCGTACGCACCACCCGGCCCCGGGGAGACGCCGAAATTCGTGGACAGACCGCTAAGCGTCTATCCGAATCCCGGTGGAGTGGGACCGTATCGGTTCTCGTTTTCGACCCCGGTGTCCGAACAGCTACGCCTCGAGATCTACAACGTGACGGGACAGCGCGTCGCGACGATCACCCGTACGTTGGACGTGGGCGACGCGACGCTGCTGTGGAACGGGAAAACGGACGCTGGCGGTTCGCTGGTGCCCGGCGTCTATTTCGCTCGGCTCAGGACAGCGACCGGGATGAAATCCGTGAAGTTCGTGCACGTGAGGTAGAGCCCAATCGGCTCAAGGACCGAAGAGACCCGCCCCTGTCGATGGTGTCGTCAGGGGCGGGTTTTTGCTGAGTAGTTGCCGCGTGGCTCTGATCAATCCCTTTCCGAAAGGCGGAAGAACTTCCATCGCTCAACCACCATGACTTGCGAGCGGTGGATTGAAAGAGGCCTAAGGGCGAGGGTGCACCCCGGGATGCGCTCTCCCAACTCTTCGGGTGAGCCCCGGATCAAGCTACCTGATTAGGGCCTCTGAGACGGACTTCTAGGCAGAGAGTAGGGCCTGTACAAACGGCTCAAAAGTTCGAGGTTCGTATTGTCTGGCCCGCCATGTTCAATTTCCCGTGAACCTGCCGCTTCGGTGGCAGGTTTTTTTTTTGTGGATATCAATTCATGATATATTGTCCTCAACTGTCGCTGATCAAGTCAGGTTTCCACGAAGAATTCTCTCCAGATAATCCTCGTCAAGGCCTCCTCGATTCGTCCCCATAAGGCGATGTTCGCAAACGGTTGATGGAACCGCATTCCTGAACCCGATCTCTGGCTGTCCATCCATCGTGGATGCCTTCGAGACACCTCCGACATCTGGCTCGTCGAGAAAATCGATCAGGATAGTGGATCAGGCGAACGCTGCGAGAGGTTTGACAGTTACGTTCTCAGCCAGGGGGAATGTGTGATTGCCCGGATAGACAACGGTCAGGTGGGATAGTTCCAGCGTCTCAATGGCACTGCGCATCGATCGTGAAAACTTGGGAGCGAGTGTTCGCTTGAACTCGAAGCCGAGCCGCTTGCGACTTTGCTCGATGATCAGGTCCAGCTCTGCTCCAGTGTGAACGGCCCAGAAATAGCACTGGCGATCATCAGCGCCCAGCGCCCCAATGATCTGTTCCATGGCAAAGCCCTCCCACGATGCGCCCAGGATGGGGTGACCGGCCAGTTGATCGTGGTCATGGATTCCGAGGAGCGCGTGCAGTAGTCCGGAGTCGCGCAGATAGACCTTCGGTGACTTTACCTGTCTCTTACCAGTGTTGGCGATGAAAGGTAATAATTGACGAGTCATAAATGTGTCGCATAGCACGTCAAGGTACGAGCGAACCGTCGTGTGGGCAATACCCAGCGAACCGGCCAAACGCGAACCGTTCCAGATCTGGCTGTGACAGTGGGCCACCATGGTCCAGAAGCGTCGCAAGGTTCCGGCCGCGAGGTTGATGCCGAGGCCGGGCAGGTCGCGTTCGAGGTACGTGCGGATGAAGTCCTGACGCCAGGAATCACTCGTTGCGAGGTCCGGCGAGAGAAACGAGCGCGGAAAGCTTCCTCGCAACCAGAGTTCTGCCTCGCTTGCCCCGGGGACTTCACGCAAGTGAAAACCTGGCAGCTCGTAGTAGCTGATCCGGCCGGCAAGACTCTCGGAACTCTGGCGCAGGAGGTCAGGGGAAGCGCTGCCGAGTACCAGGAATCGAGCCGGTTGATCGGGGCGATCGGCAAGGACACGCAACAAGGGGAAGATCTCCGGCGACCGCTGGATCTCATCCAGGATGACCAGGCCGCGTAACGGCTCGAGAGCCAGCTGGGGCTCTGCCAGCCGTGACAGATCTCTCGGATTCTCCAGATCGTAACTGGTTACGAGACCATCGAATGCCTCGCCAATGATCCCGGCAAGTGTCGTCTTGCCGACTTGGCGGGCCCCGATAATCGCCACCACCGGATTCTGCTCGAGCCGGCGGCGGATCTCCCCAATATGGTGATTTCGCTCGATCATATTCCTATGATACCATGAAATATGAGTGTGTCAAGCTCATATTTCATGCTTAAACAATGATATGTTCGAGTCCTACCCGGGGAGCCAGCTCATTTGGGGGGGGGAACTGAGGTTCGTCTGGTTAACGCAATCCCGATTTTTCGGGGGCCCGGTAGAAACTCTCCTCGAACTTTGGAGGTATTTCAGTAAATTGCTGAGAACATGATCGCCACCACTACCGCCGCCTGCATCGCTTCGATGGCTTCTTTTGTGGCCTTGCCCGTCACTTCGCCGTTTATAATCCGTTCGATACGGTCCTTACGACTTTTGAGTTTCTTCTTATCGAAGTTGACTTTAAGAACGTTGGTGCTTTTTGCCAAAGACAAGAGCACGACGGTACGAGGTTCCACTTGATCGGTGTCGGTGAATATCGCATCTCGCAGCCTGTCCATTATCTGTCGCTCCGGCTCCGGGTTGATCTCGGGGTAGATTTTCCTGGAGAAGACCAGAAGTACGTCGTCTTCGCCCGAACGCAGAATTCCCCGCTTGCACAGTTGTTCCGCTATTTTGTGTTTGAGCTTCTTTACACGAGCGAAGCGTGATACCCACACCTACAATTGGGCGCGTTTCTTGGCATCGACGACTCTTTGAAGACAGTCATCGACGATCGGATCGCCTAACGGTTTCGAGCTCATGAGCCGCAGGAATTTTTTCTTCCCATTCGTTTCGACCGTCACGCGTCCTTCGAGCAGCAATTCGGCTAATACGGCACCGCCAATCGCGTACTGATAATTCATTCCGGACGCTATGGTCCCCGACTGATCGCGACGCGCAAGGAGCGTTATTTCTTCGTGGAGAAACAGTTGTTTATTCATTTTACTAATTCCCTTCTCAGGCGTGGCCCGATAGAGCTCATTCCGTGTGCCAGACCGGGGGCACTACGGGTTGCTCAGGTCACCGGTGATTCCCAATTCGGCGTTGGGCATCCTTAATCGCGGCCTTGAGCGCCTTGTCCGCCGCAACTTTGATCTGAGGAACTACTCCCTTCCCCTCAAAACTGGTTCCTGTGACCACGTTCTCGGCACGCAAGAAAGGAACCGACACACGGAAGTAGTCGTTGACAACGACTTCCTTGGAAGGATGAGCCGCTCCCCGCGTGACCTCCCCCACGATGGTTGCACGGCCCAGATGTTTGAGCGTGTACGCAAAACCTTCCGCTGCGGAACCGGTTCGGTTGCTGGTCAAGACATACACGGGCAAGTCAATGTCGAACGGCTGGCCAGGGACGGAATCGGGTGTTGCTCTCTCTCTAGGATGCCCGTCGCGATCGTACATGTAGCCGTAAACCTTACCGCCGGGGAAGAGATACCCAAGGATGAGATCAGCAGTCCCCCATTCGCCCCCAATGTTGTCTCTTATGTCGAAGATCAGCGCGTCGCATTGGGCAAAGGAGTCGAGAGCCTCGGCGGCGATTTCCAGAGCCTCCTTGTCGTCGTGGATCATGTCGAATTTGATATAGCCGATGTTATCCGGAAGCACCTCCACTTTCCTGAAGTGGAAGTTTTCTCGGCGGAGTTCTTCGACAGGGCGGTTCATGGGGTCGCTGGATTTCGGGTCCCTCGGATTCTGGGCTTCCACCCAGATGTGCTTGTCATTCGAAACGACCAGCGCATCTTCTGCGAGCATGTCCGCGAGCGTCCCCACCTTAACGTCGTTGTATCGGCCCTCCGCCTGTTGCCGCAGAAGCGCATCCGCTATCTTCCCGCCAAGCTCGGGGTAGACATATTGATCCCTGAAAACCCGCGCCACGGATTCGATTGTGCTCGCTCGCAAGGCACTATCGATTGGCGCGGCCCGTGAGGCCACATAATCAACATAACCGTCCTCCACCCTCGAGTGGTCTATTCCAGTAAAAGTGAGGTACGCGAGTCGGTGTGGTGGCTCGTCTTCGAGGTGGAAGCGCAGCACTAACACATCCTTGGTCTTGGTGCCGCGGCTGAGCAATGTGAGCTGCAGCTCCAGGTCGAAGGTAATCCGCAGGGGGGTCAGCTGCCCAAACAAGCCCCGAAAATGTTCGTAGTTGGCCATGCGCTTTTCGAGTGATCGCGTCTCGAGGTAAGCGCGTGCACGATACTGATCCTGGAAAGCCTGCATTGACTCAGCGCTTCCTGAGTTGAACGCGTCGAAATACGCGGCAGCACACTGACCAGCGGCAGTATTCGGTAGACTAGCGCTTTCTGCTGTAAAAGAACGCTGAACTCCGATCAGGCATACGGAGGCAAGACTCAAACACATCACCAGGAGAATGGTTAATATCAGGATGACCGTCCGGTTGCCGTAGTTGAAGTCATACCCGAGACCGAAACGACTCTCGACCATTGTTGAAGGATCGTTCTTATCAACGTAAAACAATCCCCAGACCCAATGAACATTGTCGGCGAGACCGCCGCTCAAGGGTGTCTCGGCGGTCCCCGTTTCCATCCGTGCGCCTCCCTGCCCGTATCGCCTCAAAATCCATATCAGGTTACCGATGAGAAATGAAATCATGATTCCCCCTCCCACAAGGATCCAGATACCCGAGGACTGAATCCCAGAGATGTCAACCCGGATGATTTCCACCGATAAAAGGGTTAAGAACACACAGATGAGAAGCGCGGTCCGACTGCACGTAATAACCATGGTGTTGCGAAACGCATCCTGAGCCTCGGCCGATCGGCCACCGAAGCCGCCGCGGATCGAGCGTTTCGCCCCTGCCGTGAGTATCGCGATCAGGGCAAGAAACGGACTAAGCACCAAGTTCATGCCTGGAATAAGAGTGTGCGCCACGAATGACTTATCGAGCCAATGATCACTGGATGCGATTGCAGCATACGTGAACGTCGCGAGACTCATCAGTAAGCAAGTGCCGAAGACAATCTTTGCGAATCCTGCATGCTTCGCCACTCCGCTTGTGAGCGGCGCCGTGGCTTGGGCTGCCTGCCGTACGGCATCCGGCGGCACCAATTCTCGGACTTTAAAGTGGAACCGGAGATACAGCCCACAACCACCCAGCAACAAAACCGCGGTACCGGTGAGGTTACCCGCGACGGGTCGCCCCGCCAGAGTGATTCCCAAGCCGACTAGGAGCGAGAGCGTCATTAGGATTACACATCCGATGGACCAGCTACGCAACAGACGGCGCACCTCGTCGCGATTAGTCAAGGCTTCACCGACGTAAGAGCCGAATAGTAATCCCTTGCGGGTAACGCGCGGGAGGAAAAGGAAGACCCCACCCACCAGTAGCACGCGGACCGTGAGAAACAAGTAGACAGCGACAGATTCATTCATCGTTTTTCTCCTTCAGGGCTCCGTCCAGGGCGAGAACCTCGCGCCGCATGATCGTCAACAACTCTTCAGTGGTCATGCCCGCCTGCCGGAGGCGGGCGAGCGAGGTCCGCAACTGATCCAGTAACTTGCTGCGCGCGAAATGCTCGATTTCAGCCGCCGGAGCCGCGACGGCAACGCCGGCCCGGTCGCGAATGACAAGAAAACCCTCGGTCTCCAGCAGTCGATACGCTTTTGCGATTGTGTTCAGGTTGACACCGAGGTCGACAGCAAGCTGACGCACCGACGGGAGAACCAATCCCGGGCGAAGTAACCCCGAGGCGATGAGGCGCCGCGTCTGGTTGGCGACCTGTTCATAAACCGGGGCCTTGAGGTTTCTGTCGATGGTTATAGTCAGCATGACAAAGGAACTGTATGCGATTGGGCATACAGTTGTCAAGATCTATCTCAGATGGCTCTAGGAGGCCGTAGTGGCCGGGATTTCGAACGCGCTGCTACGTAACCACTTACTGGTAGTCTGATAGACTCCCCGGATGTGGTTGTGAGAACGGGGACATCGGGCGCTTCCGCGCTCGATCTCAACCGACGTCGAAGCGCACCTCGCGTCGAACGGTCTTAAAACGATGCCACACCTAACTTTGCATTGCCGCAACCCGCTTCGGAGCGCGTCCGAGGCGAACGCGGCCATTGCGTCCGCGAAGAACAGCATTGCTGAGTTTCTTCGAGAGAGCGGCGCGGATTCGATCGACCTCTTCATTGCTACTCCAAGTCCGTTCGCACTCTTTCTTGGGCACCGTTTGAACGCAACTGCAACCGTCCGTTGCCACGAATTCCTCGCTGACAAGCGTTACGGCCAAACTTGTACGCTGAGGCTCGGCTGAATGGTCCGAAGCTAGGCCACGAGCCGCTCAAGTTGTTTAATCTGCTCTACTTGGTACTCATCCAAGGATATCAAGAGAGTTGTCACTTTGTCCCGTTGGGGACGCCATATCTGTTAAGATACTGTTATATAATGTGATACGTGCCTTGGCTAATGTAGGTCAGTCCAGGTTCGAGTCAAATCCGGGGAGCCTCTAAATTCAGCGCAGATATTCATGGAATGCCGGTATCGAAACGCCGTCTCATTTGATTTCGGCGAGATGGATCGCTCTCATCACAGTGTCAATGACCAGATCGGGCTGCTGGAATGGGATCATGTGATTGCTCTCCTTTGCCACGATGAGTTCTGATCCCTCGATCGATGCTGCCATCTCATCGAGAGCTTTGTACCAGGCGTTCTGCTCTTCCTCTTTCGGCCAAGTCGGGAGCGCACTCTTGATGATAAAGACCGGGATTCCTTTCGGAATTGTGGTGTTCCTCATGATCGCCACCTTTGGACCAAGCCCTTTATCGACCATGCGTACCAGGGCTCGTTCCTGCTTGGTAAGCTTCTCCGGCTGTGATGTATCGAAAGGCAGCTTTCCCGTCATGGAATGCTGGTCCAGATAATCCACTCCCAGCAAGTCCACGAATTCAACTGAGAACGGATCGATGAATACTATCCCGCGGACGGCGTCCGGATTCTCGCTGCCCTCCATGCGGATCATCCACCCTCCGTAGGAATGGCCTGCCAGAATGAAGTCTTTTTCGTATCCGAGATGCTTCAGCGATTGCCAAAGCCATCCCGCCTCGACTTTCATGTCGCAGGGATGATTCGGCAGGTCGCTTTTTCCGAATCCAGCGCGATCATAGCAAATGACGGTGGCGCCTGTTTTCGCAGCCAACTCCGGAGCGATTTTGTCCCATTCCGTCAGGTCCATGCCGCCACCGGCTTCGAGAACGATGTTGGGGCTCCCGCCCTTGAATATGCGGAAGTTGAGGTGGAATCCATCGATGGGGACAAGCGTGTCGACAACCGCCGGCCCGGGGTTATCTTCCGCGGAGGCGTTGACGAATCCGATCATTCCCATGCTCCACATGAAAACACATAGCAGGGCAAAAAGGACGGTTCCGGGTCTTGAAAGCGCCTTGCACGCGACGGATACGATGTTCAGATTCATAATCTCCCTCCCTTATTAGTGCCGTCTATAGTCGAGAGTGTAAGATTTTCTGTGTAAGCGGCTATGGTGTAAACTTCTATCAAAGGAGAGAAGCTATGGCCAAGCCTGATCCCACCGACAAGCTGCTCGACGAGCTTCTGGAAGGCAAGTCCCCAGAAGAGATCCTCGGCGAGAAGGGGCTGCTCGACGACCTGACCAAACGCCTGGTCGAGCGCGCGCTCGAAGGCGAGATGACCCACCACCTCGGCTATCCGCCGCGATCCCCAGCCGGTCAGCACACGGGCAACTCACGTAATGGCAAAACCCACAAGACCGTCAAAGGTAAGAGCGGCGAGATGGATATCACCGTACCCCGCGATCGCAACGCTGAGTTCGAGCCGCAGCTGGTCAAGAAGCACCAGCGGCGACTGCCGGGGTTTGACGATAAGGTGATCGCACTCTATGCGCACGGGATGACGACACGGATGATCGCCGGACACCTCAAAGAGCTCTACGGGGTTGACGTTTCCCCGTCGCTGATCTCGGCGGTCACCGACACGGTGATCGAAGACGTCAAAGCGTGGCAGAGCCGGCCTCTCGACGGGGTCTATCCGATCGTCTACCTCGATGCGATTCACCTGAAGATGCGCACCGAAGGTCGGGTGCAAAACCAGGCGGTCTATCTCGCGCTGGGGATCAACCTCGACGGCCACAAGGAACTTCTGGGTCTGTGGATCGGCGAGAGCGAGGGCTCAAAGTTCTGGCTGGGTGTTCTCACCGAGCTGCAAAATCGTGGCATCGAGGCCTTCGGCCTGATCGCCTGCGTGGATGGCCTCAAGGGCTTTCCCGAGGCGATCGAGACAATGTATCCCAAAACCCAGGTTCAGTTGTGCATCGTTCACATGGTGCGCCACTCGTTGCGCTTTGTGAGCTGGAAGGAGCGCAAGGCGGTGGCCGCCGACCTCAGAACTGCCACTTCTCCTCGAACGACTCGAGCGCCTGCTCGGTGTCGTCCACTGTCTCGGTGAGCCATGTGCTGCCAGACTTGGTGGCGTACCTGAGCCTTGCGGGAATTGGCCTCATATAGCTGATGTGAGGGGTATCGGAGGCGTCGAGGGCGAGTGAGACACGATTGGGAATATCCCAAGTATCATCGACTGTCTCAATCGCCCATGATACACCCGTCCACACCGCGTACTTGACCTTGTTGTTCCAGTTGTCGATGTAGGCGATGTGAGGGTTGCCCTGCGAATCGAGTTCGAGCGAGGTGTGGTACCCGACGCTTCGCCGTTCATCGACCGTTACGTTGGTGAAAGAGCCGGCGCTAACACTTGTCTCGAAACACACCGCCAGCGCGATAGTGGTTAACAGCCAGCTGGCCCGATATCGCATCGGTTTCCTCCGTGAGGACTCTATCATACCAGAATATCTTGCAGAGTGGTATAAGGATCTTGGGGTTAGAGTCTCTGAGACGGACCTCTAAGCGGAGAGTAGGGCCTGTACGAACGGTTCAAAAGTTCGAGGTTCGTATTGTCCGGCCCACCACAGATTCAAAAGACTGCCCTGCAACGCTTTGCGTTGCGGGGCGGTCTTGTTTGTCAATCCAGGTGGTCGACGCACGGATGCTCGACACTGTTGTCGGACGGCTGGATTCATTGCCATAGAGATGCGATAGATTCGTACAAGGGATTTGAAAAGATTTACTGCAGCGCGTTGTTAAGAAGACCGTCCTTGCGAAGCTCCACGCCGCTTTTCTTCGTGGCCTCCGTCATCTGGGTTCAAATCCCGCTCGGCACGCAATTTTATAATTCATTAACGGCTAGCAGGATACGTGCACCCGTGCGCGCGCCACCCGAGCCCAACTGCATTGACGGGCAAGAAAGTCCTCTGTACAATCAGGCCCGGCAGTGAAACCGTTTCAGGAGGTCTCCGCCTTTGATCGGCCAAGCCATCTCTCATTATAAGATCCTCGAGAAACTCGGGGAAGGTGGGATGGGTGTGGTCTACAAGGCCGAAGATACCAAGCTCAAACGTATCGTCGCCCTCAAGTTCCTCCCCCAGGAAATCACCCGCGACCAGGATGCTAAGAAGCGCTTCGTCCATGAAGCGCAGGCTGCCTCCGCCCTCCAGCACAACAACATCTGCACCATCCATGAAATCGAGGAGACCCCGGACGGTCAGATGTTCATCTGCATGGACTACTACGACGGCGAGACCCTGCGGGATAAAATAAAACGCGGTCCCTTGCCTCTGGCCGAAGCGATCGATATCGCAAACAACATTGCCGCCGGGTTGGCCAAGGCGCACGACGCGGGCATGGTACATCGGGATGTCAAGCCCGCAAACCTCGTGGTGACGAGTGACGGTGTAGTGAAAGTTGTCGACTTCGGTCTGGCGAAACTGGCCGGCGCGACGCGGGTGACGAAGACGGGCACGACGGTGGGGACGGTGGCGTACATGTCGCCCGAGCAAGCGCGCGGCGAGGAAGTGGATCACCGCTCGGATATCTTTTCGCTCGGAGCCGTGTTCTACGAACTGTTGACGGGTGAGCTTCCGTTCAAGGGGGATCATGAGGCAGCCGTATTGTACGGCATTGCCAACAACGACCCGCCCACGTTGGACACCTACCGCAACGATCTTCCTGCCGGACTGCAGCGGGTGATCGACAAGGCACTCGCGAAAGATGTGGAGCATCGTTACCCAAGCGCGCTCGAGTTCAACGACGATATTGGGGAGTTCAGAGAGCAAACGGGAGCGCGAGCCGGTGCCCACAGTCGTGCGGGGAGGCGTCGGCCGCGGTGGATAGCGCCGCTCGTCGCGGTTGTAGTGATCGCAATCGCGCTGGCCGTGTGGAAGTTCATACCGAACGAGGGTGGAGAGGCCGAAGCGACCGAGCACGCACTCGCGGTTGTGGATTTTCGAGATCTGGCGAATCCGGATGATTTGCAGGCTTCCGCGGGCATGACCGAGCTCGTCAACATCGGGCTCATCGAGAACAGCCCCATCCGGGTGGTG
>JAOTUR010000115.1 GCA_029863805.1 Candidatus Krumholzibacteriia bacterium | reverse complement strand
GAGGCATCAGGTGAATGCATTTTGTCCAGCACTATGTCAGCGCCGACAACCTCGCCCACCAAGGAACTCGCCACAGCATAAACGCGAGCATCGACTACTTCGGGTATTGTACGTAATACGGACTCCACTTCCAGAGGGAAAACCTTGTTACCACCGACGTTAATCATCTCCGTCTTCCGGCCGCGAAACTCCACGCGGTCGCCGACTACTTCCACCAGGTCTCCGGTGGGAAACCAGTCTCCCATGTCCGCCTTCAGCTCCGACACACGGTCGTATCCTTTCATGCTGTTCGAGGATCGCACCTGCAGTTCGCCATCATGAATGCGCAAATCGATTCCTGGCTCCGGGCTCTTGCGCAGGTAGTCTACGGGAAAGCCGGGCCGACAATCCGTTACCGTGAAACAGCGCCCCAACTCCGATGTCGCATAGATATGGACAATGCGCGCCTTCGGGAGAACGTCATGCAAGGTGCTGAGCAAATCTCCGGTCGCCGGCTCCCCACCAAGTGTCACTTGTTGCACCTTCAGCTGTCGAAGCGCACTACGATCACCGAACGAAAGCAGCCCTCGCCAAAAGGAGGGCGTCCCGGAAACGTAGTCAACCCCACTAGTCAACAAATAGGTAACGAGTTCGCGTTGACCCAATGTACCAGGTGCGACGACCAAAGTGCCGGCGTTCAAGAAACACTGGAGAAAAACCTGAAGCCCAGCGTACAGGCGAAGAGGATATGAAAGAAACCAACGCGTGCGCTCGTACTTTTGGTCGATCCGCACCGGCCGTGACAGCGAACGCCATGTATGCCTCACGGGCTTGGGTTTTCCCGTTGTGCCAGACGTAACAATTGTGACTACAGCTTCCCCCTCGTGCGGCACCTCTTCGAGATCCCCACATTCAACAACGGGTTGAGCCGCGTCGTCAACCAGGACGGCGGAGAGTCCTGCGAACCGGCTGAATTCCAATCGGTGTCTGGAATCCAACTCGGGATCAATCAGAAACAACGAGATTCCCAGTTTGTCACACGCCGCCGCGGCCGCAATCCACGAGCCAATATCTCGAATGGCCAACCCCAAACGCCTCTTGTGAAACCGTGTTAGCGTGTCGACCCAGCGCTCCGCACGGGGACTCAATTCCGCGAACGTGACTCGGTTTTCCCCAGCGACCAAAGCGTGACTTCTTCCATGTTTGGTCGCCAAACGCTGCAAATGGTCGAACAGCATGTGTTCGTGTGTTTTCTCCATGTTCGCCTCGAAGATGCGAGTCACGCTCCCTTTTTCGGGCCGTAAAGAGCCGCGAGGTCAGCGACCGAACGAATATTGCCCGGCGTGCCGTCCGCGAAGGGATCCATTCCCGTTTTCTCCTCGAGGCGTATCACCAACTCGGCGTAATCAAGTGAATCGAGCCCAAACTCGGCGTCCAGCGTATCCTCGGGGCGGACGCTGGGTGGCGCTTGGCCTTTGTTCTTGAAGACTTCTTGTATGCACGCGATAACAACTGCTACTATTTGCTCCATGGCACGATAGTCCCCCCAAAAATAACCAGTTTGCGTTAACACCGAAATTCGGCTTGAACCCTTTTGAATAAGTGCCCCAGTACCGATAGAACCAGTACGTAAGATTGCTTTACTCGGTCAATTATACCAAGTTTAACCGTCAAATCGAGATCTTCCTTGGGCGTCACATCGCTCACTTGCCCGAGCCTCGAGGCACAGCTGCCGACAACTTGGCAAACAAAAAACCCGCGTGCCGAATGGCATGCGGGTTCTTGGAATAATCCGGCGGCGTCCTACTCTCCCACACCCTCTCAAGTGCAGTACCATCGGCGCTGTAAGGCTTAACTTCCGTGTTCGGAATGGGTACGGGTGGACCCCCTACGCTATGGCAGCCGAAATTGTATGAGCTGCTAAGGGCGATTGATGCAGACGACGCTTCGCGTCGCAGCATACCCGCCGAACGGTAGTGGTCCGTTCAGAGCTCGTATCAATAGGTGGGGCAAGGTCAGAGGAATCAAAAATTAGTTTTTTATGGTCACTCCGAAGCCTTGCTTCCCCCCTGATTTCTCAAAGAAATTGATAATCTATAGCGGGTAAAGAGAAGAGATACTTACGTCTTTATTCTAGGAATGAGCCGCACGGCCTATTAGTACCGGTCGGCTGAACATGTTGCCATGCTTACACCTCCGGCCTATCAACCTCGTAATCTGCAAGGGGCCTTCAGAGAGCCGAAGCTCTGGGAAATCTAGTTTTGAGGTTGGCTTCCCGCTTAGATGCTTTCAGCGGTTATCCATTCCGAACATAGCTACCCAGCTGTGCCATAGGCATGACAACTGGTGCACTAGAGGTTCGTCCATCCCGGTCCTCTCGTACTAAGGACAGCTCCTCTCAAATTTCCTACACCCACGAAGGATAGGGACCGAACTGTCTCACGACGTTCTAAACCCAGCTCGCGTACCGCTTTAATTGGCGAACAGCCAAACCCTTGGGACCTTCTCCAGCCCCAGGATGCGATGGGCCGACATCGAGGTGCCAAACCTCCCCGTCGATGTGGACTCTTGGGGGAGATCAGCCTGTTATCCCCGGCGTACCTTTTATCCGATGAGCGACGGCCTTTCCATGCAGAACCGCCGGATCACTAAGCCCTGCTTTCGCAACTGCTCGACGGTCTTAAGGCTCAATGTCCCGTCAAACACCCGCTGATCCGCGGTCATCTCACGAGCACCGTGACTTCGGTCGACCCCATAACCGTATGCTCCTTCTCCGTGGCCGGCAGTTTCAGGTAGTCCGCGACCGAGGAAACAACCAGGGTCATATAGACGGATGCCCGTATCCGAAGAACGCCCTTAGAGACACCGGCGGGCAACTGCCACGTGAAAACCTCGCCTATACCCTCGAGCGGAGGCAACCTGTAATCGGGGCCAAAAGAGGCGGTATTCCACTGGGCAATGGTCATACGACCCTCCGGATCCAGGTAGGGCATGCGATAGATACGATCACCCGCGGGAACGTCGCCGTCGCGGCTCAAGCCGACAAAATTCGGCAACCCGCGGATATCGCCGATATCCTGGTAGGCCATCGCTTCGGGATCGGCAACGGTCCAGTCCTCGCCGTCGAAACCCTTGCGGTCGACGGGAATGTGCCATGTCTTTCCATCGCTGTCGGTCGCTTCTACATGCAGCCAGACGACCCGCTCCTCCACCGAACCGCTGGGGATCATGTGCCCGGCCTTGGCGTTCATCACCGTGGCGTCCACGATAATCTTATCGGTGACTTCGACCGTTTCCGTACGGGGATACAGCAACACATCGACGGCCCCCGTCAGCTTCTCGGGGAAATGCACACCATGAAACGTATGCCTGCGGACGCCTTCGACCGGGTCACCGTCATCGCTCAGAGTCCCATCGGTACGGGGCATATGACAATCCTGACAGGTGATACCCTTGGCTCCATAAGGACCCTCTTTCCACTCGATATGGGTGGCCTTGACCCACATGCCAAAGGGGTCTTTCTCGTTGTGACAGATACCGCAGAATTCAGCGGAAGCCAGGAAATCGTTGACGGCGATTTCGTGATGGCCGCTGTCCATGCCTGGGCGCGTGCCCTGCTTTACGTCCCCGGGGTTCATGACGTAGTTGAAGTTGAACGGAATGTCGCCAACGAAGCCGGTGATAGAATGGCAGACATCGCAACTCACGCCCTCGTTGGCGCGAGTGCCTGCGGAGGGGCGCTTCGGGGGGATGTCTCCCGCCAGATACGCAAGAGGCGAGTGACAGCCATTGCACCCCGCTTTGATGCCGGAGACTTTCTGATTTTCTAAGGCGTGCGGTAGCGCTAGCTCGAAGTATTCGATTTCGTCCCATTCATGGGTAAAGGACTTGGCCATCAACGAACGAGCGTGCTGCGTCACGATTTCGGAATGGCAGTCGGCGCAGCTCTCGATGGTTTCAAAACTCTGATACGGGAGACTTCCCTGTCCCGCTCTGTCCGCCCCGTAAGCCAGGGGCGCAAACAAAAACGTTGCCGCAACGGGCAACACTCTCCAGCGCTTAATCATCGCTTCCTCCTCCCCGATGGCGGATGCCTACGCCGTTGGCGAGGCATTCACCATCCATGTTTGTGATTGATTATGACTCATTCCCCCCTTGTGGGACAACATGATCTAGATCAATAACTGGCGAACTACAGTGGGGACCACGAGTCGACCTCTGCGATCCAATGTTCGGTCGCAAAACTGGTCAGCTAAAGGATCGCGTGCGATCGCAGCGGGGTGCCTTCGAGTCGGCAGTCGGTGTCCGGTAACCGTCTCGGGGGGGCATCCTATAGGACGCTCTCAAAATACGCCACCGCGAAGCTGACCAAGTCGCGCATGGGGAACATCATCGATCGGGCTTCACCAATAAGCCCCTGCCTGGCTCGCCCGGCCGAGGTGTATTTCTTTCCTATGATCGGGAAATGCGTATCGTTGTCGTCGGCGACGTTTGGCACTTCGACCCACACACGGCGTCCGTTTTCTACCGACGCAAAACGAACCGTGGTCGTCCGACGCTGTTTCACCAGCGATTCAGCAAAATGCAAAGCGGTACAGCGATTGAAACCCACGCCGATAAGCAAGACCCAACTGTCCAGCTCATGGAGTTTAGCGAAAGGGGTTCCCGGGCCTTCCGAGAACGCCAAGGGATGCTCCTGGGTCACGTCGAGAGCCGAAGGGCCACGGGCGCACACGGACTCCAACGGATGATGGCTGCGCGTTGTCCCGGGCCAGGTACGAAACGTTTCCGGGATGGCTCCCATCGCTGTGGGCGTCGTCTGCGGATCGAACAACGGCAGGTTCTCCCGCACCTCACTCAGCCACGCCTTCTCGACCCGCGGGTCGGTCCATTGCGCCGGGTCGGAACAATGGGGTGTCGCTGCCGGCATGGCCAAAGTGCCCCGGTCACCAACTACGTCGAGGAGCACGCGGACAACCGACGGCGCCCCGCCCACGACCCATCCAATCGCGCTCAAAGAGGAGTGGACCACCAAGGTCATCCCCGGCTCGACACCAATCGTTACCAGGTCGCGCCGGAGACTACTTTCCGTATGGGGTGATCGATCAATGGTTCGCGTTGTCATTTGAACTCGGTTCTGATTTTATCGCAACGAGTTATCCCGGGCGATCGAAATGTGACGGCCCGTCGACACGTTCACCTGAGGGCCGCACGAGGCTCCCACCTGTCTAACCTCATATAAATAAACAAGGTGAGCTATCCCTCAGAAATGAAAAAACAGTATATGGGGGGGACGCGTAAACGTGGAACGTTGATCGTCGACCGATCCTCACTTGCGTGCAACAGCGTGACGGAGGCCAAGAGTGCCGCCACGCCGCTGAGTAGACCCATCATTTTCTTCATGACCGAGCTTTTGCATGGGTTCTCAGATTGATAGTGCTCAGACCTATCTACCAGCCGGATCGTGTACAACGATCTCGTGCGGTCGGAAGCTGGTACCGAAATAATCTAGCACTTCGCAGCTGCGGGGGCAACTCCTGTGCGCACGGCACCCGAACCGCTTTTTCGAACGTCTCTCATCTTATTCTAATGATTCGCAGCGCGGCGCAACGAATTCAAAATTATCTTTTTTTTCACCGTCGTTTTCATCTCGCTTTCATCTTCGAATGATATATTGACATCGTTATCATCGCCCGACGTTCACTTACACTATCCAGGAGGTCTGCAGTGATACGTTCTCATCACCTGTTGTACGTGGCTCTACTGTTCTTAGGGCTAGTCGTCGTTACCGGATGCAGTGAAGAGCCGACCGCGACGGAACCGGCGCGAGTATCGCAGGCCCGTGACGCGGATGACGTTGATCTGAGTCCATCCGGCGGCGGCATGCCGTTTGCGGACTCGGAGATATTCCTGGAGTTCAACTCCACCGACAACGACCTCGGCGTTCAAGTGTTTCTCGATGGCGAGGACTGGAAACGGGTCGTGATCTTCAATCCCGCTTACCGGCCGATCCTCGACATCCAACCCAGGAGCGAGTTCAGAGTACTCGGCCTGACGGAGCTGCGTTTCGAAAGCGCTGAGCCGTCGCCCGAGGAGGTGCTCGAGCTGTTCGACCCGGGTAATTACGAGTTTGCGGGACGCACCGTTGAGGGAGACCGGTTAACAGGCACAGGTACGCTGTCGCACGAGCTGGCACCCGCCCCGATCTTCTCGCCCTCCAACGGCGAGGTCGTCGCCCCCGACAACACCGTTATCCAGTGGAACGCCAGCCCAGGAGTCGAAAGCTGGGAGGTGATCGTGGTCAACGAGCACACCGGCGCCGAGTTGTTCGTCGAACTCCCCGGTGAGGTCACCAGCCTCAAGGTTCCGGTGAATTTCCTCGATTCGAACACCGAATATAAGGCCGAAGTACTGGCGATATTGCCAAACGGAAACAAGACGATTTCGGAAGGGCTCTTCTACACGATGCCGTAGGGTTTTGGCAGGTAGAGATGGCAGTCTGCAATTATGGCCGCGTGTCCGCTATAATTGAGCGAATGGATCTCGCCAAAGAGACGTCGGTCGGAACACTTGGCTTTTCCCGTCGCCGATGACAAAGCCGGTCGGGATACGAGAGGAGTAATTCGTGAAAAGAACGATGTTCGCCATGGTCTGCGTCGTACTGCTGGCAGCCGCCTGCGACGCCCGGGAGATACGGGCCCATCTCGATACCGAACACCTGCCCGTGTACCTGCACGACCGCGGTACCGGGGTGCCGATTTCCATGTTTGGAACGTACGTCCAGAAGGGGCAACTGATCGTCTATCCGTATTTCGAGTACTACCGCGATTCCAACTTCGAGTACGCGCCGAACGAACTCGGCCGCACTGAGGATCGCGACTACCGCGGAGACTATGTGGGTTACGAGTGGCTGCTGTTCGTTGGCTTTGGCGTGAGCGAACGGCTTGCGCTCGAGTTCGAGGCGGCGGTGATCCAAGCGGAACTCGAAACCGCTAGTGAGGATCGCTCGGGCCTCCCGCCCCGAATCGAGGAGTCAGGAATCGGCGATATAGAGGGTCAGTTGCGCTGGCGCTGGGCTGCAGAGACCGCCGATCGGCCGGAGGTTTTTAGCTACTTCGAGACCGTCCTGCCGACGCAAGAGAAGGGATCACTTATCGGGACAACGGACTGGGAATTTCAGCTGGGATCGGGCGTCATTCGAGGGTTCTCTTGGGGCACTGTGACCGGCCGCGCCGCCGTCGAGTATGATCGAGCCGAGGATGTGTTCGAGATCGGTGAGTACGCTGTCGAGTATCTGAAGCGCCTCTCACCGATGTGGCGAGTATTTGGAAGTGTCGAAGGCAGCGGGGACGAAGTCGAACTGATCACTGAGGCACAGTGGCATCTCTTTAAGAACGCGTTTCTAAAATTGAACAATGCCTTCGGCTTGACGTCAAAGGCGCCCGACTGGGCTCCCGAGGTAGGGCTGCTGCTCAGTTTCTAGTATGCGCACGAGCCCTTCCACGATGATCATCGACGTGGCAAGCCTCGCACCCGGTGAGAGGTTCAAAACGGTTTCACCCGTGTTACGGTCGTCATTCCTCCCAACCCCATCGGGCCACACCTTGAGGTATGACACCTCCAAACACCGGAGCGGCCTTAGCTCGACCACTTTCGCCGATTATGAACTCGTACGCCACGGCAGCATCGAGCGACAGCTCATCGCCTGGAATGACCTCGACATCGTCGAACATGTCGTTCCACGTCGTCCGGAGACCGGGATGTTGAAAAGGGTAGTCTCACGACCGCGACGGCCGCTTAGTGATCCGGGAGCGCCGCTTGCTTGTCGAGATAGACGGAAACATAGCTAAACCCAACCAATTTCTTCCGCTCCTCGTCCCAAAGACGATAGCCAAGGGACTTCAGACTCGACCACAACGTGATGTGTTTTACCGCTTGGAACATCGGATGGGACTCGTGGCACTTCTCGAGGTTGTAGTTCGGAATTCGCGGGCTCAGATGGTGAACGTGATGGAAACCGATGTTGCCGCTGAACCACTGCAGGATGCGCGGCAGCTTGTAGAAAGACGACCCCTCGAGCGCGTGTCGAACGTAGTCCCACTCGCCGTGTCGCTCCCAATACGTATTCTCGAACTGGTGCTGCACGTAGAAGAGCCACACGCCGGCCGACGTCGCGACAATCATGATGGGTAGCTGAATCATGAGGTATGCCTTGAGACCGATGGTCAAGCTCGCGGCGACCACGATGCCCAGCAAAGCCACGTTGGTTCGAACCGTGCTCCAACGCACGCGCGTGTTGTCGCCCGGGCGCCAGTAGCGGTAATGGACGGAAAAGAGGTACAGCGGTGCCACCCCGAAAAGGAAGAACGGGTTCCGATAGATCCGGTACGCGATCCGCTTCCAGCGCGACAGCGCCAAGTACTCCTGCACGGTTAGGGTCCACACGTCACCATCACCTCGGTGATCCAGATCACCGGCGCTGGCATGATGCTTTGCGTGTTGATGACTCCAGTAATACGAGGGCATGAACGTCAACAACGCGGTGAAAAATCCCAGAATGCGGTTGGCCTTTCTTGATTTGAAGAACGAGCCGTGGCCACAATCGTGAAAAATAATGAAGTTTCTAACCAGAAATCCCGCCGCCGGAATAGCGAGCCCCAGCGTTATCCAATAGGACACGTCAAGTGCCAGGTACATCAGGTAGAGTAGAGCAAAATACGGGATTATCGTACTTGCAATTTGTCCTATACTTCTGCCCAGACTAGGCGTTTCGTACTTCGCGACCGCCTTGCGCCAGGATCGATCTTTTGAATCTATGGAATTGATCACTTTGCTATCATTTCTTTTCTTGAGATCTGTGAGCGGGCGGGAGTTTCCAACCGCCCCTAATTGTCTTTTAACGGCCGCCACCCTCAATCTGCTCCCCGCCTGGTTCCACAACATCGTCCGCCTTCTCCCCTTGCCCGTCTCCGCCGTTTTCCGACTCGCCCTGGGGACTCTCATGCTTTTTCAGCTGCTTTTTCGCGAGCTTTTCCTCCCGCTTTTTTTTCTTCTTTAGCTCCTTTTGTCGTTTCTCGGCTCCGTATTTACCACGCCTTGCCATTCTGCGCTCACTCCTTTCTTTTGGGTTTGCGCATCAATCAGATCCCGGTCGGTAAAAGGCATTGCCACAGCCAAGAAAAGGGGGCCGTGATGACGGCCCCCCTCCTGACAAGCTTTGGTGCGCTATCCGCGGCTCCCGCCCGAGTTCCTCTCGCGCGCCTCGTTGACGGTGAGGTCGCGGCCGCCGAAGTCCTTGTTGTTCAAACCTTCGATCGCGGCGCTGGCCGCCTGGGGGTCCATCTCTATGAAACCGAACCCTCTCGGACGACCGGTGTCACGGTCGGTAACCAGCGACACATCGTGAACCGTTCCGAAAGCTTCGAAAGCGGTGCGGACGCCCTCTGTCGTAGCGTCAAACGGAAGATTGCCAACATACAGTCTCTTGTTGGACATGGAATAACTCCTTTTTTCCACGCTCTACTTCATGATGCGATAGCGCCCTGAATACCCAGCAGCGATCGCGATTGTTTTGTTCTGGAAGGGTCAAATCGCCCAACCTCTCTATGCTCGGGGAATGTACTCTGAACCGTCGAAACAGCAGGCGTGGATTGTGCGGAAACGAACGTGGCAGGCCTATTCTCTGAGTCGCTAGAAGATAACAGTTCGACATCGGAATTCAAAGCGAAATATCCGCGATATAGGTTTCTTATGAAAAACGGCGCCCCTTGGTACACACCCGTGTGCCGAAGGTCGCCGCCGTACATGACGGCCTTATCGCCCTTATCGGACGAGGCGGTGGCCCGCGGCAAAAGCAGAGACGCTATGATGAAGCCATATATGATTCGCATAATATGAACCATCCTTCCCGTGAATCCGGTCGGCCGTGCATTCTATGTACAACAATGAGGTAAAATGGAGTGGCGTTCCCAAGCGGACGGTGAATTTCGGTTGTGCATTTGGCCCAAGTAGAACACCATGCCACGTATGATGGTCAAGAACCCTGACGAAAAATTTTCAGCCGCCGAGGAGTTAGCCCATAGTCTGACTCACGGCGCCGGTCTGCTGCTGGGAATCGCGGCGCTCGTAGTCATGGTCGTCGTCGCCGCTCAGAGAGGCTCCGCCACACACGTGGTCTCTTGTACCGTTTACGGCGTCACCTTGGTCCTGTTGTACGCCTCGTCAACGTTTTATCACGCGCTGCCTTCCGGACGTGGTAAACGGGTCTTCGGCATCCTCGATCACGCCGCCATTTTTCTGCTCATTGCGGGCACCTACACGCCGTTTGCTCTCGTCACCCTGTACGGCGGGTTGGGGTGGAGTCTCTTCGCTGTGATCTGGGGACTTGCCATCGGAGGCATCGTGTTGGAAGCGGTCTCGCGCGGCCGAATGCGTCGCATACAGTTGGGGCTCTACCTCGTGATGGGCTGGGGAATTGTCGGCGCTGCCCGACCGTTAGTGCGGGCGCTCGCCCCCGCGGGCCTCATCCTACTCTTGGCAGGTGGTCTCGCGTATACCCTGGGTGTTGTTTTCTTCGTCTGGCGAC
>JAOTUR010000114.1 GCA_029863805.1 Candidatus Krumholzibacteriia bacterium | reverse complement strand
CAAGGCCCTTCCATTCTGAATGCGCTCACGCAAAATGTGTTCACGATCCCCAAGAGGTGCAATCCCACCGCAATATGCGATCAATTCTGCCGCCGTTTCACCCTCTAAGAGTTCGTACCTTCCCGGCAACTTCACGGCGCCCACCACGCTAACCTCCATCTCTTTGGGACGAACGAAGATGGTCTGGCCCTCCTTTAATGTGGGGTTCTGTTCGAAATCACCGAGCCGCCAAAATTTGAACAGATCAACGGTTTTGGCCGTTGTTCCATTCTCACGAATCTCGATTCGCCTCTCGGTCCCGCCTTTCAGCCCTTTTGCGCTCGTGATCGCATGGCTCACTCGCGACAATGCCGTCACCCGAACCGGCCCCGGTGCATTTACCTGTCCCAGCACAAAAACCACAAAAGTCCGCGGCACCGAAAGCTGACAGTCTATGTCGACATTTCGATAGAACCTCCTCAGCTCTTGCCTCACCCGATCGCGGAATTCGGCCAGCGTCAGCCCGCTTGCGTCGATGGCGCCGTAGTTGGGAAGGATGACGTTGCCCTCGGGGAAAATGCGCAGATACTCCAACGTTGTCTCGGAACCCCTGAGGATGAGAAGCAGTTGGTCCGACGGTCCCAGGATATAAGTGTTGGGATCTACCGGTCCTTCCAGACCTTGACCCATTCTACCCTGCGCCTGCACGACGAGCGGAGGAGGCGCCAGTTCATCGGTTTCCGTGCGGCCTTCGATGCTACCCTGGGCGAACACCGACCCACCGATCACGACGAGCAAAAAAAATAGGACGATAACACGCATGATGTATTGGGAGATCCTTTCGGTGATTTGGGCCCGGCTCTCTAGGTTAGACCCTCGAGCCACGATTTTACAAACGAAACAATCCTCGCAAAGTCTTTCTTGTCGGCGATACCCACCTGTGCCATGTGAGGTTTCCCACCCCCCTTGAGCGAGAACTCATCACCTATACGGCTCGCAATTTCATTGGCTTTTATACCCCGCTCCGCGATCAGTCGATCCGAGGAAATGACCAGCATAACCGGCTTCCGATCCAGGGCCAGGCACAGGAGCCCCACACCCGGGTCCATCTTGCCACGCAGATAGTCGCCTGCCCGCCGCAAGGATCCGACGGTACCCGACTCTGTCACGAACGTCACCAGCTTCACGCCACCGATGTCCTCTGCCCCTTGCAAAGCCTGCTGTAGGCGACTCGTGGCCGTTTCATCCTCCCGCTCGCCCAGCGTTTTCTTTAGTCTCTCGTTCTCCTCCGCGAGCGCACGCACACGACGAACTAGATCCTCGGGCCCGATCTTCAATTCACGAGCCATTTCCACCCGCTCATCGACGAGCGCCTTGAAATAAGCACTTGCACCGTATCCGGTTAAGGCTTCTATGCGACGCACCCCGGCCGCCACCGATGTCTCCTGGCGAATGACGAAACCCCCAATCTGCCCGGTGCGCCGCAGATGCGTGCCACCGCACAGTTCCTTGGAGACATGATCGATGGTGACAACGCGAACGGTCTCGCCGTACTTCTCTCCGAACAGGGCCATTGCCCCATCGGCAAACGCTTGCTCACGCGCAACCCAGCCAATATCGACCTCCATATCGGCCAGCACCGAGTCGTTGACCATTCTCTCCACACGGTATACCTCATCCGCCGTCACGGGTTGAAAATGATGAAAGTCGAAACGAAGACGATCCGGCGCAACCAACGAACCGGCCTGAGCCACGTGGTCGCCGAGGATTTTTCTCAACGCCGCGTGAAGAAGATGTGTGGCCGTATGATTGCGCGCGGTCGACAGTCGCGCCTCCTCATCGACAACAAGGTGCGCCTTGGGGCTCGATCGGAAAAAGGGCTCGACATCGTCATCTGCGTCGGCCCATTGCAATCGGTGCACGATGCGCTTGCCGCGCCTGAGCGTGTCCATTACTCTGAATCGTCTGGCACCAAATGCCGCCACACCGATGTCGCCCACCTGTCCACCTCCTTGCGGATAAAAAACCGTCCGATCGGTTGTGGCCTCGATCACCTTTTCTCCGGCGTCACCAAAAGATTCGACCGATGCGAGATTGGCGTCACACACCAGTGTATCGTACCCGAGGAATTCGGTCTCCTTCACCGGGTTCAAGTCGATTCTCAGATTGGATACTCCGGCATCCTCCCCGCGCATGTTTCCGGTACCCGCAACGCTTTGCTGCCTGCGGGATCGCGTTTTCTGCTTCTCCATTTCGACCTGATAGCCGTTGTCATCGACCTCGAGTCCGGCATCCCTTGCCAGTTCCGAGGTCAACTCCAGCGGAAAGCCAAAAGTATCATAAAGAGTAAAAGCATCTTTTCCCGGAAAAGTCCCCGTCTTACTCTTCAGGCTCCGCTCGATGACCCCCTCGAATTTGTTCCACCCCTGCTCGATGGTCGAGAGAAAGTGCTCTTCCTCTGCCGTGATTACCTTCTTGACCAACTCGGATCGTTGCAAAACCTCTGGATAACGCTCGCCCATTGTATCGGTCACGGCCTCGACCGCAGCCGACAGAAAAGGCTTTTTGACCCCGAAGGGATGCATCTTGGTAAGGGCTCGGCGCAGCAACCGCCTCAACACATAACCCCTACCCTCGTTGGAGGGCATGACGCCCTCGGAGAGGGCAAAAACCAGCGACCGGACGTGGTCACTGGCGATATTCACCGCGACCTCTGCCTTTTCCAAGCTTCGTTTTCTTGGTAATGCCTCTTTGACCGCCTCCCGAACGGGCAGGAAGAGATCGGTATGGAAGTTATCCTTGACTTCCTGCAGGATGAACGCGACGCGCTCGAGCCCCATACCGGTATCGATGCCTGGGCGAGGTAACGGATCGTAGCTGCCCTGCTCGGTAAAAAAGAACTGCGGAAAAACCAGGTTCCAGAACTCGATGAAGCGATCGCACTCGCAACCCGGCAAACAAGTGTCTTTTCCACACCCACGCTCCGCGCCGGTGTCAAAATGCAGTTCGGAAGACGGCCCGCATACGCCGGTATCTCCCACGGGGCCCCAGAAGTTGTCCTTTTTACCCAGGCGGATGATGCGCCGCTTCGGGATTCCGATGCGCTCCGCCCACAGACCGAAGGCCTCGTCGTCATCCTGATACACCGATATCCAGATGCGGCTGCGATCGATACCCCACACATCGACGGAGAGTTCCCACGCGGTATCGATCGCTTCCTTCTTGAAGTAGTCTCCAAAGCTGAAGTTGCCCAGCATCTCGAAAAAAGTATGATGACGGAGCGTGCGACCGACGTTTTCAAGATCGCTCTGCTTGCCTCCCGCGCGCAGGCACTTCTGTACCGAGACCGCCGTCGGATACGGCGCCGCGTCCGGCGAGCTGTAGTAAGCCTTGAAGGGCACCATGCCCGCAGCGGTGAAGAGCAACGTCGGATCGTCGGGGACCAGCGGCGCAGAGGGACAAATCGTGTGGCCCCGCTGCCGATAGTACTCGAGAAAGCTCTCGGCGATAAACTTGCCAGAGTACTTCTTCATTCTCTGGGTGACAGCCTTGCGCCGGGGCTCGCGGGTGGAACTCTTCTTTGGATTGCTAGTCATTTCCGGATCATTCGCATTCCGTGTCACTGTTTGACCTGCGCAATAATCGATACATCACTCGATTGATGATTTCGTAGTCCAATCCTTTGCGTCTCAGATGCGCGCCTAGCCGACGGATGTCACCTTCGTCGGGCCTTCGTGAAGCGAGCTTCTTACGGACGAGGTCCCAAGCCATCGCTTCCTGCCGCTCGCCGCTAATCTCCTCAGCAAACACCTTCTCCACGATGCCCGCACCCACACCGAGTCGCTTTAGATCGAACTTCAATCGATGGGGCCCAAAGCCTTTGGTTTCCATGCGATTGCGCACATAGTCGCGCGTGAACCGCAAGTCGTCAATGAGTCCCGTCTCCTGCAGATCGGCCACGATGCCTTTTTGAATCGCCGGCAGTAACCCCATCGCTTCCAGGGCGCGGTAGATCTCCTGACGAGTTCTGGGTCTTATGGCCAAAAGCCGCAGAGCCTTATCCTTTCCTCGAAAGTACTGGTCGACCCGGGCAAGCCTGTCGATGTCTTCGTCGGATAGGGTGGAACCTGGTTCGAGCGGGTAGGTTTCGGGCTCAGGAACGGTAAAAAACCGCCCCCCGGAAAGCCTGATGAAAACCCGGTTCCGAGGGCGCGGTTTCAATTCGACAACGCTTTCAGACATTACTTCTTGGGAGCGCGCACGCTACCCGAACGGCCTTTGTCTACCGCAACCGCCGGCCGAACGCTGACCTTTTTTGCCGTAGTATCCTTGTCACCCGTGGCCGCCATCTTTGCGGCTCCGTCACCGGCAGACGCGGCCCGTGGCGGGGCGATCCCAAAGTGGGCGCGGATCTTCGCATCCACTTCCTCCGCGATTTTGGAGTTGTTCTTTAGAAAAGTCCTGGCCGCTTCCTTGCCCTGCCCCAGTCTTTCATCTCCGTAGGAATACCAGGTACCGCTCTTGGTTATCACGTCGATGCTGGCACCCAAGTCGATCAAGTCGCCTTCGTAGCTAATGCCTTCGCCATATAGAATATCGAACTCGGCGAAGCGGAACGGCGGTGCCACCTTATTCTTTACCACCTTGACCTTGGTGCGGTTGCCGGACACCGTTTCGCCCTCTTTGAGAGCACCGATACGTCGAATGTCCATCCGCACCGAGCTATAAAACTTCAACGCGTTTCCTCCCGACGTCGTCTCGGGGCTACCGAACATCACACCGATCTTCATACGAATTTGGTTGGTGAAAACAAGGCAGGTCCTGGTTTTGGACACCACACCAGTCAATTTACGAAGCGCCTGTGACATCAACCTCGCTTGTAAACCCACGTGAGTATCACCCATGTCGCCGTTGAGCTCCGCGGCCGGCACCAGCGCTGCGACCGAATCAACCACGACAATATCCAGAGCCCCGCTTCTCACCAGAACCTCGGCAATTTCCAGCGCCTGCTCACCGGTGTCAGGCTGCGAGATGAGAAGATTTTCGACATCGATACCAATCTTCTTGGCGTAACCCAGGTCAAAAGCGTGCTCTGCATCGACAAACGCGGCCAGACCACCGCCCATCTGAGCGCGGGCGATGATAGAGCTGGTAAGTGTCGTTTTACCCGAGCCCTCCGGGCCGTACACCTCGATGATCCTTCCCCGAGGCACACCACCTACACCGAGAGCGACGTCGAGACTGAGGCTACCCGTCGGGATCGATTCCACGGGAACGATCGAGGATTCGTCGCCAAGCCTCATGATGGACCCATGGCCGAATTGCTTTTCGATTTGGGCGACCGCGAGATCGATCGCCTTTGCTTTATCGAGACCTGTTTTTGCGCCGCTCTTCATTTCTTTCCCCTTTCCACAGACCTACCCCACATCCACACCTCGACCGGTCTGCATTCGCAACCCGCACCCGAGCCAAACCCACCGGGCCACAGGAAGGACCGCGAATGATACCGGATTTACACCGAATACTAGCACTTCGATTTTGACAGTGCAAACTCTTTAAGAGGATGATATACGGCGCCTTCCGGGCGAAGCGTGCTCTTCATGAGCACCAAGTTTTCGACCCTTTGCGAGGCTTCGCCAAGCGGTGGTACCGTTTGCAGAAGCCTAACGATCTGGGGAGAAAGATTCTGCTTGATGCGGGCGATCGTCAGATGCGCCCGAAACGGCCGTTTCTCGCGCGCTATGCCCAAGCGCTCGAACAGCTCCCGGTCGAGTTCTTGCGCCAGAGTCTCGAGGGGCTTGGCGCCCTCCTCCGCGCGATAAAACAACACCCTGGGCCGCGACAGACTGGGAAAACCGCCCAAACGCCTCAGACGTATCGAAAACGGTTCGCTTCGGCACACCAGGTGAGCACAGTCGGCCAGACCCTCGATCCACTTCTGCGGTATCTCACCGAGAAACTTGAGTGTAATGTGGAGATTTGCCGGTTCCACCCAGCGCCACGGTGGACTGGCGATGGGTATATCCTCGATAGCCTGCCGGATTGTGGCCCTGACCGAATCCGACAAGTCGACCGCAAAGAAGAGTCTCATCGCAGCCCCAATGCCGCTAAGCCGGGTCAACCTCGAGGCGCGACCGCAGCCTCCTAAAGAGCAGAAAGAGCGCCGCGTAAGTCACGCGCTCCCGGACATCTTCACGGTTACCAGGAAAGACATGGTCACGGATGTCCCCTCCACCATCCCACGTCAAACCATAGTAACTCAATCCTACCGGTTTCTCCTTGCTGCCGCCACCGGGACCCGCGATGCCCGTCGTCGCAAGCCCGTAGGTGGCTCCGGTTCTCTGCCTGATCCCTTCGGCCATCTCCCGGCATACGGCGGCGCTTACCGCGCCGTGTTTCTCGAGGAACTCAGTCTTGACATCCAAAAGAGTCAACTTCGCCGGGTTGTCGTACGCGACCACATCCGCCAGCAAATAGCGACTGCTACCGGCAACGTCGGTGATTCGCTTGCCGATCCACCCACCGGTGAGCGACTCTGCTATCGCCAGCGTCGCTTCCTGGTTCACCAGCTCGCGGCCAAGGACTGCTGCCAGATCGGCGTCGCCCTTACCATAGACTCTGAAACCAAGAACCGCCCGCAGCTCCTGCTCGAATTCGTTCGCGC
This sequence comes from Candidatus Krumholzibacteriia bacterium, assembly GCA_029863805.1. Classification (GTDB taxonomy): domain Bacteria; phylum Krumholzibacteriota; class Krumholzibacteriia; order WVZY01; family WVZY01; genus JAOTUR01. The sequence continues at coordinate 3,963 of JAOTUR010000114.1, read as the reverse complement.
GGGCTTCGATAAATGAGCGGTCGACGTCCTCCCGTTGCTGAGTGATTACGATGTCGACGCCACCGATATGGGGGAGCGATGAAAACACGAATTCGTCGTACTTGTCGAATATCGACTTGACCATCGGTGTCATGTTGGACTCACCGATCCCTGTCGTTCGAAATGTTTCGCAATAAATGCCTCTCCTTCCAAAAACCCCGCCGATGCGTTCGAGGACGGCATCTTCCACCATTGGAATCAACTCGCGAGGTGGGCCGGGAAGAGCCGCCACCAGACACCCCTCCCTGTCCATCACAAAGCCCGCAGCGGTGCCGCGCGCATTTGCTATCGGTTCGGCCCCGCGAGGGAAATAAGCCTGTCGCCGGTTGCTGTCGTCGGCCCGGCCGCCAAGACGCTGAAATATTCTCTCAATCTTCTCCCACTCGTCTTCATAAAACTCGAGAGGCACACCAAACGCCTCGGCCACGCTCTCACGAGTGATATCGTCGTGCGTGGGTCCCAGCCCACCCGTAATCACAACGACTCTCGCCGCTCTTGCCCGATCGCGTATCAATCGTGCCAGCCTCGATTTGTCGTCTGCAACCACGTGCGCCTCGTTCAAGCGTACGCCCACCGCCAGTAGCAATCGTCCGATAAAGGCAAGATGCCTATCACTTCTTTCACCCTTTAGGAGTTCGCTGCCGACAAGGATGACTTCAACTTCGTTTGTCTTGGTCACTCGCGCTTCTTTTCCGGTTAAGCAAACTGGCCAACTGCTGGAAACGGTAGCGCCACAATAATCAGCGCAAGCCGTGTGTACAACCCGGCGATGATGTCGTCGCAGACAATTCCATATCCTCGAGGCAGCCTCTGCGACTGTTGCGCGGGTGGCACCTTGACGATATCAAAGAAGCGGAATAGGAAAAAAGCCAGAATCACGCCGATCACGCTCGGGGTCGCCCACAGGAAAATCACCTGCATGCCGACGACCTCGTCGATGACAATGCAGTGCGCATCGTGACCGTAATTCTTCTCAAGATGTGTTGATAGCGGCACCGACAAAACGAGAGTCACGAGAACAACAATTGGATTCGCGAGTACTTTACCCCCAGGCACACCCGCATAAAGGACGACAAAGATGAAGCTCGCAAAGGTCGCAGGAGCGATCGGGAAAAACCCGCTAAAGCCAAACGTCCCGATAAGTTTACTGATGAATTTCACGGTCGCGCTCCTCTCTAACCCCACGGAAATTACGTCTGGAATACATCATACACGTCGGGCTTTTACAGCCGCAAATAGTATCTCGCTATCCTCTGATAAAGGAGGCGACGCCCTCGACCGAACGGCTGGACAAAAGAGATGTGATTTAGTTCTGGGAGAGCTTCTGGAGAACGCCTTTGGCAACGATCTTCAGTGTGTCGAATACACCGGCTCCTTGTATTGCCACGGCCTCTAGGCTGGGGTAGCCGTCTGGATTCAACTCCTGCTCGAGATCCGTAACATCCATGATATCCGACATATCGCGCTTGTTGTACTGGATGACGTAAGGCATATCATCTACCTTGAGCTTGTACTCCTCGAGATTCTCGTGAAGGTTGTACAAACTTTCAATATTTGCATCGAACCGTGATGTTTGTGAGTCGGCGACAAAAACAACTCCGTCCACACCCCGAAGAATCAGTTTACGGCTGGCGTCGTAATAGACTTGGCCCGGCACGGTGTACAAATGGAAACGGGTCTTGAATCCTTTGACCGTTCCCAGTTCGAGAGGAAGAAAGTCAAAAAACAGTGTCCGATCCATTTCGGTGGCCAGCGTGATGAGCTTGCCTTTCGTCTCGGGCGCGACTTTGTTATAGACGTGCTGAATATTGGTGGTCTTACCGCAGAGACCAGGGCCGTAGTAGACTATCTTGCAGTTGATTTCGCGAGAAGAGTAATTTATGAGCGACATCGCTCGCTCCCTGCATCAATCGGAGAATAATGCATCGATTTCTTTGTTGAGTTCGTCCGTAAATTCTTGATCGAATTCCTTTAGCTCTTCGTTCTCATACTCGAGCTTTTCGAACAGTCGGGGAAGGATTGTGTTGAGTCCTTCCACCGCCTTTTTGACTCGAAGCCGAACGAGTCCAAGGGTCGTTCGCTTGTTGAACAGTACGACGAGAATTATATGTGAGGCAACCTTGGCCAGGTACATGCTCTCGTCTGAGCCTTGGTGATACAGGGTCGAAAAATCTTTTTCGCCAATGAGCTTGGCCAACTGGCTGTTGGCCTCGAAGTCCGCAGCACAAAGCGAGGCGAAGCTCATCAGATCGAAGTCGGGCTCGATACCCACGCTCGCGATCATTTGACCGGTTTTGTCAATGAGGAGGACGCTCTGCGAGTTGGAATTCTTCAGGAGTTCCTTGAGCTCGCTATTTATCGCCCAATAATCTTCTTCGTATATTGTCCAGTCGGTCTTGACCATGAGTACTCTGCCTTGAAAACATTCTCGTCGATTAGAGCTCTTCCCGCCTCTCTATCGCTCGAGCGAGCGTGACATCATCCGCGAATTCGAGCGTTGCTCCCATCGGCAGCCCTCTTGCAAGTCTTGTGACAGAACACCCCAGGGGCTCCAAAGCTCTTGCAATATAAAGAGCTGTAGCGTCCCCCTCGACGGTGGGGTTGGTGGCAACTATCACCTCTTTGATATTATTTGCTCTGACCCGTTCCTCAAAATGCCTCAAATTGAGGTCCTCCGGACCAACGCCGTCGACAGGTGACAGCACCCCGTGTAGCACGTGATAGAGCCCCTTGTACTGTCCCGTATTCTCGAGGATTATCAGGTCGCGTGGTTCCTCAACCACGCACACCATCTCGCGGTTCCGAGCCGGATTAGTGCAAATTGCACACTCTTCGAGCTCGGTTATGCCCCCACAACTCTTGCAGAAACCGACCGTCTGCTTGAGACCTAGGATGACTTGCCCGAGTTTTTCTACCTCCTTGTCTTCGCATCGTAGGAGGTGCAGCGCCAGACGCTGTGCCGTCTTGAACCCAATGCCCGGCATCTTTGCGAATAGCCTTATCAGGCTAGCCAGAGTCTCGGAGCCGTACTCCATCTGACACTCCTTTCTAAAAGCAAGAAGCTCGCCTTGTTCCCTCGATAGGACTGTGGATTGATTATAACGGCCACCGTGGATAAGGTGACGGCCGCTAGAAGAGACCGGGCATGGGCAGGCCACCCGTTAGCTTGGACATTTCCTCTTTGGCTAGATCGAGCGCCTGACGTCGTGCCTCGTTAACAGCAGCAACAAGGAGATCCTCCAACATCTCCTGGTCGCCGTCGTTAAACACTTCCGGGTCGATCTTGATGGCGAGAACCTCCTGCTGGCCGTTCATCGTGACCGTTACCATTCCACCACCGCTGGAGCCCTCGACCTCCTTGTGGGCGAGCTCTTCCTGTAGCTTCGCCATTTTGGTCTGCATCTCTTGTGCTTGCTTCATCAGTTTTGTAATGTTTGCCATTTTCTAGACTCCTTATTGCGGGTGGTAACGGATAATCTCACCATCGAAGTCGCTGAGGATCTTCTTTACGATGGGTTTGGCGTCGATGGGGCGTGCGCCAGACGCCGCATCCCCGGAGCCGGGGACAACGGATGAACCTCTCTGCTCCCCGTTGGCCTCCCGTTCACCGCTGACGCAAACAAGCTCGAGATCGCGACCAAAATACTTGCTCATCATTCCCTTGAGAAACTTTCTGTTTGTCGCTCTTTCCACTTGGTCTCTCTGAAACGACAGGCTCTTGGAAAAATCTATCGTGAAGGCACCGTCGTCGAAGGATTTCAACCTGCCAGAGATGAGGCAGACCCCTAGCGCTACTTTCTTCTGTCTCACATACGTAACGAAGCCGTCCCATACTCTATTCAGACTTGCGTGGTCCAAAGAGATCAGGTCAACATCCTTGGCATAAGACGGAGTCGCTTCATCCCCGCCCGATGTTGGAGTCTC
>JAOTUR010000113.1 GCA_029863805.1 Candidatus Krumholzibacteriia bacterium | reverse complement strand
CTTTCTGAACCGGTCCCGCATGTCCTGTGGGGACATGTTCGCCGGCTGGTAGTTGAGATCGAAAAGCGTGCACTTCTTCCAGTTCTCGGGCTCGATCAGCCGTCCCTCCCGACTCAGTCGCTCGTACAGGGGAGTGCCCGGAAAGGCCGTCAAAACAGTGATCTGGACTTCGTAGAGCTCGGCATCCTTCACGAACTCGAAGATCTCGTCGAACACGTCGGTCGTGTGTCCGTCCAATCCGATGACGAAGCAGCCGTTCACCGTGATGCCATGGGATTGGATGTTCCTGATCGCATCCTTGTAGTGCGGCAGCTTCCTGAGCTTCCAATCGCTCTTCAGCTCAAGGCCATTCAGGCCGGTTTGGTTGGGGCTCTCCAGTCCAATCAACACCTGCGCACAACCGGTCGCCTTCATCAGGTCAAGGAGATCGTCGTCGTCGGCCACTGACAGGTCGGTTTCCGCGAACCAACGGATTTTCTTCTCCTTCAGCGGCGGGAGCAGTTCCTTCCAGTAAGCGCGGTTCACCAGGCTGTTGTCGTCCGCAAACTCGATGAACGGCTGGTCCCAGATCGAAAGGATGCGATCGATCTCTTTCAGAACGTTCGAGACCGGCTTCTGTTTGTACCTATCCGTGAGCAGCACGGAGCCGGCGCAGAACTCGCACAGGTGCGGGCATCCCCTGCTCGTCTGCACCGTGAGCCGGTTGTACTCCGAGATGTCGAGGAGCTCGAACGCGGGGACGGGGGCATCGGCCAGATCGTAGTTGCCCTTGCGCGAACCGTAGCGCTGCTTGAGTGCGGACGCTTCGGCGTCTTCCAGCACCTCGGACCAGCACGGCTCGCCCTCGCCGATCACGACCGTGTCGCAGAAGCGCAATGCCTCTTCCGGTAGGGCTGTGACATGGGGCCCACCCATGACCACGGGAACACCCCGGCTCCTGTAGCGTTGGGCCAGCTCATACGCCTCGTCTATCTGGGCAGTGTAGCTCGAGATGGCGACGAGGTCGAAATTCCCGGGCGTCGTGCCCCCCGGCGGCAAGTCGGGCATTTCGATGTACTGAACCTCGTGACTCGGCGCTGTTAGTGCCGCGAGTGTGAGGAGGCCCAGGCTCGGCAAGGACGCGATGGTCTTGCTACGTTCGACAAAGCCGGGGAGCGTGAGTCCGAGCTCGAGTAGCTCTCGATCATGGACGCGAATACCGCTCATTGCGATGAGTGCGATCTTCATTGTTCGATTATCTTCAGCAGAAAGAGGACGACGGCGACCGTTACCGAGAGGGCAGGAACGAAGAACACGCGTCGGAAATGCGACCTCCACGCACTCAGGTAACACACGAGTGGCATCGTGATAGCGCCGACGATCAAGAGCGTGGATGCCACGTTGAGGCCCGACGTGAGCCCCAAGGCCCGGGCGGTCAGGGCGAACGCGAGGTTCAGGAAGGCGAGGCCCCAGAAAGCCAGGTGTCCGAGCCGGATCATCCGTCGCGGCCACGACGCGTACCCACCTAGCCAGTTCTCGCCGTGGAAGAACAGCCCGGTGACCATGCCCGAGACGCAGCCCATCAGGAATCCAATCCACGCGACGAGGACGTTCAGCATCATGGCATTACCAGGGCAACGGGACCAGTGGCCCCCGAATCATATGCCATTTGCCCCGCGCTTGTGAAACGTCGATCTAGAGGACACGGGCGCGGAGGGCCTCCTACTCTGCTGGGAGCGCCGGCGATGTCGTCCTGCCGTCCGGCCCCGAGTACGGCCCCGGCGGCCCCACCTTCCTCTTCACCCAGCGCAACGACCTCAAGCCGGTGCGGGTGGTCTCGACGATCGACTATTTGCTGCGGGGGTAGGGGGCAGAGGCCGCGTGCCCCGGAAAGACCGTGCCATACGCGTGTCCCGGCGGCACTGGTGTCGATCGCCCTCTGCCAGTAAGGGTGTCGAAATCTCGACACCGCTGTGCTTCCGTAAGGTCCCGCTCAGAGAGCCACACCGCATAACCGCGGACTTCAGAGATAACCACGGCATTGACACACCGGCCGTGTTCCTGTTAAACTGCTACTACCTTGCAGAAGCTGAGCCTAACGCACTATGGAGAATCAACGTACGCAGAGTGACAGTCTTCAGCACGCAGTTCTTCAAGCGAAGGATAAGTTCACCTTCGTGATCGAACTCCCCGAAACGTACCCGGGGCCGGGTAGAGATCGGGTTTGCGAAGAACTTCTCTCTGCCCCCGGACTCGAATCCGATTCAAAAGCTCTCATAAAGCTAGCTGTCATAGCCAACAGAAGCCTCTACTGCACTGAAACGACCGAGCAGCTTCTCGCCGAGATCGTGGTTATTGAGAAGAACGAGTTGAGCACAGCAGTTGCTCATGCAGCTATCGTGACACGATCAATGGTACTGTGGAGAAAGGCAGAGAGATTCAAGGAAGCAGCGAACTTGCTTGAGTCGGTGCGCGAGGAACTGCAAGCTACAGAACACCATTTTCTTTACGCAAAAGCCACACACATTCTTGCGATAGCTTACATGAACTTGGGCCGCCCCGCTGACGCCGACGAGTGTTTCCAGCAGGCCGTAGCAACCTATCGCCGATTCGGTTATACGGTTTCCCATGCGATTGCGCTCAATGACCGTGGGGTGTTCGAGAGGCGAATGGGCAACCTTGACGCAGCGTTCAGGCTGTACACACGAGCTCAGAGCGTTGCTGCAAGACACGGGATCATGTGGCTGCGTTCACTTTCATGCCTAAACATTGCGAACGTCCTAAGGCGGCAGGGAGTGTTGTTGTCAAAAGACGGGTGGAAATCGGCTCTTGAGCATCTAGAAAGATCCAGTGTTCTCCGGGAGAACCTGGCGGAGCTTCCAGCGCAGGTGACGCCAAGCCTTCGATGGACCGGGGTAGATATGTGCCGCGTCAAGGTTCTACAGAGACGTTTTGATGAAGCAGAGCGCGATCTTATGAGTTTACTCACAGCTTTAGATGTGAGCGACTGTGTGCGGGACCGTGCCCTGGTACGGGAGGTTTTGGGAGAGCTGTATATCGAAATGAATCGATGTACGGAGGCGCACAAGTATCTTGAAGAAGAGTTGTCAATTGTGATTGAGGGACTTCCTGATACGGACATGATGACGTCAGTGCTGTGCCGGCTGGCCGAATTCGGCTATCGACATGCCCAACACGATGATGCGAAAGCACTGGGCCTGCGTTGTGTCGCGCTCTGCAAGAAGATCGGCGATCGACACGAGCTCGGGGCGGTGCTGCGGGTACTGGGGCAGGTGCACGCCGCGCAGGGGAGACGGTTGCGAGCGAAATCGGCGTTCGAGGCGGCGATCCACACGCTCAAGAGCATTCACGAGTGCTACGAGCTGATGAAGGCGAGCCTGGCGTACGGGGCGTTCCTTGTCGAACAGGGAAACGCGGATGCGGAGGCGCATCTGATCGAGGCCCGGCAGCTCGCCCGGAAGCTCGAGGTGCCGTTCTTCGAGTGCCAGGCGAGCGCACATCTGGCGCGGAATGCCACGGCCTTGAGGCTTTACGAGGATGCCCGCTCACACCTGGAGACGGCGGAGAGTCACTACGAGGGTCTTCAGTCGTGCGATCGGGAGCAGGTGAAGGAGCTCCTGGAGACGGCCAGCTCGGAGCTGGACCAGGCGATCCTGCGCACGAGCGTGGCCAATGCGGAGGAGCTGAAGACGATCTGCCGGGTGTACGAGGAGGCGCGTTTCCCGATGGAGGAGATGCGCACGGAGATGGCGTACCAGGTGGCGCAGAGCGTGGGTGCGGAGGGGTTGTTTCTGGTGCGGCGGCGCAAGGGCGGACACGAGATACGGATCACGTACAACCTTCCCAAGGCCGAGGCGAAAGAGATCATCCGGCGGCTGGACCGGGATCGGGACGCGACGTTCCTCGGCGTCGACGGAGAACCAAAGGTGGTGCCAGCGTTCACGGGGCAGACGATGGTCGCGGTACCGGCACCCGGCGAGTGGGGATACGTCCTTTGCACGCTTTTCGACAGCACGCGATCGGTGGGACCGAGGCAGGTGGAGTTCCTGCTGGCGGGCGCGGAGGCCTTGGAGCGCGTCGCCATGGAAGAAGTGGGTGCGCGCGGAGTGAAGGCGGAGTCGGAGGCGTTCATGAGCGACGAGCCGGAGGACGCGCGTCGCATACACCCCCGCGGGAGTTTCAAGGAGATCCTCACTGCGGATCCAGGCATGATTCGCTTGATCCGACTGGCGGAGCGCGCGAGCGCGTCGCGCGCGCCGATCCATGTAGAAGGCGAGACGGGCGTGGGCAAGGAGCTCTTCGCGCGCGCGATTCACGGGGCGAGTCCGCGTCACGAGAAGGCGTTCGTGGCGGTCAACGCGGGTGGGATGCCGGTGAGTCTCCTCGAGAGTCAGCTCTTCGGGCATGTGCGCGGCGCGTTCACGGACGCGGTGGCGGACCGTGTGGGATTGGTGGAAGAGGCGGGTGGCGGCACGCTGTTCCTGGACGAAGTGGGGGAGATGGGCGAGGAGCTTCAGGTGAAGCTCTTGCGGCTCTTGGAGAACGGGGAGTACCGGCGCCTGGGCGAGAACACGGTTCATCGGGGGGACGTACGGATCATTTCGGCGACTAACCGGGACCTGGCGCGCGAGGTGCAGAGAGGGCGCTTCCGCCGCGACCTGTTCTATCGGCTGGGGGCCGTGAAGCTGGCAATTCCACCGCTTCGCGACCGGCGGCGCGACATACCGCTTTTGATCCGGCACTTCCTACGCGAGTGCGCGCTGTACAACGGTCTCGTAGACCGGTACTTCCAGATCGACATGAAGGCGATGGAGGCGCTGGAGCTCTACGAATGGCCGGGCAACGTGCGCGAGCTCTATAATGAGGTACTGCGGATCGTCTCACTCATTGGGAATGCGGAGACGATCCGGTTCGGTATGCTGTCGGACGAGATCAAGGGCTACCTGAGCCGCAAGCGGCGGGCCGACGGGATCCTGGAGCGGACGGTGGAGGAGTTCGAGCGGCGGCTGATCCTCGAGGCTCTGGAAAAGAACGACTGGAACCGGATGCGCACGGCGGAGGAGATCGGGGTCCCTCGCACGACACTCCTCGCCAAGATGAAGCGCCTCAACATCGCCACGCGTGCGGAGATCACTGCAAGGCGAGCAGTTTAGCGCCTTCGAGAGATTCTCCACCTGCGGGGCCGTCGGACGGCCCTTTTTCTTTGCCTACTCTTGCCAGGTTCTCGTCGCTGGGTACCCCGAGCAACGTTGCAGTCCGGCGCCAAACCGTGCACACTATGGTTCGACAGCGCGAGGAGTCGCGGCGCCGGCCGCGCGCGAACTACTTCCATGGCAAGAACCGCCATCCAGAATACGTCCACGATCGAGACCCTCGGCGATCGCTACGAGGTTCTCGACCTCGTCGGCCAGGGCGCTGCCGCATGGGTTTATCGCGTTCGTGACTCTCGCAATGGCGCCATTCGTGCGGCGAAAGTCCTGAAGCCCGAGGGCGTGGCCAAACCCGAGGTGCTCCGCCGGTACGAGGATGAGTACCGCATACTTCGCCAACTGCACCACCCGAGCCTCCCCGAGGTGTACGACTACGGTTGGCTGGGTGAACAGGGCCGCTACATGGTCATGGAGTATGTGGACGGCCAGTCGCTGGACACATATTTCCGCGATCACCCCGAAGATCTGTGGGTGCTGATCTACGAGCTCTGCGAAGTGCTCGGCTTCATCCACGATTACGATCTCCTGCATCAGGACATCAAACCGTCGAACATACTCGTGCGACGCACGAACGCCTATGGCCGCGAGCTGCCGATCGTGACACTGATCGACTTCGGGCTGATCCACCGGCGCGAGCCCGGCGAGCGCGCGAAGATGGTGGGGACGGTCGCATACATGGCGCCCGAAGTGATCAGCGGGAAGGATCGTCTGACGCGGGCAGTGGACTACTACAGCCTGGGCGTGACGCTCTACGAGCTGCTCGCAGGCCGGTTGCCGTTCGAGGGAAGCGCGCGAGACGTCGTTGCGGGGCATCTGAACGGCGAGGCGGCCTTCGAGGAAGAACGGCTGGAGTGGGCGGAGATCTACCCTCACGTTCTTGAGCTGTTGGCTAAGGACGTGAACGCGCGACTGGAAGCGTTCGAGGGACTGCGACGAGCGGCGATCGGGCACATGACAGGCGGCATCGAGGAGTTGGAGAAGGCCTATGGGCTGAGCCTGATCAACTCATTGGGGCTCACCGGTGACACAGATGCCTGGAGCAGAATGGTCGGGTGGATTACCGAAATCGCGCGCCAGGTAGACTATGGGCGAGCCGAGCGTGCCGCTGTCCCTCCGCCCGTACGGATTGCTGCCAGGAACGCGAGTAGCTGGTCCGACTTGCTACGGGTATCCGGACATCCGCAACAGGAGGGCAAATCGCGCACCGGGAGCGCTCCGGATCCGGAAACACCGAGCGGAATCCCTATTGAACGGATACACGTTCTCACGGGGTCGACTGGTTCGGGAAAGAGCTATTTTGTCGAGTCGCTTGCATGCGAGGCGGCGATCCGCGGCATAAGCGTGTTTCGCACTGGAGAACAGTCGGACTACCTTAGGCTCTCGCACCGCCTTGCGAATCTCACCATTGAAGCGCGTCGCGCCGAAATATGGCGGCACCTCGAGGTGATGGCCGAACGAGGCGGCTGCTTGGTTCTCTTAGATCATGATGGCAGTCTGACAGAAGAAGAACGGGCGTTCGCGGAATACACCGATACACGACTTGGCATCATCTCGGACAAACGTGAGGACATCGCGATCTATGCGCTCCATCAGGCCCGGACGGCATCTCCAATCCGTAGACGAGGCGAGAAGACCGGCACAGCGATCGAGCCGCTAAACGACAAGGGCATTGGTCGGATCGTCGATGTATTCAGGGGACGAGTGCTGTCTGCCCGTTCGCTTGAGGTGGTGCGGAAGCGAGCGGCCAAGACGTCGAGATCACCCGGCATGCTGATCGGAGCCATTCGAAGTGACTTTGCGTCTGGACGGCTACGCTACCGCGGCCGTCAGTGGCTGATTGATCGGGACTTGAATCTGCAACAGGCACAGCGGGCTCACCGTGGGCGTGTGGAAGAACTGCTGAAGCTGCTCCCGCCCGAGGAGCAGGAGTTCTTCTGGGCGCTTTCAGCGCATCCCGGGTATGCAACTACCGATGATGTAGTGGCGGTCACCGGACTCTCGGCCGCCGCGGTTGTCCACTACGCAAGTCGACTGGAGTCGTATGGTCTTGCGCATGTGGACCACGCATCGGGAAAGCTGGCCGCAGCCGATTCGATTCCGCAGCGAGCGAGCGGACTGATACCGCGAGCGGATCGGCGGCGCATTCATGCACGATGGATAGCGCGCTTGTCAGATTCGGCGCCTACGGGCGATCCAAATGGTCACGCGAAGCTTGCGTTCCACCACCAGCAAGTCGGTCGATATCGTGACGCCATGATTGGCTACATGCGCGCCGTGCGGTTGGCAGAGCGTGTTCGGTCGCGCGAGGTGTTGCACACGGCTTGCGAAAGCGGCGGACAGCTCTGCGAGTCCAAGCGAGTGCGGAATACGGAGTCGGCGGCGGTAGCACTTCGAAGGTGGTTCCTGAAGAAGCGCATACTCGCGTACTGGGCCGAGCAGAACTACCCGCGAATCTTGTCGTTGACCGACGAGTTCGTATCCGGGCCGGACCCACTACCGGTAACGGTCATGCCGATTGTCGCTTACGCGATGATCATGTCGCGGAGCCCGACAGACAGCAAGGCGTTCATCCACCGGTGCTGGAGGCGACTACCGGAGGCGCGTCCGGTCAGGCTGCGGACCGAAGTCATGCTGGGGCTGGCCGAGCACAATCTCGGGCGGAACCAGAACGCGCTGCAGATTCTTAGTAGAGTCCAAAAGAAACACCGTGCATTAGATGCCGAGTACAGGGCGCGCTCGTTCCTCTATACGTCGCTGGCCATGGACGCGCTTGGTCAGCGAGACGAGGCTCGAAAGTATCTTAGGAAGGCACTCTCTAAAGCACGGCAACTGGGCCACGTGGACTTGATCGGTGCCGCAGAGGCTGCACTCGCGACAGAGCTTTTCACGGACGGAAAGTTAACTGTGGCGAAACGGATGATCGCGGCCGGCCTTCGGTCGGCAAGGCGCAATGGGCTACTTCGTCGCATTCACCAGCATCATTTCAATGCCAGCACGCTGTACTATGAGCTTGATGACTACGACCGAGCCCTGCGTCATCTGGAGCGGGCAACCCGTCTGGCGGAGGCGCTCGCGCAACGCAGCAGGGTTGTGGCGATGATCATTCGCTACGGAATGCTCCAGCAGCAGATCGGGCATGTGGGCACAGCGTCTGAGTACGTTGAAATGGCCCTTAGGATGAGCGGGAATATCGACGATCCCAGAATAGCGTTACTTGCGCGGCTCGTAGAGCTGGAGTTGGCGCTGCAGTGTCACGACGAAAACATCTCATCCCGCGTGCATTCTCTCGCCAGGGACAAGGCGTTCTATGGGGACGCGTCTAGGCGTGGGTACTTGGAGACGCTTATCGGGGACCACTGGCGGCACCGGGGAGACTATGCAAAAGCTGCGGCGAGTTACCGGATCGCGCGAAAGATGTACCACGAAGCCGGTTGGGACGACGATGCGGGCCGCGCCAGGTTGAGAGAGGCGGTCACTCAGCTGGAGCTTGGCAACTTCCGAGCGTGCGAGCGCTTGCTCAGTGCGGTCAAAGTCATATCGGGCCGGATCGAGAATCCATTGGTGGGAGCAGAAGCACGGCTCGTCGAGCTCATGCTAGCGTTCATCCGTAGAGACGGTAGGGCCGTTGTGCTCAAACGCGCCCGGGCGTGTGAGGTCGAGAGAAGGTGGCTGAAGCACGCGGAGCTGGCTCTCCGCATGGATGAAACGCTGATCCGTGCTTATGCAAGAATTGGAAACCGGGTGGGCGTGAAGAATGCCGCGGAGCGCTACATGCGACAGTTGAGGACGCAGGTTGCCAACGCCATGGAGTGTGGTATTGGCAAGAGGATGACATCACGTCCGGATATCGCAACGCTGCTTGATGAGCTACTTATTCTGAAAAGAAAGGGGCTGCTAGCGAACTAGCAGCCCCTTTTGGCGAGCTGTCTTTCGACTCAGCCGTTGGACCCGTCTCTGTACTTGGAGAAGTGATCGATGAGCGCGCGCGTGGTGTTGGCGTCAACGGGCGCTGCCATCGGGATGGGCTCGTGCTGACCCGACTCGGGATTGTCGTAATACGTCGCTAGACTCGCTGCCATCCCCTCCGCAGTCGTCCCCTCCAAACCCATCGACAGCACGACCGGCGCGTTGAACTGAATGCCGTGCGGGCTCAGTTCGACGCCGAGCGTGCCGTCGTTAAGCATTTCCATGGTGATCTCGGTGTCTTCACTGAGGGCACCCGCCGGGAACTCGAGGGTGACGCGGCCGTTGGTGAGGGTTCCGCCCTCGGAGGCGGAGACCATCGCGGACACGGGTCCGCTCATCGCCATCGGCTCGTAGTCCCCCGATGAGGAGGTGGACAGAATGCGGACAAAGTTGGGCCCGTCAACGACGAAGAAGTCCTCGGAGGACTCAGGTGCCGTGACCGACTCACATCCAAAAGAGGCAAAGAGGAGTGTTGAGCAGACAAGCAAGGCAAAGGCGTTTGTGAGTGTGTAGCGGGACATTCTATCCACCTCCTTACGGGGGTGCCCCAAATCGTCAGGCGCTCGTTACTAGGGCAATGGGGGTGCCGTGGGCGGCGGCGGCGGTCGCTGGGATGGGGCGACGGGCATCGGGGCCGGCGCGGCGGGCAGGATCTGGCTTGCAAATTGTTACTGTGTAATCAGTTACGAAATCGGTCGAGAGGGGCTGGCGGGGGCGAAAAAGGCTGGGTGGGGCGGTGCCCGGCGGTGGAGGGATGCCGCGACGGCCGGAAAGTGCGCGGGCGCCCACACCGGAATGGGGGGGCGCGACGGGTCCTCGTCGGCAAGTGGATGCCCGACAACGACCTAGACGGACAGTGGCGCGTTCAGGCCAAGGTGCTCATCGGCCGCTGCCGGCCCGCGCCGGAGGGCGACATGTAACGAGGAGTGCCGAGCCGCGGCGAGCGATGGAAGGGTGCGGCGCAGGATGTCTTCCGCATCGCGGCGCATGATGGCGCAGCGTTCCTTGCGGCGCGCAAAACGGGCAACGAAACACGCCGGCGGGGGGCGCGATTACCCAGCGGCGGTGCCGGGGGTACGCCCGGCGTTTCGCTGGAAGTACGAGCGGGTCTCGGAGGCGATCACGCCGCTCAAGAGTATCAGCCCGACGAGGTTGGGCAGCGCCATCAGCCCGTTCATGAGGTCGGAGAACTTCCACACGAATTCAATGGAGCGCACGGACCCAATGAAAGCGGCGGCGACGAAGAGGAAGCGATAGGGGACAATCGCGCGCTCGCCGAAGAGGTACTCGACGCTGCGCTCGCCGTAGTAGCACCAGCCGAGCACGGTGGAGAACGCGAACATGGCGAGGCAGATGGACACGATCCACTCGCCGCCGCCGAGCGCGGTGGAGAAGGCAAGCTGGGTGAGCGCGGCGCCGTTGTCGCCGGACTCCCATACGCCGGTCGAGACGATGGCAAGGCCGGTCAGGGTGCAGACGACGATGGTG
>JAOTUR010000395.1 GCA_029863805.1 Candidatus Krumholzibacteriia bacterium | reverse complement strand
TCTGCCATCGGTTGCGGTTATTTCCGAGCCTCAGGCACCCTTATTTAGCCTTCACCGCCACCGAGCCGCTTCGGCTCGGCAACCACGAGCTCGCGTCGGTTGGTTTCGGTAAGCAGGTCGAGCAGTTCTTCGAGGGCGAGGGCCTGAGGGTCAATGTTGCGGGACAGCCGTGGAAGTCGCTCTTCGTCAGCCGCGGTGGTGCGATCTATGGTCGCCTGTCGGCTGACGACCGCGATCTGTACAGGAGCGACGACCGAGGAGACACGTCCACACTGCTCGCTCGGTTCGACGAACCGATCAAGTCGGTCTTCGTCTCGGAGACCGGCACGATCCTGGTAGGCGTGAAAGGAGCCGTTTACCGGAGCTCCGATGGCGGTCGCGGCTTCCAGCGCTCGCTCGAACTGAGCACGCCCGAAAGCTTCATCAGACACAACAACGGCATGACTGAGGCTCCCGGTCACCGTCTGCTGGTGGGAGAGTACGGCAATGTTTGGAGCGATGCCGGGTGGCAGGCCATCGCGTATTTATATTTGAGCACCGACGAGGGGGAGACTTGGGAGACATCCGACTTCCTGATCGAGAAAGGTGCGAACAAGCACGTGCACATGGTCCGCTACAGCCGGATCTTGAACCGGCTGTTGATGACCGATGGCGACAACAAGAAGAGGCTCTGGATCAGCGACCCGGTCGATCGGGCGTCACCTAATCCTGAGTGGAATTTGGTCACCAGATTTCACCTCCAGATGGGCGGCTACACCACTGCTGCCGAGTGCGACGGCAAGGTGCTGTTGGGGACGGACTACCAAGGTGGGACGAACTTCGTCGTCGAGACCAAGAACGGCTTGGACTTCGTCAAGAAGGTAATCCCTGACCCGTACAGGCGGAGCCCAATTGACAATATGGTGGTGCGGAGGTCGGCAGACGGCTCCGAGATCTGGGCGAATCTTCCATACTCCACGTCGCGTTCGCGTTGTCTGTTGATGTTCACGAAAGACGCTGGTGCGACCTGGACCAGAGTGTTCGAATACAACCGGTCGGCATACACGGTGTGGCTGCACAGCTCGTCGCTCGACGGGACCGACGACTTGTTCTTCTCGATCGAGGAACACCCCACGGGAGAACGGTCGGTGTACCGGGTCTGCGACCCGGATTGAACCGCCTGGCGTTCGCGCCCCGCCACAGCTACCCAGAGCGCCTTACCAGAACCCGCGTGGCCCGGCATGTCGCGCGAACCGACAGACGACGTGCGGCGTAGACACAAGTTGACGTCGAGTCAGTACTCCGCCAATGTCCAGTTCCAGCACATCGATACGGATCAACCCTTGCGCTCGTCCGTGGGGATCTCGAGTGGTCATCTGGGACGCTCCCGGAGGGACGCAGTCTGGCCCAATCGAAGAAAACGATGAGAGATTCCGATCGATCAGCACTTTTCGCACGGGGCTGTCGGTAACCGAACATGCAATCAGGCCGGTATCTGCTTGGTTGTCGAAATCGGTACCATCCTGTAACCACCCTTCGAGCTTATGGTCTTTGTTACACGATAATCATTACAAACTCACACTTGCCACCGCGGCACTACCCAACGCAACCGGCTGGTTGCGGGTGACACCCCAACACTCGAGAGCATACTCACCAAAAATAACAAATCATTTCTATTACAATTAAATAACTCGCCCTTGGCCATCGATTGTGGCTAGCCGTGATTCACCGTTCCACATAGCGGGGCCAGCTTGTCAGCGCAAAACCGGCGTCCCCAAAAACGATACTGAAAAAACCTACCACATCCTAAACGTTCATGAATCTAGAACAAGGCGCTATCTTAATCATTCTAACGACTGCGATGATCCTTTTCATTTGGGGTCGTTGGCGCTACGACCTGGTGGCGGCATTGGCATTGTTAATGGGAGTGATAGCCGGCGTAGTGCCGGTCGACAAGGCTTTTACAGGGTTCAGCCATCCTGCAGTGATCACCGTTGGCGCGGTGCTGGTTATGAGCCGAGCGCTACAGAACTCGGGCGTGGTGGATGTCGTCGCCCGCTTTCTCAGCCTGATACGGAGGTCCACTACCCGCCGAGTCGCGGCAACCTGCGGCCTGACCGCGGCACTCTCAGCATTCATGAACAACATCGGCGCGCTCGCCCTCATGTTGCCGGTGACTATACGCAATGCCAAAAAATCGAAGCTTGCGCCGTCACAGATCTTGATGCCCGTGTCCTTTGCAAGCCTTTTGGGTGGTCTCATCACGTTAGTGGGGACACCGCCAAACATCATTGTTGCCACTTTCAGGACGTCGAGTGAGGGAACTCCGTTCAATATGTTCGACTTCACACTGGTCGGGTTGCCCGTAGCCCTGGTCGGAGTGGCTTTTGTCTCGCTGATCGGCTGGCGCCTAATTACGCA
>JAOTUR010000112.1 GCA_029863805.1 Candidatus Krumholzibacteriia bacterium | reverse complement strand
CTTCCGATCTACACGACTCAGGGTGAATACCGTCGCTGAGCCAAGTTACATCTACCGAGTAAATTCCACCGGGGGAAACGAACAAAAACTGCTGCAAGTCGAGAACGACAACGTGTGGGTGACCGATTGGTCTTCCGACGGCAGGTATCTCCTTCTGACCCTTGGTGACCTGTCCAACAAGTGGTCCGACATGTCGGTCCTCCGCGTCTCGGATGAACCCGAGAAACAGAAGGCATATCCGATCCTCGCGACCGAGTTCCGGGAATCCTTGGGGCGGTTCTCGCCGGATGGAAAGTGGGTTGCCTATTCGTCCGATGACTCGGGCCTGTTTCAGATCTACGTCATTCCGTTTGTCGAGCCCACGGACTTGCCGGTGGATCAGACTCGCCCGCCTCGTAAGTGGCAGGTTTCGGCCGAGGGTGGCACCGAACCGAGATGGCGTGCAGACGGCAAGGAAATCTATTTCATCCGGGCGAATGGCGAGGTGTGGGCGGCGGAAGTGAACGGCGAAGGGGATCAATTCGTCATTGGCGAGGTGAAGACGTTATTCAGGGTGAACCTGTGGAACCTGGGCGCGATCGGCTACGACGTCGCCGCAGACGGGGAGCGGTTTCTCATCAACGTATTCTCCGAGACAGCCGAATCACCCATAACGCTGGTTACCAACTGGCTCTCCGCATTGGACCAACATAGGTAAGCGCACGGTATTTGCATGATATAATGGAGATATCCGAGCGGCGGCCGCGTCCCCGGCCCGTGGTCAATTTTGCGGCACACTCCCCAAATACCGATCCAGCCAGGCCAGCGCCTCTTTGGCGAGCTCGGTTCGCGGAAACGAGTGTCCCGACTCATTGATCACCATGCGCTTGTGATCCTCCGGCGTCCCCAGCAGCTTAAAGAACGGCACCTGCGATGTGTCATACGGAAAGAAGAAATCATATTTCCCGTTTAGCATCAGCATCGGCACCGTGACCCGGGGCAGGTATTGGACCGGTTCCACCTCGGGAAGCGCCCTATGAAATAAAAGCCCCGCCACCACTACAATCCCCACTTTGATCCGCGGCTCGGGTGCGATCATAAGCGGTGCCATATCCGCTCCCCAGCTCACGCCATAGAACGCGAGCTTTGAGGCGTCGATGTCTTCACGTGTCTCCAGATAATCAATCGACCGGCTAAAATCCTTCTGCCACATGATGACGTGGTCTTTCCAAAAATTGGTCTCTTCGGCGTAATCGGACTTCAAGTCGTCGCCTCGCTCATAGGTGCTCTTGTAGATGGGGTACATAAACGCCCGCCCGCTCTTTGGGTAAAACGTCGAGTTCCTCAGTCCCAGTTTTTCGCTCGACGGCGTGTGAATGGCACCGGACCCTGGAAAGTAGATAATCGTCTGATAGGGTGGCGTGCCCGCCTTGGGCAAAAAAAGATACGCCATCATGCGCTCGCCACCGTATGCGGCATCGAACGTGATCTTCTCCCGCACCCAGTCCTCGTCATCCAAACGCTCCTCAACCTCGGCATGGAGATCGGTTTTGTCATAGGCATACTGTTTCAAGAACAAAGCAAACGTTTCATCGGAGACAATGGGCTCCTTCATAAAATCCCGAAACGGCATGACGATCTCTTGCTCGAGCGCCGTGCGGTCGATATCGGTGTCGAGATACCGCATACAGCGAAAGCCGTTGGTGGGCGACCGGTCGAACGTGGGTTGTGCAAACGCATCGTTGAACGCATAGACGGGATCGCTAAAGCCACCGCCCAGAATGAACCGACCGCCGCGGCTACTCTTGTTCATACACCACTCACGCACATTGCCCGCCAGGTCTTGTGTGCCGAAACGGTTCTCGGCGTGACGACTACCAACGGGCACCGGGCCGTCGCTGCCAAAATTGCTGAGCGGCACAATATTGCCGCTCGCCCAGGTGAGTGCGCACCGGTCCCAGTGATAGATGGTCGGCAGGCTCTTGCCCGCCCATGCCGTATAGGCCGCCGCTTCGTACCAGCTTACTCCCGCGACCGGGTGGTCATCCTTGCCATCTGGGTAGTCGCCGACCTCCCACATGGCGGGGCCCGGCTGACCGGTGCGGTCGACGAACCGATCCATCGCCTGCGCCCAAGACAGGGTCATCCCCTCGTCTTCGAACGGGTGTTGCCAGTAGTCTTCGGTTTTGTAACCTCCGGCATCGACAAAACGTTTGTATTGCTGGTTCGACACCTCATAGCGATCCATCAAGAAGTCGCCATGACGTTGCCCAGGGAGATGCTCGATGCCTGGTAGATGGATCCCCGCAGGTGCCGCCGCGACATGAAGCACGGCCACAGAATCCGGTACCAGCGACATTCCTGGCGGCAGACTTGCCGACGGCGAGAGAACGTAGCCTGTCTCTTTGGCGATGAAAAACGCATTCCAATCGATATCGTGGACGGTCTCGAAACCAGGCTTCTCGAGTTTGAGACGCATAACCCCGAACACAAAGGGCAGCGTGTCGATGGGTGTGTCCCCCAGGTACTCCCACTCGAAATCCACTCCCGCGTATGGTTTGACATAGACGCGCGCACCCGGTGGCGCGGAGTGGATGGTGATCGGCCTCAAGATCCTACCTTTAAGTTGCTGCAATGTGGGGTCATCGGGGATCGTGCGCTCCGCCTCGCGGACGAGTTCGAAGGCCCCCCAGTACCCCAGTCCCTGCGACCACGTGCTCTCGTCGATAAGCCGCGCGATCTCGGGCAACGCCACCTGGCGGGCCCAACGAGCTTTGGAACCGCGTTGGACCCACAGCGCGATCGCAGCGGCGGCCGCCACAATCACAATGGTGATGGGCACGGCGACGCGCGGCTGTCTAAGCAACGCCATCGGGCCGGTCGCCGTTCGCGACTGGGCGTATTTACGAACGTCGTCTCGCAAGCTCGCCGCTGACTGATAACGCTCGTCGGGATTTTTCTCTAGGCACCGGTTGATTATCTGAGCGAGCTGGCGCGGAAAGGCCTTCTTGATGGTGCTGACCGGCCGGGGGTCATCCCGCAGGATCGATGAAATCGTCGACAGGTTTGTCGCCCCCTTGAACGGCCGCTCACCGGCGGCCATTTCGTAAAGAACGACACCCAAGGCAAAAATGTCCGAGCGGTGATCAACCTTTTGCCCCTCCGCCTGCTCGGGTGACATATAGGCCAGTGTGCCGAGAATCTGCCCCTCTTGCGTAGCGTCGTCGCGGACGGTTTGGTCGCAAATGGTGTCGTCGGTTTCAAGAGCGCTGTCGGACTCGAAGAGTTTGGCGAGACCAAAGTCGAGGACCTTTGGACGGCCGTCGGCATCGAACATGATGTTGGCGGGTTTCAAGTCGCGGTGGATGATGCCTTTATCATGGGCGTTGGCCAAGGCATCGGCCAGGGTCTCGGCGACGTAGACGAATCTATCTTCGGGGAGTCCGTCTTTGGGGATGGCGTCGCTGAGGGTGCCGCCTTCCACCAGCTCCATAGTCATGAACGGGGTCCCCTCCGCCTCTTCAATGGAATGGACCGTGACGATGTTGGGGTGTTTCAACGCCGCTATGACGGCGGCCTCGCGCTCGAATCGCATGCGGCGGTCGGGGGTGTTGGCCAGGGAGGCCGGAAGCACCTTGAGCGCGACGTCTCTATGAAGCGTGGTGTCATGGGCGCGATAAACCACACCCATGCCGCCTTCGCCCAGCTTATCAACGATTTTGTAGTGGGAAAGCGTCCTGCCGATCATTGGCTGAGGATAAAGCCCAGACCGAAACCATGCAACCGTGTTGTGCCTTCGGAACTCGGGCTGACGGCCGGCGCCCGTGCCGTGTCGCTAAGATGTGACAGCGCCAACCGATGTGAGTGGGTGGCGAAGTGGTGTACGCGAGCGCTCGTTCATTGCATCCCGCTCTACGGTGGAAGTCGATCGACACCGGTGGAGCCGAAGAGCTGTTGGACATCATGGGCTGGGTTTCGCCGACGGGTGGCTGGCCGCCCCATCTGGTGGCGGTGGGGGCCAACGGATCGGCCCGTTACTTCGACGGCTTTAGCTGGAACGGTACGGACACGGGGATCGGCGAAGATCTGGTCGCTATCTTCGGGGACTTTCCAGACAATGTGTTTGCGATCGGACGCGAGGGTACCGTCATTCAAAACACCGAGCGTTTCCTCGATCGGTTGGGAACCGGAGCGTGGCACGCGGTCGCGCGTGTCGGGGGGAACGGGCTCTCCGACATCGCGGCGCGCCATTACAACGACTTGTTCCTCGTGGGTGCGGACGGTTTTATCGCGAACTTTGACCGGCTGGAGTTTGTGAACATGCGCTCGCAAAGCGAGGCCACGCTACGCGCGGTATGGACCGGTGACACCGATGTGTTCACGGTTGGCGACGCGGGTACGATTCTACGATACTCGAGAGAGCCACGGCACGAGCAGTGCCCGATCAACATTCGCGTCACCGTAGTAGCCGGCGCGAAGCCCGTGATTGAATGGTCGCCACCGTGTCCGGTGTCCAAGATCGTCATCGAGGATACGTTCGGCGATGTTCAGTGGTTTGTGGAGGCCGACGGTAACCTGATCTACCCGGGGGTCGAATGGGCAGCGGCGCCACCGGGCACGGTGGAACGACGCATGTCGTTGGGGCCGTTATTCGGAAATTCGCTCTATCGGGTCTCCCTAATCCGACGCGATTGGGACCGGGAGATCTTGATCGGTGCATGGAACGTGATCCCGCTACCCGACGACTTGAATACAGCCGCCCCGGTGGTGTTATCAAGTTCGGATTTCGATTACGATGCTCGCGTGTTTCACTTTCAAGGCGTGGTTCCCACCGGAACGGGTCAGGACATTTGCAGTTTCGGTGAACTGGTCAAGGTTCCCGATGGTGACTGGCGGATGATCGCCGATCCTGGCGAGCGGGACAGCGTGCTCAACGTTCGGCCCATCGTCCTCGAGGTTCTGCACAGGGACCTGGAGACGGGCGAGGTTATCCTCAGGGTATTCTTCAACGTTCGCCTTGCGGAATTGCCGGGTGAACGGTAAGACCGTTGAGGTCTTGTGGGATTGGCAGGACAACTGAATCGTCGCGCCGGGTATTGACAGTTTACCACTTATCTGGCACGCTGTCGGTCCAGGCTAGGAAATCTGGATGGTGGGCGTAGCTCAGTTGGTAGAGCCCTGGTTTGTGGTACCAGTGGTCGCGGGTTCAAGTCCCGTCGCCCACCCCAATCATATTAGCTCAAACAAACCCCATCTTCTCTTTGACCTCGACGAGTGTCGCCTGGGCGATCTTGGCGGCTTTCTCTTTACCCGTGTCGAGGAGATCCCACACCTCTTTTGGCTTTGATGCGAGTTCGGCTCTTCTGGCGCGAAAGGGGCCGAGGTACTCGGCGAGTTTTTCGGCCAGGTGGGTCTTGAGGTCCGAGTAGCGGATGGTGCCCTGCTTGGCCTGCTTTTCGAAATCAGGGACGCTTGCGGGGTGGATCACACCGAGGATGGTGAGCAGGTTGCGGGCACCGGGGCCCGTTTCGCCCGCCGCTCCTGTGTCGGTCACCGCTTTTTTGAGCTTGGACTTGATGCGGTCTGGTTCTTCATCGAGCGTGACGTAGCTCTTTTCGACATCGCTCTTGCTCATTTTATTATCCGGGTTGGTGAGCGACATGATGCGCGCGCCTTTCGTGAGCCGGGCCTCGGGTTCGGGAAACGTCTCGCCAAATGCGTGGTTGAACTTGCGCGCCAGCTCGCGGGTGAGTTCCAGGTGCTGCAGCTGATCGTCGCCGACGGGTACGGCGGTCGCTTTATAGATCAGGATGTCGGCGGCCATGAGAACGGGGTAGTTGAAGAGCCCCGCGTTTACGGCTTCGGCCTGCCGTTGTTTCTTCTTGTCCTTGAACTGGGTCATGCGTTCGAGAAGACCGAGCGGTGCCAGGGTATTCAAAAGCCACATGAGCTCGACGTGCTCTGTCACATGTGACTGAATAAAAATAGCCGACTTTTCCGGGTTCAAACCGGCCGCGAGAAAATCGAGAGCCGTATCAAAGACGTTCTGTTTGAATTGTTCGGGTTTGTAGGGCGCCGTTACGGCATGGAGATCAACGATACAATAGTAACACTCGTGCGGAAACTCATCCTGCATCGCCACCCAGTTCTTGAGGGCGCCGAGGTAGTTGCCGAGATGGAGTTTGCCTGTGGGCTGGATCCCGGAAAGTACGCGTGGTGTGGTTTTCATCGCGGCATTGTAACCTTTTTCCCGCCAATTGAAAAGATGGTGTTTGCCCGCTGACGCTGACAGCAACTTTTGACTTGTCGGCGGCGCTCCAATCCGCTAAAGTCTTTGCTAATTATGCCGATCCCGATAGTGGATGTCTTATAGCGCTCCCGGCGGACAGCCGGGTTTCAATTTGGGTCATTATTGTCGCGGCTCCACCGTCTGTGTCCGGTGAGAGGAGACACGCGTGGCTGAGCAAAGCGCACAGTTGGAAAAAGTGATTCGCCGGGGGCCTTATCCCGAGCTGACGGTGCCGGCTCTCTTGGTCGGATACTTCCTCGGGGTTGTGATCGCTGTTAGCATCGGCTATGCGGCGCTGATTCTCGGCTTCTCGATCGAGGGATCGGAGCTGGCCGCCATACTCGGCTTCGGCATTCTCCGCGGCGCCATGCGGCGTACCAGTATCATAGAGAACAACATCAACCAAACCATCGCCAGCGCCGTAAACGGCGCCTCATCCGGGATGATGTTCTCGGTGCCGGCAATCTTTATTCTGAGCGAGCAAGAGTCCTATTCGGGTCTGAACCTTACGGCATTCAACCCCTACTTCATGGTGCTGGCCTGTATCGCCGGCGGCATCCTGGGTGTCGCGTTCATCATTCCGCTGCGCAAGCAATTCATCGACTACAACCGGCTGGCGTTTCCGGGTGGTATCGCGGTGGCGGCCATCTTGAAGTCGCCCGGCGCGGGGATGAAGAAAGCGCAGCTGCTCTTGTTGGCGGCTCTGGTGAGCGCCGGTTTGCATCTCGTCTATCAGATCACGGGTTTTCATGATATCCCGCTTGGGCAGTGGCTGCGCTTACCCGAGTACATGAACGGTCTCTGGTATATGTCGCTGCTCACGGTTGGCACCGGTTACCTCGCCGGAAGGGGTGGCGTGTATTTTGTGGTGGGCGGCTATGTGTGTTACTGGATCCTGGCCCCGATTTTGAGTGGGATGGGGCTGATTCCGGGGCCCGAACAGCTCGATGGCCAGAGCATTCCGGGGTACTTGCGGCTGACGCTCTTTCGACCCGTCGGTATCGGCATGCTGATCGGGGGAGCCATTACCGGCATCATCCTCGCGCTGCCGCTGGTGGTGAGCGCGATCCGTAGCATGCAAACGGCGGCCAAACTAAAGAAAGGCATCTCTGCCGACGAGATGCCGATCAAGCTGCTGTACATGGCCATCGCGGGTGCGTTTGTCTTGCTTTTTGTCATCGCCATCAAATCGTCGGTCGAGATCGGCTTCGCGCGTGGCGCCATCATGGCCATCCTGGGGACGCTGTGGGTGTGGGTGGCGGGGGTCATCCTGTCGGAGTGTATCGGACGCACCAACTGGTCGCCGCTTAGCGGTATGACACTCATTGGCATTACCATACTGATCTTTGTGGCCAGTGGCATCGGTGACCGCGGGGCGATCATCTCCTCTATTATGGTGGGGGCGGCGATGTGCGTCGCCATGTCACAGGCAACCGACCTCATGATGGATCTAAAGACCGGCTATCTGGTCGGCGCTCTACCCAGGAAGCAGCAGATCGCGCAATTTCTGGGCACGTGGCTGGGGCCGATCGTCATTATGATTCTTATTTTTGTATTGCACAGAGCCTACACGTTGGGGAGCGACCTGTTGCCCGCTCCTCAAGGGCAGGCGCTGGCCAGCATGGTGAGCGGTATTCTGGGTGGCGATGTGCCCGTCCAGAAATACATCAGCGGCGCCGGTATCGGTGCGCTACTGAGCGCGAGTGGAATCGGCGGCCTCGGCGTTCTCGTGGGCCTCGGCTTTTATCTGCCGTTCAACATCGTGTTGACCTATACCATCGGTACGCTGCTTCGTCTCTTTACCGATGCCAAACAGGGCCACCGGTTCAGCAACGAAGTGGGTGTGCCCATCGCGGCGGGGCTTATCGTCGGTGAAGCGCTGGTCGGTGTGGGCGCGGCGATCTACTACGTGGTGCAGGGGTTTTGACATGACAGTTCTCGCCATGGGGAGACAATGAGATGAAGACAATCGGATACGTGCTCATCGCGGCGTCGTTTCTGGCGGGCTCGCTGGTCGCTGTCCTGGAGACGGTGACGGTCCGGTGGGGATACTTTGTTCCGCTTCTTGTCCTTGGCTTCATCGGGGTGGTGATGGTTCGCATGGGTATACGGCAACACACTCAGGCCGCCGAGATCGTCAGTACCAACATAAAGGCCATTCACGAGAGCCTGCACTCGTTGGTAAAGAAAGTGACCCAGCTCAATCTCGAAAAGAGCAACATCAACACCTATGATATGCGTCACCGGCTCGACGAATTGTTGGTCGACGACTTGGATGATTTTGTCGAGGCCCGAGAGAGCATCGGTCACAAGTACGGTCTTCAGCACTACGCGGACGTCATGAGTCACTTCGCCGCGGGTGAACGCTACCTGAACCGCGTGTGGTCGGCATCGGCCGACGGCTATATCGACGAAGTGAGCCAGTATTTGGGAAAGGCCGAAGAGCAGTTCTCGGAAGCCTTCGATCAACTGAAAGAGCTCGAAGCCTCTCACGCGTAGATCCCCGGACTCTTCGCTAAAGGCCCGGGCGACCGCTCTCACTTCATTCTCGCTCGCCGCGGCCTCCCTCGTGACACAGATCGTTGTTTCCGCGAAGCTTCTTTCTCTCCGCTCGGCCGCCAAGTTGTGAACGGCGTGCCACTTTGGTACGCTCGCTCGAAATATCCGTTCGAGCGGTCGCCCGAGCCCCTCGTGCGGGGGGAGGCCTTTGCTTGAAGAGACACGGGGAGATGGGTCGTGGGTCTGTTCGCTGGCCCTTTGCGCGGAGCAAGCGAGGATCACCCGCCGTTAGGCGGGAAGCCGAGCTTTAGCGGGCTCAGGGCCGAGAACAGACCCACAGCCCTCCCGAACGGGGGGCTGCCAGATACGCGCCTACTGAGTCCTCACCGGATCCGCCGGCCGGGGCGGTAGCTTCTTCGGGTTTTCGCGGATCATCCTCATCACCTCTGCGATCGCGCGCTCGAGCTGCGGGTCGCGCCCCTCGATCACCGACTTGGGATCGTTCTCGACCACGATGTCGGGGTCGACTCCGTAGTTTTCGATCGCCCACTCGCCTTCGACCGAGACAAATCCAAATTCCGGCGCATACACCGAACCGCCGTCGAGCAGCGGCCCGCGACCGGTGATGCCGATGACACCGCCCCACGATCGTTTGCCGATAAGGGGACCGAGGCCGGCGCGCTTGAACATGGCGGGAAAGATGTCACCATCCGATGCGGAGGTTTCGTTTAGCACGCAGACCAGATGTCCGTGGAAGACGGTGTAGGGGTACGGTTGGGGGTAGTCGCTATTGCGCGAGTAGTCGATGCTCAGAAGCTCGCGTCGTAGACGTTCGATCAACATCTGCGATACATTACCGCCGCCGTTGCCGCGGACATCGATGACCAGACCCTCTTTTCGAATCTGGCCGTAGTACCACTTGATAAACTCGCGGATCCCGTTCGATCCCATATCGGGTATGTGCAGGTACCCGACACGGCCATCGGTCGCCTGCGCCACTTTCTTGCGGTTCTTAACGACCCACTGTAGGTACACGAGACTGCGCTCCTGCGTGATGGGTTGGTACGTGACCTTGCGGGCGCCTTTCATAGACGGTTTTGAATTGACGGTCAGCTCGACCGGACGATCGGCCTTATGCAGAAGAAGCTGATAAGGGCTCACAGCAGCAGTCAGATCTACACCATCGATGGCCAGCACGTAGTCGCCTTCACCCACATCAATGCCGATCTCGGTAAGCGGCGAGCGATAACGGTCCTCCTCGTTTTGGCCACGCAAGATCGTGGCGATGCGGTAGCGCCCGGCCTGCTCATCCAGCTCGAACCGTGCTCCAGGCAGAGCCACCTGCGGTCGGTCCGGGATTGCGTAGTCACCGCCGGCGATGTAGGAGTGCGATGTGTTGAGCTCACCGATCATTTCACCGATGACATAGTTGAGATCGGCACGGTGGCCGACGTAAGCCAACAGCGGCCGGTAGCGATCACCGATCGCTTGCCAATCGTAGCCGTGCATGTTCTGAGCATAGAAGAAGTCGCGAAACCGTCGCCACACCTCGCCAAAAATCTGTGCCCATTCTTCGGCGGGGACTCGATCCACCATAAGACCTTTTGTGGAGACCTTCTTTGCATCCCCCGGTTTGGGCTTAGCCTCGTAGAGCTTGTAGTCCGACTCTTGCTGCACGAGTACTTTCTTGCCATCGGTGGATAGTGCGTACCCCGCGATGTCCTCGGCGACGGTCTTTTCCTCTCGATCCTCAAACGAGAAGATACGAAGCGACGACTTGATATCGCTCGACCGACCATAGTAGAAGGGACCCGCGCGGACATATAGCAGATGCCCGTCGATCGCATTCAGGTTGCTGTAGTTGTCCTCATCGACCGGTACCCGAGTCACCCGCTCGGCTAGACCCTCGAAGTCGATCTTTAGATAGTCCTTTTTCTTTTTGTTTTTCTTATCCTTTTTGTCTTTGTCGGTGTCGTCCTTTTCTTCTTCGCTCGATACCTCATCGCTTTGGGGAGGGAAGGGATGCTTGACATCCTTGCG
>JAOTUR010000394.1 GCA_029863805.1 Candidatus Krumholzibacteriia bacterium | reverse complement strand
CAGGGTCGACGCCCGCGGTTGTCCCAGCGACTCGGATGGCGATGGCGTCTATGACGGCATCGACCGCTGTCCAGACACACCTGCCGGCGCCAGGGTCGACGCCCGCGGTTGTCCCAGCGACTCGGATGGCGACGGCGTCTACGACGGTATCGACCGCTGCCCCAATACGCCCAAAGGCACGAAGGTCGACAAGCGCGGCTGCCCGGTCGATGTCGGCGATGTGGAAACGCAGTTGCTCGATACGGGGATGATACGCACATCAAACATCCTGTTCGAGACCAACAAGGCGGATCTCAAGCCAGAGTCACGCCGGATCCTGGACGAAATTGGAGGAACCTTGCAGCAGTGGCCCGAGCTCAAAATAGAGATCGGCGGCCACACCGATTCGCGCGGCGCTGCCAACTATAATCAGACGCTCTCCGAGCGACGGGCGAATGCCGTGAGAGACTACCTGGTGAGCAATTTTGCCAAAGTCAAGTCTGGTAATTTGAGCGTCGCCGGCTACGGCGAAAGCCAGGCCATCGCTTCCAATGATACGGTCGCGGGCCGGGCGAAGAACCGTCGCGTCGAGTTCAAAGTCTTGAACGAGGAAGAGCTCAAGCGCGCGATCGAGCGTAGAAAAAGTCGCTAATCCACGCATATCGGCGACCGGTGGTGTCGTGGATGTAAGGGCTTGCGTAGTAGTAATGAACGGGGAAGCCCATTGGGCTCCCCCGTTCTTATTTCATGGGACCGGTTCTCAGCCGTCCCGGATGCAATCAAGAGCCCGATCTCTGGGTAAGACCCATCTGGGGCTACTTGCAGGGGAGAAAACGTACCGTGGTCTTCATCTCCTCGAGCACACGTGCCAGGGCCTTTAGCGTGTGATCGACATCTTCGTCGGTGGTATTCGCCGACAGAGACAGCCGCACGGCGCAGTGCGCTTCTTCCTCACTGCGACCCATGGCCATGAGGACGTGCGTCGGTTCGGGTGAGCCCGACTTGCACGCCGAGCCCGACGAGATCGAAATCCCGAACCGGTCGAGAGCCATTACCAACGATTCGCCTCGCAATCCCGGGAGGGTCAGGTTGAGCGTGTTGGGCAGCCGCTTATCTGGGTGACCATTCAAGATGGCATCGGGCACCAACGCCCGGATCCCCGCTTCGAGATTGTCACGGAGCGCCCTACCCCGCTCAGCGTCAGACAGGGCTCGCGCCGCCAATTCAGCCGCCTTGCCAAAACCTACAATGGAGGGAACATTCTCGGTTCCCGCCCTCAGCCCACTCTCCTGTTTGCCTCCATGGACAAACGGTTCCAAGCGAACGTTGTTCTTCACAAAAAGGGCGCCGACGCCTTTGGGACCGTGAAGCTTGTGGGCCGACAGGGCGAGGAGGTCGACACCCAGGTCCTCCACATCGAGCGCGATTTTGCCGGCGGCCTGCACGGCGTCGGTGTGAAACAAAACACCCCGCTCGTGTGCGATCGCGCATAGCTCCCTAATGGGAAGAATGGTTCCCACCTCGTTATTGGCCATCATGACGGAGACCAGAACGGTGTCTTGACGGATCGCGTCTCGCAACCGACCGGGCTCGAGCCATCCATCGTAGTCCACGTCCAAATACGTGAGCTCGCAGCCAGATCGCTCGAGAAATTTGCACGCGCCCAGAACGGCGGGGTGTTCGATGCGAGTGGTGATGATGTGGCGACCATTGTTACCGGCGAACGCGACACCTTTAAGAGCGAGGTTGTCTGCCTCGGAACCCCCACCTGTGAAGACGATGCGTCGTGGTCGTGCGTTAATGAGTTTGGCCACCTGCCGCCGCGCCGTCTCGATACCTTTTCTTGCATCTCTTCCCGCGGCATGGATACTCGAGGGATTTCCGTGCAACTCGTCCAAATAGGGCAACATCATCTCACGGACCTCGTCAGCCGTCCGCGTGGTTGCGTTGTTATCGAGATAAACCCGTCTGTGCATCTCTTTCTGCACCCGGGTGGTCCTAGACCATGACTGTACGCTGGCTGCTCTCTTCTTACCGCCGGAATGACGCGCCACCCGTGCGCCCTTTTCGATCTTAACTACGTCACAGAGAAGGGCCTTGTACACGGGAAAGCCCGAGATGTCATCATAGTTGGTAATATCCGTAAGCTCGTTTACATTGCAACGCTGCCAGGCCTGCGGTCCAACCGGAGACCCACCTCCCATGTTGCATTCGACCGCTCCAGTAGCGATATCGTGCCTCACGAGCGAACGGAACCGGGCGCTGCCCCTCACTGTCCGCACCTCGACCAGGTCACCGTCCGTTATCCCACGGATCTTCGCGTCCTCATGGTTTAGCTCGACGACAGGTTCCGGGCTCTCCTTCACAAGACCCCCGATGCCGTGATGTTGCGAGCGAAAATCGGTTTGTATGCGCGCGCCAGAATTGAAAACCAGCGGAAACTCCTCTAATAA
>JAOTUR010000111.1 GCA_029863805.1 Candidatus Krumholzibacteriia bacterium | reverse complement strand
TGTGCAGCGGATGCCCACCGAGAACCGCGATAACGGCAGAGCCCCTGCCGGTATCTGGAAGTTGCGGCGTGTCACACGGACGCGTTGGTCGGTTCGGGCAGGGTTACCCAACGTCGGCGTCCAGAACACGCCCGTGTCTCCGAAAAACCAATCACTGTCGTAGTCGCGTGTTTCCACGCGACTTTCCCCGGCTGCTGTCGCGCTTGTCCAGCGAACGAGCAACGCCGTATTGGCCTCAACCACTTCGCCGGCTGTGGGGGTCGTGATTTGATGGACATTGGGTGCCGGAGTCGTCAAGCCCGTGACACTGCCGGCCTCACTCTCGACGCTCAATGTATACGAACCCGTCTCGTAGCCAGGGCGCGTCGCGCTGTACGATCCCGGAGACCCCTCGGATAGTTGCACGCGACCGAAGAGACCGCTCACCACGACGGCTCCCGACACCGGCTCACCCAGCGTGTCGGTCACCGTCGCCAGGAACTCCGTCTCAAAGACGGCGTCGCTTACCTCGCGGCCCTCTACTTGCGCCACGACGCGTAGTGTGCCGCTACCTTGCCCTGGTGACGGAGGAAGCTTTCCGAACTCGGGTTCGACGGGGGTCTCGTCGCATGCAAGGCCAGATAGCACAACCGCCACCAGCGCTAATTGCAAAGTCTTTCGCATCATGGTCTCCTCAGAGTTACCAAGGGCACCCGATGACGGTTTGTCCGAACCCTTAGTCAGAAAACAAAACAGAGCCTGCAATGGGTGGACCGATGTGGGAAGCCGGCGACTTTGACGCTTTGAAGCCGAGAACGAAGGTGGGAAAACCCGCGATCCCGTAGCGGACCCTATAGAGGAGGGCGCCGACGAAGCCAGCCTGCAGAATCTCTAGAACCCATCTTGACCCGCAGTCATCACTATTTCCACAGGCGTATATTGTATTACATTAAATATAGTTACACCGAAGGCCGCTGACCCGCCTCAAGAATTCTCACAATCGAGGGTTGACATCCTGGGTTGACTGTATATACTGTATGTGTACAGTATGACAGACATGCGTTGTGGCGATATAAGGAGCCCCGATGATCCTCAATCTGACAGAACTTTCGAACGAGCCGATGGACGAGCAGATCACCATGCAGCTCCTCAGGCGCATCCTCGCGGGCGACCTGAGAGCCGGCGATCTCCTGGTCCCGGCGCGCACCCTGGCCAGCCGCCAGCGGGTGGGTATGAGCACTGTCCGGCGGGCCTACGAGGCGCTGGCAAAACGGGGTGTCGTTCGGCGTCTGGCCGGCGACCGTTACGTCGTGGCGACGCTTAGCCCCGAGGCCGAGGAGAAAATCCGCCACCGCCTTTCTCAGAAAGACGCCGGCGGACGGGCGGGCATGCAAGAGATCCTTAGCCACGACGGCTTCGACGTCGATGCAGACGAGGGGCGGTGGATGGAAGCCGACATGGCCACGGCCCGCCAAATACAAGCGGACCTCCTTCCCAAAGAGTTACCCGATGAGCCGGGGCTCCGGGTGGCCGCGTATTGCAAACCATCACTTACGGTCGGTGGGGATTTCTACGATGTGATAGCGCTCGATCAAGACCGCATCGCGATAGTAATTGCCGATGCATCCGGAAAAGGGCTGCCTGCGGCGATGATGATCTCGCAGCTTCATGGGATGTTTCGTAGTGAGATCAATCATGGCAATGATATTTCGATCACCCTCCGCCATGTGAACGATCATCTGGCCGCGTTCAGCAGCCCGGAAAAATTCGCGACCGTGTTCATTGGCATCTTCGACCGCTCGACCGGTGAGTTCGAGTATGCAAACGCCGGTCACAACCACCCCGTTCTCATGCGAGCCGACGGGACCAGCGAGCCGCTCGAGGCCGGTGGCACCATCCTGGGAATTTTCCCGGGTGCCGACTTCGTGACCGAAACGGTCGTTCTCGATGCCGGTGACTTGCTCTTTCTTTATACCGATGGCGTGACCGAAACACGAAACGCCACCGACGAGGAGTACGGCGAAGACCGTCTGCTCGATCTTTTGCGCCGCCATCGCGAGCGACCGGCGGATGGGGTGGTCGAGACGGTGCTCCGCGATCTCGGCGGGTTTCAAGCGACGGAGCCTTTGCAGGACGACCGCACGTGTCTCGTCCTCAAGTCCGAAGCCGTCGCGGCAAGGTTGTATTAGATGATTCTTAGCCTGACCGATTTATCCGGTGAGTCTTTGCAGAGCCAGATCGCGCGTCAGATCCGTGCCAAGGTACTGGCCGGTGAGCTGGGCGCCGATGATGCGCTGCCGTCGATCCGCGGCCTGGCCAGGGATCAACATATCAGCGTCATCACCGTTCAGCGCGCCTACGAGGCGCTCGAGCGCGACGGCTTGATACACTCGCGACGGGGAAAGGGGTTTTTTGTGTCCGAGCTTTCCAAAGAGACAAAAAAAGAAATGGCAAAGGGGCGGCTGGCTGAAAAGCTAGCGCCGCAGCTAAAGGCCGCGGTCGCCGAAGGACTCAGCGCGGATGATATAAGCGACGTGCTTTCCAGTTTGATGAACGACCGAAAGGGTAATTGAAAGTAAGGGAGTCGAAGTCATGTCCAAAGCCTTTGAAATGCGTAGCGTCGTCAAGACTTTTCCCGAGTTCCAGCTCGGTCCGCTGAGCCTCGAGCTCGAGCCCGGGACCGTACTGGGTTACATCGGCCCCAACGGCTCGGGCAAAACAACCACCCTGCACACGTTGGTTGGATTGCTCAAAGCCGAAAGCGGCGACATCGAGATTTTTGGCCGGTCCAACGACCCGAACGACCCGAGTTGGAAGTACGACATCGGGTATGTCGGCGACATCCATACGTTTTATGAAGGCTGGTCAGCGGCCAAGAATCTTAAATTTCTCTCGCAGTTCTATCCCAACTGGTCGGACAGCCTGGCCACGGATCTCGCGAAACGCTTCAATCTGCCCCTCGCCAAAAAGGCCAAGTCGCTGTCCACGGGTAACCGGGTCAAGCTCTCGCTCGTGGGTGCCCTTTCGCACTCGCCAAAGCTGCTCTTATTCGATGAGCCCACATCGGGACTCGATCCCGTCGTTCGGTCCGAGGTGCTGGATACGCTCTTCGGTGTGGTCGAAAGCGGCGATCGGGCGGTGTTTTACTCGACGCACATTCTCTCGGATATCAGCCGTCTCGCCGATGACCTCGCCTTTCTGGACGATGGCAAGCTGCTCATGCGGACGGCCAAGGATGATTTGACCGATAAGTGGCGTCAGATATCGTTTCGTCTCTCGGGCAATAACATCGAGCTCGAGGGTGCGGTGAGCCACCGTCACGAGGGAGACGATCACCAGGTGATGAGCCTCGACCACGAGGTCACCACGCGGCATCTTACCCAGCTCGGAGCGCAGAATATTCAGGAGAATCGCATGACCATCGATGACATCGCCGTCCAGATCTTAAAAAGGGGCAACCATGTGGCAAATTCTTAAGACCGAAATCGAATACAACAAGTATGTGCTGATCGCCGTGTACGCCGCCGCCCTGCTTTTCTTAGTGGTTGGGTTGGTCCGGGGTGACGGGTTTTACGGTGTCGTGCCCAACAGCATCGTGCCGTTCTTTATCGGCTACGGGTTTTTGTGTCACAAGTACTGCAAGGAGTCACGCGATCGCCAGCACTGCATACTGCCGCAGTCGCGTGCCGATTACGGTCTCACGCGGATGCTCTTCTTCGCCTTTTATCAAAGCGGCATCTTTGTCATGTGGCTCATCAACTATGTCGTCTATATCGGCCGATCGCCCGAAGCGATATGGATGATCTTGACCGTCAATGCCCTCATGCTGACATTCCGGGCCGTGGGATTCATCTTTGAGGATACAAGGGGCAGCGTGCCATGCATCACGTCCTCCGAAGGGTGGGCTCCGGATGTGGTCGGGAAGCGGGTCCTGCGTTTTGTGACGTACACGGTTCTGACGATACTGGTGATCATCGCAGCCGCAGCGACGCGAGAGGTACCCGGGTTTACCATGATGGACATGGAGGTTGACTGGCAGCCGGTGATCGATCTGAGGGAGTTTCTTAGGGCGCCTATGGGCGCGGTCCTAGCGAACGTCATGTTTATGGTCACGTTTTACCTCAGTCTTGCATTCTCGCTACCCCGGCGATCATTTGCCTCGTCTCGATAGGAGGGTTAGGGATGAAGGAATATATTGTGGCCGAATGGCAGGACCGAAAGATCGCGATGGCCATTGCCACTACACTCTATATCGGTTTCTTTGCCCTGGCCGCGATCTTTGATAGTTGGGATGTCGAGCAGTTTTTTACGAACACCGCGATCACCTTCTGGATTACCACCGGGATCATGGGATCGGAGGCCGACAAGGAAAGGCGAGACCGCCTGTACTCGTTGATGCCGATCCCTCGGCGACATTACTCGATAGCGCGTATTGTGGATCTGGTGATCACCAAACTGTGGCTCTTGCTCTTCTGGTTTGTGTTCCTGTTGGTGCGCCCCGAGGGTTTTACAGCCGACAAGTTCTGGTACATGCTTTCCTTCAGCGTGATCGCGATGACCATCATTTTGGTCTTCGTCCTGTACCATGACCTCGGGTACTTCCAGACGTGGCGTTACCGGATCGGACTTCTTGCGACGGGTGTTCTGGTGA
Organism: Candidatus Krumholzibacteriia bacterium; assembly: GCA_029863805.1. GTDB lineage: Bacteria > Krumholzibacteriota > Krumholzibacteriia > WVZY01 > WVZY01 > JAOTUR01. The sequence continues at coordinate 6,241 of JAOTUR010000111.1, read as the reverse complement.
TCGCCGTTCTGATCTTTGGTGGCCTGAGCGGGCGCTTCGCGGGGCTGAACATCGGCCATGACGCCCTGACCAATAACCCGACCGCCTTCCTGGTGTATGCCGTGCTGTTCCTCACCATGGCGTCGGCGTGCGTGGGTGTCTTCATGCGGCGCCGGTCGTATGTGGCTTGAGAGGTCAACTCTCGGTCCGGAAGAGGCCACCGGAGAATCCATCGCAGAACGGCTCGACAGCGAAGCGACCGCTACGTTGATTTTGCCTCCTCGAAGCGATATAATTCAGCTCTGATGCGTCCGGCAATAACGCGGACGACGGGTGTCGTCGCAATCACTGGGAGCCAGCTCGTGTCTTGTCGCACGTCACTGCTTCTTGCCCTAGCTCTTATCCTCATCTGTTCGCCGGCGATCAGCCGGGCGCAGGATCCGCCTCCTTTTATCCTCGAATGGGGATCGCTCGGATCAGGAAACGGCCAGTTCAACCTGCCCCGGCGTCTGGCCGTCAGCGCAAACGGCCTCGTTTACGTATCCGACCGAAACAACGAGCGTATCCAGAAATTCTCGGGCACGGGCGATTTCCTGACGACGTGGGGATCGCTGGGAAGTGCCGACGGACAGTTCAACTTTCCGTTTGGCGTTGCTCTGGACCTGGATGGCAATGTATACGTCGCCGAGCGCAACAATCACAGGATCCAAAAATTTACCGGAGCCGGGGTCTTCATCACCAAATGGGGGACGCAAGGGGCCGGCAACGGGCAGTTCAACTTTCCGATTGCGATCGCCGTCGATGCCAGCGGTAACGTCTACGTCGGTGATTCTTTTAACAACCGTATCCAGAAGTTCGCGAGCGACGGCACATTCTTGCTCAAATGGGGCTCGCTTGGGGCCGGTGACGGCCAGTTCAACACCCCGATCGGAATCGCCGTCGATACGAGCGGAAGCGTTTACGTCGGCGACTCTGGGAACCACCGCGTTCAAAAATTTACAAACGGTGGGGTCTTCATCACAAAATGGGGATCACAAGGAAGCGGCGACGGCCAGTTTCAGTCCCCCCGGGGTATCGGTGTGGATCCGGACGGCAGCATATATGTTGCAGACACGATCAATAACCGTATCCAGAAGTTCACGGCAAACGGCACCTTTCTCACCAAGTGGGGCACGACGGGTGCGGGGACAGGCCAGTTTGATAGACCGGAGGATGTGGACGTCGATGCAAACGGCAACATCTATGTCGCGGACCCCGGCAACAACCGTATCCAGAGGTTCGGTAACGCCGTCGTGTCCGGCCTCGTTCCGGCGTTTTCCTTTCTCACACAAAATTCGCCCAACCCATTCAGCTCGTCTACACGTTTCTCGTTTGAGCTAAACAGGATATCTGACGTTACCATCGAAATATTTGATTCAGCGGGGAGGCGAGTGTTCGAGGTGACGAAACAGTCGGTCCCAGCAGGCGTGGAAACCTACCAGTTCGACGGGCGCGATTATCGAGGCCGGCCGCTCGCCGCCGGCGTATACTACTATCGTGTGACGACGAATCGTCGTGAGCAATCGCGGAAGATGTTGATCGTACGCTGATACGCTGCGTCATGCGTCTGCGCTTGTTCTGCGAATGGTATTCGCGTTATGGCTCAAGCGCCGTTCGAAAACGACAAACAGTATCGGCAACACGAATAGGGTTAGCAACGTGGACGTCAAAACCCCGCCAATTACCACCGTCGCCAAAGGTCGCTGCACCTCGGCTCCCACGCCGACAGAGACCGCCATCGGAAGAAACCCGGCGGCGTCGGTGATGGCTGTGGCAAGAACCGGACGGAGACGCAACCGTCCCGCGGTCCGCACCGTCGCCAGCATTCCGTTTCCCTCGGATAACAACCTGCGAATCGTGCTCACTAGTACTTGCCCGTTGAGGACTGCAATGCCGCAGAGGGCAATAAAGCCGACGGCAGCACTGACACTGAAGGGAAGTCCCCGCAACCACAGCGCAAGCACGCCGCCGACCGCCGCCAGAGGGATACCCGTGAAGACGATCAGTGTGTCTCCGATACGCCGCATGCTGAGATAGAGGAGAAAGAACACGAGAAGAAGTGTGAGCGGCACTACGACACGAAACCGTGCCTGGGCCCGCTCGAGCTGTTCGAATTGACCGCCGAATTCGACGGTGTAACCGGGCGGCATGGTGATCTCGCGCCCGATTCGCGCGCGTACTTCCCGGACGAACGAACCCATATCGCGACCGCGGATGTTACATTGCGCGAGCGTGCGGCGCCGTGCCCACTCGCGTGTAATCGTTGCGGGGCCTTCAGTCTCCTCCACGGAGGCCAGTGTACCCAACGGCAACACCGAACCTGCATCGGTCGGGATGAGCACCGAAGAAAGCGCCTCGGTGTCCCGGCGGAACCGGTCCGGCAAACGAACAACGAGTGGGAAACGTCGCTCACCCTCTTGAATGTCGCCCACAGCGATTCCGCCCACGGCGTCCACCATCTCGAGCACCCGGTCGGCCGGGATTCCCATTCGCGCGACGGCGTCCTGATCTACGCGCACGCGTAGTACGGGCTGGCCGGTCAACTGCTCGCCGGAGATATCCTCGGCCCCTCTCACCGTAGTGAGAAGACGTTGGATGTCATTGGATACGCGAAGCAGTTCGTCAAAGTCGTCGCCATACACTTTGATCCCTAGATCGGTCCGGATGCCGGCGACCATCTCGTTGACGCGCATCTCGATGGGTTGGGTATATGCCACGGTCTGTCCGGGAAGATCGGACACCACGACCTCCATTTCTCGCACGAGCTCCGATTGCGAGCGTGCCGCGCGCCAATGCTTCCGCGGCTTCAACGTGATGAACACGTCGGTCAGCTCCGTGCCCATCGGGTCGGTCGCAACCTCCGCGGTGCCCGTCCGGCTCCATACATTCACGATCTCATCGGGGAAGGTGTCGAGGAGGAGTTTTTCCATAGTGGTGTTGTAGGCCACGGACTGCTCGATGGAGATGCCGGCAAGACGCACCACATTCAGGACGATGGCGCCTTCGCCGAGCCGCGGCACGAACTCGGACCCGAGCCGGCCTGCCAGCACGCCGGTGAAGGCGAGCAGGACGACGACGGACAGCAGAACAACCCGGCGAAAGCGCAGCACGCGCTCCAGCAGCCGCTCATACGTGGCGAGTAACCTTCGCATCAGCGCGCTCTCGCGAAAAGACGGCTTGCGGGGAAGCATCCACAGCGAGAGCGACGGCGTCAAGAAAAGCGCAATGAGCAGTGCGCCGAATAGCGCGAATATCAACGTCAGCGCCATCGGTTGGAAAAGCTTGCCCTCGATCCGTTCCAGCGTGAGGATCGGCACGAGGACGAGTGTAATGATCGCGACCCCAAAGAAGACCGGGCGGGCGACCTCCTTGCTCGACTCCAGGACGACCGCGGCGCGTTCGGAGCGCGTCAGCGCGCGCCCGAGTGTGTGAACGCGCTCGGCGAGCCGCCGCATATTGTTCTCCGCCATAACGACCGAGCCGTCTACGATGATCCCGAAGTCGATCGCACCCAGGCTCAAAAGACTGGCCGCAATCGCAAATTCCTTCATTCCCAGGGCGGCAAGAACCATGGAGAGGGGAATGGTGAGGGCGATGATAACTCCGGCACTCAGGCTGCCAAAGAGGAGAAAGAGGATGACGATGACGAGGATCGCACCCAACAAAAGGTTGTGTTTGACGGTGTCGATGACGTGGTGCACGAGCTCCGTTCGATCGTACACCACTTCGACTTCGACGCCGGCGGGAAGCGCTCCCCGAATTTCGTCGACCCGCTGCTTGAGGCGATCCGTTACCTCTTTGCTGTTTTCTCCCATCAGCATGAAGCCCAATCCCAGGACTGCCTCGCCCTTCCCCCCGGCCGTGACGGCACCCCGCCGGATCTCGTGTCCAGACCGTACGTGTGCGATGTCTCGGATCCGCACCGGCACGCCATCGTGGCTTGCGATCACGACGTTTGCAATCTCATCGGCGGATGTCAGGCGCCCGATGCCATGAAGAAGAAGCGCATCGCCGGAGTCCACGACACGGCCGCCACCGACATTACGGTTGTTTGCCTCGAGGGCACCGACGACGTCCTGCAACGTGAGGTGGTAGGCAATGAGCGATTTGGGCTCGACGACCACCTCGTATTGTTTTTCAAGGCCTCCCCACGAGTTGACCTCGGCGACACCCGCGATGCGTCGAAGCTCCGGCTTTATGATCCAGTCATGGAGGGTTCGCAGGTCGGCGAGCGACAGCGACGCGTCTGGTGAGCGGACGATGTAGTGGAACACCTCGCCCAACCCGGTCGCGATCGGTCCCAGAGACGGGGGCTCGATGCCCTCCGGCAGCCGCACCGTCCGCAGTCGTTCCAGGATGAGCTGGCGGGCGTCGTAGATCGTGGTCCGGTCGTCGAAGGTTGCGACGACTTGGGAGAACCCGAACTTGCTGATGGAGCGAACGTTTTCGAGTCCTGGAAGACCCGAGATACCGGTCTCGACCGGAAACGTGACCTGACGCTCGATCTCTTCGGGGTTGAGGGCGGGTGCGACGGTGTTGATCTGGACCTGGACGGGCGTCGTGTCCGGAAACGCATCCACGGGCAGGGTGAGAAGCGCCCTGACGCCGATCAGCGCGGCGACGAGGAAGAGTACCGACACCACTACGCGGTTTCTAAATAAACTTGCGACGAGTCGTTCGAGCATGTCTGGGCTGCCTATTCGACGCAGCCTGCACCCAGGCGCGACTTCTGAAATTCGGATTTGAGTAAATAGCTCTGTTCCACTGCGATCAGGTCGTGTTCGGTAAGTCCCGCCGTGACAGCTGTCAAATTCTCGGACGCTGTTCTTATCTCGACTCGACGCAGCTCATAGAGATCACCGGCCAGTCGGACGAAGACGAAGGGGTTGCCCCCAAAACGGTGGATGGTGTCACGTGGCACTAGCAACGACGCGGAACTTTCTCCGACGATGATGCTGGCGTCTACGAACATCCCCGCGCGTAGCGTAGCGGCTGGATTGGCAACCTCCGCGAGTACTTCCGCCATTCGCGTGGTTTCATTGAGTCGGCTGGAAATCCACGTGATCTCTCCGGCGATCTCGCGGTCGAGCGCCTGGGATCGAATCTCGACTCGTTGTCCGACACGCAGGTTGACGACCTCTCTCTGGCTGACGGCCAGACTGAGCCACAGCGTGCTGAGGTCTGCGATCGAAAACATCTGGTCGCCCATTGTGACCACGTCCCCGACGACCGCGTCCCGCTCGATAACGGTCCCGGCAAAGGGAGCGACCAGACTAAGAACGGACTTTGCCTCCTGTTCCGACACAATCCGTTCCAGGGTTTGCCTGTCGAAACCGAGATCGAGCAGCATTTGTTCGGCGGCGCGTAGGCCCGCACGGGCCGTCGTGTGTCGGGCTTCAGCGTCGTAGAGGTCCTGGGCGGACAGCACATTCTGATCGTGAAGTCCACGCGCGCGAGACAACGCTTCGGACGAGACGGTCTCTTCGGCTACCGTTTTGAGCAGCTCCGCCTTTGACTCGGCGATTTGTGGGGAGCGGAGCTCGGCAAGGACTTGTCCTTTCTTGACCTCTTGCCCGAGGTTGACGTGGACTCGGCGAACCACACCATCGGTAAGGGGCGTGATGTGTACGAGGCGATTCAGGTTGAAGCGGAGTTCACCCACGGCATGCACGGTCGACCGCGCCGGGCCGGGCTGGGGGTGCTGCGCAACAATGTTTGCCTTGGCCTCCGACGCCATGGACGGCAGCCGTATCTTGAGGCCCTGGCCGGGCTTCAAATTATCCGCGAGCGTCGGTTGGCATATACCACATTCCGCTTCGGGAACGTTGTGTTCCCCACAGAAAAGCGCATCGGAGGTGGACGAAGCCACGCTGATGCCGGCCTCCGCTGGATCGGCGGATGACTCCTCCAGCTTCAATTCGGGGTGACAGAGGAAACACTCGTCCTCGTAAAGACCGTGTTCTTCGCAGTAGAGCCGGTTCTTGTCTCGCAGCTCCGGATGGCATTCGAAGCAACGGTCCTCGTAACGCGTGTGTTCGCGGCACCACAAGCGCCCCGGTTCACGCAACGCTGCATCGCAGATGAAACACTGGCTTGTCGCGACACCGTGTGCGATGCACAACGCATTTGCCGACTGCGGCGCCGATGTATCTGAGTTGGGCGTCGTCTCGGCGGTCGCGGGTGGGATCTCGCTTTGGTTTTCCGCATCGCCGGTGCATGCGAC
>JAOTUR010000110.1 GCA_029863805.1 Candidatus Krumholzibacteriia bacterium | reverse complement strand
ACGGCGACGAGCTTCACTTTAGCAGCGTGGGGTTCGGCCTCCCGGATCAGGTGGAAGACAACATCTTCGGTGAATGGACGATCACCGGCGGGACGGGACGTTTCGCGAACGCCACGGGCAGCGGCACGTACGCGGGGACCGTCTTCGTTGACACTGGGAACGCCCACTTCACATTGGACGGTGTCATTTCAGGGTTTGGTGGCCCAGGCACCGGTGGCAAAAGAGACTTTAGCGACTAAGACGAGTTTCGTCGGCGAGACGGGGCCGCTAAGGCCCCGTCTCAACGGCCGCCCGATGTCTCTATCGAAGAGGGAAGCCCGGTCACCTCCGGTGCAACGTTCCAGCCAGCGGCGTGTTTGAGCAGACGTTAGATCGACCGAAGCAGGTGGCTGCTGGATAGACACACACTTGCCCAGTCGAAGGGGTTCACTCCACATCGAGGGTCTCTTCATCACTTCCGAGCCTGCGATCAGCTTAAGTTTCCGTTAGATTATTCCACAATACGCGACAACTCAGCGGATTTTTTGCGCTATGCGGCCAAAAAAGTGCTGCAACCACATCAGAATCGGTTCGAATGGGTTCCCGTGTGGGGACGCCAATCTATTTGAGCTCCGCAAGCCATTAGGACCGATCGACTTGCCGGTTCAAACCGATTCGGTGACAAAACCTAAGTTTCCATCGCCGCCGACAACTCGTTGCGATACGATAAGTAGCGGGTTCAAGTCACGTTGGGTGTCCAGGAGCAGGTTTAGTTTGGGGAATAGGCAAAGATTGGTGACGGTGTGTCAGCCATGATGTGGATAGCGGTGTTCATTGCTCTGGGTCTCCTTGGCGGATCGGCTCTGTTGCATTGGGGAACGCGTTGGGGATCGGTCTCCGGAGAGCGTGCTCGCAAAATGCCGGGTGACGAGTATCTCGAGGGTGTTCGACGGGCTCGAGTGGTCATGACTCGCGCCATCTCGATCAGCGCTCATCCAGAGCGCGTTTGGCCGTGGATCTCGCAATTGGGGCGCGGTGCGGGATGGTATAGCGTCGACTGGCTCGACAACGGGCGAAAGGTCTCCGCCTGGCACATTGTCTCGTGGATTCCACAACCTCGATTGGGCGACGCAACGGCAATCGGTTACCTCCGTCATGTAACCACGGGACGGTCGCTGGCCTGGTGGCTCGGCGGCACAAGGTTCCTCGGGTCACCGGCTCGCACGGTGACGTGCTATAGCATCGGCGCCGAAGGGCAGGGTACGCGCCTGATCAGTCGCATCTCAGCGGACGCCACCGGGCCCACAGCACACATCGCTCTCCTGGCTTTTCGAGCCATAGACTCAATTATGGCGCGCCGTCAGTTGATCGGCCTGCGCGACCGCGCCGAGCACCGTGAACAGGGTCACGCGAGTTTGGGAGACCCGGAGACCGGAGACCGCGATCAGTACCAACTCTATGAGATCGTATACGCCCGCGGGGATCGTGCGGGGGTCGCCGGCAAGGAGGACGGTGCCAAGTGGCGCCAGTCAGCCATTCGAGACGGCATGCTCGAAGAAGGAGAATAGAAGCCTCATCGATGAAGATACAAGGGCGGTTTAACAACGCGTTGCAACTGTCAGCCGCCGCCCCTTCAGCCGCGGTTCTATAATTGTCCCGTTGGGGACGCCATCTCAATTACGGTCAAACCTTGTCACAACTGGAGTACACTGTGGTCGAATAAGAAAGGATACCCAAATGAAAGCAATTGTATACACAGAATACGGACCACCGGATGTTCTTCAGCTCAAAGAGGTAGAGAAACCCACTCCCAAGGACAATGAAGTACTGATAAAAGTTCATGCAGCAACAGTAACAAAAGGGGACTGTGAGATTCGGAGTCCCAAAATGCCAAATCTAATATGGCTCATTATGCGACTATTTTTTGGTCTCACAAGACCAAGAAAACAAATACTAGGACAAGCGCTAGCCGGCGAAATTGAAACAGTCGGCAAAAATGTAACTTCATTTAAGAAAGGTGACCAAGTCTTTGCATCTACGGGTGCTCGTTTTGGTGCTTATGCTGAATATATATGTCTACCGGCCACATATGCGATTGCAACAAAACCGACCAATATGACCTATGAGGAAGCTGCTGCTATTCCCACTGGGGGACTTAATGCATTACATTATCTTAGAAAAGGAAATATCCAGAAAGGACAAAGAGTCCTTGTCAATGGTGCTGCCGGAACTTTTGGTACTTTTGCAGTGCAGCTTGCCAAGTATTTCGGTGCTGAAGTGACTGGTGTTGACAGTACGAGCAAATTGGACATGCTGCGCAAGATTGGTGCAGACCATGTAATTGATTATACTAAAGAAGATTTCACCAAGCGCGACGAGAGCTATGATATTATTTTCGACGTGGTTTGCAGGAGTTCGTTTTCACCTATTATGAGATCGCTAAAGAAAAATGGTCGCTATCTCTTGACTAACCCTAGCGGGCTGTTACAGATGATTCGAGGGCTATGGACTTCAGTAATAAGCAGTAAGAAAGTAATACTTGAGTTTGCGGGCGAAAAGACTGAAGAACTAATTTTCCTCAAAGAGCTTGTTGATGCGGGGAAGATAAAATCGGTCATTGATAGACGCTATCCGTTGGAACAGGCTTCTGAGGCTCATAGCTATGTCGAAACAGGGCAGAAAAAGGGAAATGTTGTGATTACTTTGGAGCATAATAAAGAAACCTAACAAAGCGCCGCACCCGACTGCTATTCCTTGGACTGGCGACACACCCGAGCAAGTAAGAGGTGCGTTGCCGGCCCGCCTAGTTAGCTGCCCAGAAGCCTGGCAATACCGTGTAAATCTCACATTCATCCCATGAACCGGGTGAGGAACGAATAGTGTGGAAGTTGGACCGCAAAGGAACTTGTTTCATAGATGAACCTCATGCGATGCACGATCGGCGGGATCGAATTCATGTTGGCCGCGGGTCTCACCCAGTCAGCCGCGGCCCAGTTGCCCGTGGACTCCTTGCGTCTCGTGGTCGGCTTCGGTGTCGAGGAGGACGCATCACCGGAGCGGGAAATCCTGGCCCTCTGGAAACACTACCTCACCGAATCTTCCGACTCGTCCGCGGCGCGGCATTGCCCGGGGCTTAGGCCGCCAGAAGAGCCTCGGCGAATATCCGTGGTTCGATTAACGTCAACTTTGGGGGACGCTACTTTATTTGCGCACGCGTAATCCAAACGACCCATTCCACTTATTCGTTCAAAACGAGTGCTGACGGTTGTTGGGTGTACAAGGAGGGAGACATGTCGACAAACGAATCGGAGGAGGACAGACGGGGCTCCGGAACCGAGAACGGCTTGGTGTTCGGCGTCGGAGTGGGAGTGGGAGTAGGGGTCGCGCTAGGCGCTGGCATCGGGGCAACGTTCGGAAACGTAGGAATCGGCGTCGCGCTTGGCGTAACGTTTGGCGCGGCGGTGGGGATGGTTTTTAGAAAAACCAAGAAGAAGTAGTTTAAGCCATCTATAGAAAAGTCAGGCCGACAGAAAACACAATTATAGATGAGTAGATTCTTGAGCCTGGACTGGCAGACTCAAGCCGAAAACAAGCAAACTGCAAATCAGACAAATAAGAGAATATATTCTCACTAAACCAGCTGTTTAATCGGCAGTGACAGTGTGAACTTACTTCCTTTGCCGATTTCTGATTCGACCTTGATTCGTCCTTTGTGCTCTTGGGATATCTGGTAACATATGGCTAAGCCCAGCCCTGTTCCTACATTTAGATTCCAGGCGGAGTAACCAGGATCAAAAACTCTATTAATATCTTTTGAAGGAATCCCTCGTCCGTCATCAGAGACACTCAAATTGATTTCATCCCCCTGAACCTCTGTGTGGAGCACTATCTCGCCCGTCTTCTCAATGGCCCTATTCGCATTTGAGAGTAACTGGAAACACAACTGATTGATTTTCGCCGGATAGCAAGTTATCGCCGGCAGGTCGGCAAGCTCTTTACGGATTTTGATCTCGGGTTTTAAGTGAAATCGGAACATGGCAAGCGTGTTTTCTATGCATTCATTGAGGTCTGTGCTTTGAAGATCAGCTTCATCCAACCGGGCAAAGGTTTTTAGGCGCTTGACAATTCCGGCCATACGTTCGCTGCTGGTTCGAATAACATCGCTCACACCGGAAATCGCATTCAAGATGTAAGACACTTTGTGTGACTCACTGATTGCGATTCCGTGTTCACCTTCAAGCGTCTGCGCCAACTTCTCTGTGGCTGATGCCAGCGTATTATGAGTGGCGTAGACCGCGCCAACGGGGGTGTTCATTTCGTGAGCGACGCCGGCTACCAGATGTCCAAGCGCAGCCATTTTTTCGCTCTGAATCAGTTGTGCTTGGGTCTCTCTAAGGTGACGAGTGCGTTCGTCAACTTGACGCTCGAGGTCGAGGTTCAGTTCGTGAAGTTTGTCCGATTGGTGATTTACGATCGCCACAAAAAAGAATATCGCCATCACGCTCGTTCCGAGATAGCTGCTCGAGTGCCACGCCTCACTCGTCGGTGGAAACAAAAGTGCCCCTCCATAGCCAAACAGGAGCCATAGCAGGGTGCCGACGGATAGCAGTAGAACAAAACGCTTTTCCGATTCAACTTCGGTGATTCGGTAGGCTTTGAAAGACATGGCAAACATGTAGAGGAAGATCACAGCAAAAATAGGAAACATTAGCCTTCCAATAGGGCCGAACTCTAGGTCCCACATATTGTGAGGAGTCTCTGGAACTCTGACTATCAGTGGGGTAAACAGGGCAAGCAGCATGCACGCAGGAATAAACAGAAGAGTGGCAATCTGAAAGTACGTGACTTTGATCCCCAAAACCTTGGCGCTCATTCTTCCGTCATACCCGGTAAACGCAAAGAAGAATAGTACTAACGCAATCGGCACGAAGAAACCCGCGGCAAAGGTGATCCGCATCCAAGGGGCAATATTGTCCATCGTACTTCCAAACTGGAACATCGTGAAGTAAGCAAAACTGTCTATTGCCAATGCCAGAGTAAGAAAAGAGAATACTCGGTTGATTCGCTCGCGCGTGCGAAACAACCAGGTAATGACCGAAAGCACGGTACAAAGAACGCCCGAAATCAACATGGGAACGGAGTAAATGTTCATTATGGACTGTCACACGTGAGAGTTGATCATTGACGAAACCACAAGAGCGATCTTACAGCAGACAGGCGGTATGAATGAAGTGTATTTGGGGATGCCACTTCTTAGTTATCACGTATGGTCCGATCGATCCTTTATTTGGAAGATTCGAAACCCACTCATTCGCCACGGCGACGAACCCGCAGCCCGTCCAACAGCGTTCGCGTGGTCTGCCGGATAAGCTCATCGACGTCACTAGCGGCGTTGATTTGTCCCTCGATCACCAACGACGCCAGCCCGTGCACAGCACTCCAGGCCACGTAGGCCTGCGCTTCAGGGTTCCCGCGCTTGATTCCGCCGCTGCGGTGGTGAGCTCGGATGACGTCGACCAATAGGGCAAGTAGGGCGTCTCCTACCCCTCGTAACTCAGGTACGTCTTCGCGAGTGAGCGCCTCTTTGCCGTACATCAGGCGGTAGTGCGCCGGATTCTCGAGGGCGAAGCGCACGTACTCCTCACCCATGCGCCGGAACCGATTGATGCCGGAACGCGGGGCGCCCGCGTCAATGGATTGCAGGCGGGCTTCCAGCCTCTGAAACCCGGCCGCCGCGACCGCGACCAGAAGCGCGGTTTTGTTGGGGAAGTGTCGGTAGGGCGCAGCCCGCGATACACCAAGGCGCTGTGATATCGCCCGCAGCGTCACGCTCGCAACTCCGCCGTGGGTAATCATTACGGCCGCTTCAGCGAGCAGCGCCGCTCGAAGGTCTCCATGATGATACTTGCGGATGTGGCCGGTCATTCTCTATCAATGCCGAAATATGTTGACACTGTCAACTCCTTTGCTTAGTGTTCATGTTGACGCTGTCAACACTCGGGTGGCTCCACCAGGGCGCCGCCCAGCTTCCAGGAGGGTGCCAAACGATGGACGATATCACCACTAATCAGCGTAACGAGGTGCGACTAATGCCGGCGGGGCGGCGCTTGTGGCTTTGGTGGGTGCTGGCAGGCCTGGTGGGGTGTGGCGTGGGTGGGCCCGTCGGCGTGGCCTTGGGTGTGCCGGGCAACATAATCGAGAACGGGTATATGTCCATCTCCCTGGGCGGGATAATAACCGGCATGGCCGTTACCGGTGCCGTGATGGTGAGGCTATTGCGCCGTCCGCTGCCCGGCGCGTCGTCGGATAGTGAATTGGCGACAATTAAACCGCTCATCGTACTCCTCGTCTTTCTGCTCCTCCCTTGCCACAGCGCTCAGGCCCAATCCCTGGACGTCACCGTGGCCGGCTACGGCCTGAGCATCGGCAATTCGCAGCGCGTTACCGGGATCCGAATCAATGCCGTGGATCGGCACGTCGAGGAAGTTAACGGCCTCAACCTGACTTTTTGGAATCCGGGCAAGAATTCGGACGCCGTCTACAATGGGATCACTTTGGGCCTCATCGGCACCAAGTCGCGACGGATCAACGGTGTCGCGCTCAGCGGTATCGGGGTCACTGGGCGGGAGCACGTCAGAGGCATCGCCGCCGGTACGCTGGGTGTGGGCGCGGGCAATCTCACCGGCGTGGCCGTCGGCTTGATCATGGTGGATGTCAAAGAGCGCTTCCGGGGAATCAACATCAGTGGTTTTTGGACTGGCAATAGCAAGCAACTCGATGGTCTCACCCTGTGCCCGGGTGGTGCGATGGCCCAGCATATCAGAGGCGCTACGATCGGTGGCGTCGCCGCCGGCGCCGACAGCAGCTTGACCGGTCTGGGGCTGAGCATCGGCGGCGTCTACTCGGCGCACCTTCGCGGCGTGGCCGTCGCAGGATTAGGGGTGGGCGCCGAGGACATGAACGGTATCGCGCTGGCGCTGGGAGGAATCGGCGGCAAGAGGCTGGACGGCATCATGCTCGCCGGCCTGGGGTTGGGTGCCACAGAGCGGATCAGCGGCGTCGCTTTCGGTGGCGTTGTGATCTTCGCGCCCGAGGTAAACGGTTTCGCGGCCGGTGCATTGAACGGCCTGTACATCGACAGAATCAACCTCGAGGACTTTCTTCATTTCAAAATGGCTAACCAGCGTTTCACCGGACTCTCCATCGGACTCGTGAACTACACGGCCCGACTCAAAGGGGTCCAGCTCGGCCTGCTCAACTTCGCCGGCAACAATCCGCGCTGGCTGCGGCTGCTGCCCCTGGTCAACGTTCACCTGTAGAAGCCGCTTCGTTAACTCCACGAAAGGGGAGAGCAGTGCAAGCGGACATCCTCATAAGCTCATTTTCAATCTAATTCAAGGAAGGTGAATGCATAATGGCAAAACTAAAACAAATTGGAATTCTCTTCTTGGCAAAATTGCAAGCTATTGTGATGGCGTTTGTGGGTTTAATCGCCGGGATATTATATTCATTTGGTGGATTCATTTATGAGGCATTCACAGGTACTTTAAATTCAGGTACAGCACTCGCATTTTTGGCACTCATCGGTATGCCAATCGTGTTTGCTGCCGCTGGATTTATAGTCGGGCTTATTGAGGCTTTTCTATATAACTTAATCGCGAGATGGTTTGGCGGAATAGAAATGGATTTTGAACAATAAGTGTAATGGCCGACACAAAAACTTTGGATTGGTCGGAAGGAGATTGCTATGAACACGGTTTCATATGTACTGGAGTTTACCATCAAGGATGGTAAAGTCGATGAGTTCAAATCAATGGCCGCGGGCTACATTTCTACTGTCAAGGAGAACGAGCCCGGAACGCTCGGATATCAATGGTTTCTTGGCGAGAGCGGAAATCGGTGCCTGCTGCTGGAGACCTTCTCGAGTTCTGATGCTATGCTGACTCACTTGGCCAACGTCGGTCCCTCTTTGCCCGATTTACTTGCTATCGCGCCGATTACGCGCGTCGAAGTGCTTGGCACCGTCAGCGACGAAGCTCGCGACGCCCTTGCCGCCCTCGATGCTGCGCATTTTCCGCATTTTGATGGCTTTGATCGCTAGAGAGTTTTGTTGGACGATCCGCTTTCTTCGTGAAAATAATTCCGCGCCACACGCTCAGAGCGTCGTGCTGCCGAGGGATTCAGGAGTGGGGACCGGGTTCTTCTTGGGTCTTATACAGCAAGAAGAGCTTCGGCGAACTCGCGAGCGGTTCGATTAACGTGTATTTGGGGACGCCACTTTATCTGAGCCATTGTACGCGCGGTCGCAGTCGTATTTACGTTACCCGCCTTATTAGCGTGACGACACGTGTGACCATGCTCCAGACAATCCCGACAATGACACAGGCAAACACTCCGCGCAGGAGTTTGTCTAGAAACGGGAACATATCTCGGGAAAGACTGTCCGCCGCTTCTTCTGACCACCCGTTTGCCACGAGATCAGCTGGAGCGTTCGCAACGACGTTGCCGCCCGTTACCATTGGGAGAAGTGCCGCGATAAATATGACGCTGATCGCCAGATCGAACACCCGTGTGGGGATCGTCCACCGGTTGTGCCGCAGGAGCATGACGTTTAGCACAACTGTGCCCACAAAACCCACGTAGAGCAGGCCGCGACCCGCAAGAAACCCCGGGCCCATCAGCGCCACCCAATGACGCTCGCCATTCGTCGACACCGTCGCGCCGACGGCGCGCGGAAAAACAGCAAACAGGACAATGAGGGCGATCATGATCGCAATCTCTACCATGAGACCCGTGCGGCCGATGCGATTGGGATCATCACGTCTTGGAAGTGTGTGTGGATCCCACGACATGGATGTGGCCCTGGTCGCGTTTGGCGTGTCAACTCGCGAGCTCGATGTCACCAGTTGGACGATCCAGAACACCAGCACAACCCACCCCATGGCTTCAACAATCTCACTAAAGAGGTTAGATAGCACAAGCCCCTTCGCAATTTCAAAAAGCGGGTTGTCCTCGCCAATCGCACCTGCCACCACCGAAGCGACAACAATTCCGACGATGACGATGATCACGATTTTCATGGTTTTTAAAAACGCGGGGTAAAGCTCCGGTCCCACGAGGAAGCCCGTACCCGAGCGGTATGAGGCGGCCAGCTGTGCGGGCGGCCCAAACTTGCGGAGCAGCTCTACAACGTGTTCGTCTGGAGCGGCGGCCTCGGCGCCGTCTCCGGCATTCGCAGCGTGCGCGTCCAGTGCATCCTCGAGGGATGACCGCAGCTCCTTTTCAACGTCGCCGCGAAGTCGACGCGGAAGGCGGTGGGAAACATCCTGTATATACCTTTCGATCAGATCCATGTTGGTCTCCTTTATTTTGCTTCGAGCAACCCGTTGAGCACCTCGACCAGCACACGCCATTCCGTTTCCATCGCCTTGAGCAACTGCTTGCCTGCGTGCGAGGTGCGGTAGTAGCGTCGCGGGCGGCCAGCAACCACCCGCCAATCACTTGTCAAGAGCTCCAGTGATTCGAGACGGCGCAGGAGCGGATAGAGCGTCCCCTCCGGTACCGGAAGCCCTCTCGCCGAGAGCCGCTCGCGGAGCGAATATCCATAGTGTTCCTTGGTCAACTGGCTCAGGACCGCCAGGATAATTGCCCCTCTGCGGAGTTCCAGGGTCATATTCGCAGGATCTTGTGGAGTCATGGCTGTCTTGATTAGTATACTATGCTAAACACAGTATTGTCAATGCGACAGTATAAAAAGGCGCAAAGCGCTGTTTCATCAACTTAGGGGCAAAATCTATAACCAATTTTCATGTAATAGGATACGCGGTCAGGTACGGGGCACCGCCCACAAACGGACCGGATTTTGCCTAATAGTATATGCAACTAAGTGGTTGCGCGTTGCGTATTGTTTTGCGATAGTTATGAGCAACCAGGAGGTTGTGATTATGCAAGACCGTATCGAGAAGACTATCGAGTTGAAGGCACCGGTCGCGCGAGTTTGGCGTGCGCTAACGGATCACCAGGAGTTCGGCGAGTGGTTCCGCGTCAAACTGGACGTTCCATTTGAGGTCGGTAAGGTTTCCCGTGGACAGGTTACGTATCCAGGTTACGAGCACATGAAGTGGGAGGCGACGGTGCAAGTTATGGAGCCCGATCGGCTGTTCTCGTTCAGTTGGTGTCCGTATGGGGGCGATCCCGATGTCGACTATTCAAATGAGCCGCAAACGCTGGTCGAATTCAGACTCGAGCCCACGTCCAGCGGCACGCGCCTCAATATAACAGAGTCTGGTTTCAACGCGCTGCCGGACGACGAACGCCGCGTTAACGCGTTGCGGCGAAACACACAGGGATGGGACGCACAAGCGAAGAACATCACGAGTCATGTCGAATCCTGAGCCAAATCGCACGCTTACTGACCCCGCGCCAGTGTTGGCGGCGCTTGGTGACACGACGCGCCTGGAACTTGTCTCTCGTCTAATTGATGGTCAAGCGCGTTCTATCGCTCAGCTAACTGAGGGCCTTAGCCTGACTAGACAGGGGATCACCAAACACCTTCGCATACTTGAGCAAGCGGGTATCGTCAATTCGAGCCGCGTCGGTCGAGAAAGCCGGTTCACCTACGTGTCGGAACCGATCGAACAGGTACGATCGTACCTCGACACGGTCTCAGCGCGTTGGGACGAGGCGCTGTTGCGTTTGAAGACACTGGTCGAGTCATAGCACCGGTTTGGGGACAGACTGTCCGCTCGGTCAGGCGTTACTTGGCCTCACTCTGCTTCTTGAGATGCGCCAATATGTCGTCCCATTCTTTTTTGAATTCATCAAGAGGGACATCGGCGCCATTCAATACAGTGCTCCAGTGACGTACATCGGCCGCGCTGGCAATGGCCTCTTGAA
>JAOTUR010000109.1 GCA_029863805.1 Candidatus Krumholzibacteriia bacterium | reverse complement strand
CACCAAGAATATGACCAACTTTTAAATCCTGCATCATGTCGCCCGCAATTCCCGACGAACAGCAGATCACCCCCGCAATCCCCAACACCGCCATGATCCCTTTTGGCCCGGTTATGCCCAGCGCCACCATAATAATGGCCGAGATCAGCAATGTGCTCAGCGTCAGTCCGCTGATCGGGTTGTTGGACGAACCGATCAGCCCGACCAGATATCCCGCCACGGCGGCAAAGAGAAAGCCCAGAATGATCATGACGACTGTCAGCAAGACCGAGCCGATGACCGAGCCGCTAAAGTAGAAATATAGGGCCAGCATGGGAACAGCCAATACGCCCACGGCAATGAACACCTTCTTGAAGTCGAGATCGGCCTGCAAACGGCCCATAGACTTACCCGTCTTCTTGGCTGTGTTTAGGTCGCTGATGGCCTTGGAGATCCCGCCGATCAGGGACGTCCTCAGGCTATAAAGCGTATAAAATGCGGCGACGATCATCGTCCCCACCGCCAGAGGCCTGACCTGTGCGCTCCATACGCTGTTTGCCACACTCTCCCAGCCCTCCGTATCCGCAAGACTGAGTAGCTCGGGGTTGAGAAACACGGAAAGCGGTACCAGCAGCCACCAACCGAACATTGCTCCTGAGAACAAGACCGCGGATACCCGCATGCCCACGATATAACCCACCCCGACCAGCGCGGGCGATGCGGAAGGGGTCTCCAGGAGAAGCCCTCCACCGTAATTGAACTGTTGGCCTAGAATCTCGATCTTTGACGATGAAAACTTGACAAAACCGGCGATACTGTCGCGGACCAGCGTGATGCCGTAACTGTTCTTGAGTATTTCCCACACGGCGGCAAAGCCCATAGCGGCAAACAGGTAAGACGCCCCGGTCTGTCCTCCCTGTCCCGCTTTGACGATCTCCGAGGCGGCCACACTCTCTGGGAAGGGAAGACTGTCGTCTTCTACCATGGTTCGACGAAGAATAATAATGAAGAGGACGCCGAGAGTGCCTCCCACCAGCATAATCAGGGTAGAATCCAGATAGTGCAGATTGTCCCATACACCGCTGAGGATGAATGCCGGAAGTGTGAAAATCGCGCCCGCCACGAGCGCCTCACCGACAGAGGCTGTGGTTCTGGCAATGTTCTCTTCGAGAATGGTCCCTTTCATGAGCCGAAGCGCGGCCATAGCAACGACTGCCGCGGGAAAAATCGCTGAGACGGTCAGGCCAGCCCGCATGCCCAGGTAGGCGTTGGCGGCTCCCAACACCAGGGCCATGAGAATGCCCAGGACCATGGCCTTGACGGTCAACTCCGCCAGGTTGGTATCTTCCGGTACGTAAGGTTTGAAGGGTTTCTTATCCATCGCTCCTCCCCTGTCTTGAACCGCGTGTTTTATCACCAGTTTTTGTAAGAAAGAGAGGATCGGCGACGGATCCAGTCGACGGTTCCGCGCCGATCAAATGCCATGTTTTGGTGGCAAGTACCGAGCACCAAAGGATGCCGCGCACGAGGTGGGGACAGCACAACTTAAATAATATTAAAGATTTATTATCAGTCGCTCCCGCGGAAGTCAAGCAAAAACAGGAATCGGCCGACGATGCCAGGAAGGGCGCCGGGTTACGGGGCGGCCTTGAAGATCTCCTCGATCACCCTACCCTCGGAGTGGAGGACGGACAACTCGAGTATCTCGGCGACGGTGTTGCAAATGTCACGTTGATCGTAATCGTCGGACGCGGTGTAGGCCGCTTTTATTTCCGGTCCCAGTGCCATAAACATGATTCGCCGGCAGCCGTCACAAGCACACCCATGATTTGCAAAACCACCGTTCTTTTCGTCGTGCCGCCCGTGGTCGTTTGTTACGATGAGATAGGTTTGATCCGCATAAAACGGATCATCTTGGAGAAAAAGCCACAGCTGGTGGAGCAAAGAATCGACCTGGCTTATGGCCGCCAAATAACCACCGTAGTCGCGCCCGTGACCCGTACGATCCACGGT
Source organism: Candidatus Krumholzibacteriia bacterium (assembly GCA_029863805.1). Taxonomy (GTDB): domain Bacteria; phylum Krumholzibacteriota; class Krumholzibacteriia; order WVZY01; family WVZY01; genus JAOTUR01. The sequence goes on along the minus strand of JAOTUR010000109.1, from coordinate 8,894 downwards.
CGGAAAGCAGGCCAACACCAGCCGGGGCTTGTTCTTTCGGAGTATGGCGGTCAATTCGTCGAACACGGCCTGGTCATCTTCGAAGCCCACGCTCTCGGTCGCGCCAAACGGCGCACCGAAGTCAGGGTGCGTGCTGTATGAACACACATCGAGTTTGCCCTTACCAGAGACGACATACGTCTCCTCTGGCGCTACGGCATAGGCTTTGCGGTAGTACTCAAAAAGCGTCGGCTTGGTCGGCCGCTCGCTGCCGTCGTTGGCTATGTCCTGCCAAGTTCCGGTGATGATGGCGGCGTGCCCGGGGTTGGTCAATGTTCGACCGTTGTTAAAAAACTGAGGGACCACAGCGCCCTGCATTCTCAGATCATCCCACATACGCGGCACGTGGGTATGGGCCGGGTCGTCGAACGCCTCCGTATGTCTCGGACCGTCTATCACAAACAGGATGACTTTGTTGTCGTTTGCAGCACCGCGCTTCATTGTCTCCGGCTTGCCGGACGGCCTGTTGTCGCCCGCACACCCCGCTGCCAAAACTCCGCTGCAAGCCACGACCATCAGAATTCGTGTCAAACCCGTTTGCATAACGTTGACCCCGCTCTCAAAAGTACGTTAGATACCCCGCTCCAAAGACGAGCGTCGCCCCGGTGTGCCCGGTGAACCCAACCAAGGCCAAGGTGACAGCCAACATCACCCGATAGAGCTTGTGGCGCCACGCACCACCCATCATGTGCGCGGCCCTGGCCAGTCCCGCGGTGAGCACAAGCGTTCCCGCCGTCACCACGCCCATCACGCGGTGGAAGCCAAACGCCCAGCGCACCTCTTCAGGATAGGTTTTCCCGGTCGCCGCGGCAAACCCCAACAGTACAGAGACTACGGCCACGCCGGAAGCGACGTAAAGCAAATAGCGGGTGGTAAACGCGAACGCCTCCTTCCCCGTCAACACGTATAATAGCTCGGCGAGACCGGACACAAAGATAAGCGCGATGGGGAAATGCACGGCCAGGGGATGAAGTCTGCCGAGCCATCCCACCACTCCCGCGACACGGGTCGCACCGGGTCCGGAGAGACCGGCCGGAGCATCGACCACAGCACCCGAGGGCCACCCACTTGCTGCCACGACCCACAGGGCGACACCGACGGGGATGGTCGCGAAGATCAATCCGGTTGTCAGCGGGGATTTGCGCATGGTGTTGGTGAGGAGAATCCCAGGCTGGCCCAAAAAAAAAGGACGACGCACCACTTTACTTATCGCCCACTCTGCCTGATTCAAGCGGTGCGCCGCCCAATGCTTAGAGACGGCCATATTGAGGTAGATTTTCGGTTGGTCGCTCGCCGCATCGGTTCCTTACACAAAACTACTGGGTTTTTTTTGACGCTTCGATTATTCTGGGAGTTTCGAGGAACTTCCTTTATATCCATCAGATAGGCAATAGTAACACATCCGCACCCATCCATGAACGTCATATCGACATATGCCCGCTGGCTGCACACGCGGTGGCCCGCCGGCCACGTCGAGAAACTCCCGGTGGTCGACGAGAATGGAACCACAAATATTAAGGGGGTTTACGTCGCCGGTGATCTACGGGGTATCCCGCTGCTCAAATTCTCCGCCGACGGCGGCGCCCGAGCGGTCCGGCACATCTTGCAGGACCCGTCCTTTAGTAAGGCACAAAGCCAGCCGAGCTCGGGCGATAGCGAGGTTTTGGACCTGGTCATCGTGGGCGCCGGTGTGGCCGGGATGTCGGCCGCCATCGAGGCAAAGTCCGCGGGACTTCGCTTTGTCGTGCTCGAGTCGGCGGAACCGTTTTCCACAATCGTCAATTTCCCCAAGGGTAAGCCCATTTATACCTATCCAAAAGACATGAAGCCGGTGGGTGCGCTGGAGATCACCGCGGATGTCAAAGAAGCCCTCGTCGCCGAGCTGAGGCAGCAAGCCACCGCTTTTGGCATCGAACCTGTCGTCGCGCACTGTGACAGGGTTCGACCCAAGGGCAAATTACTCGAGCTTCACATCGCAGAGTCCCAAACTCTTCTGGCCCGGCGCGTGATCCTGGGCCTGGGACGCAGCGGCAACTTTCGCAGCCTCGACGTCCCTGGAGAGGATCTGGACAAGGTCTATAACCGCATACATGACCCGAAAGACTTTTGTGGTTTGAACGCTCTGGTGGTGGGCGGTGGTGACAGCGCCCTCGAGACGGCGATTGCGCTCGCGCAGTGTGGATCCAACGTCACGCTCAGCTATCGAAAAAAGGAGTTTTCACGCCCCAAACCGGAAAACCTCGAGAAACTCGAAAAGATATCCGGGGATCCCACGGCCGACGTGGCGATCGAGAACCCAACCAGCGAGCGGGTAACCACCGCAGCAGGCGGCTACCTCGCAGAACACCGCCAGGCCGGCAGCATAAACCTTGCGATGGAATCTGCCGTGGAGGAAATTCGCGAAAAAGACGTGGTTTTGAAGACGATCGGTGATCGCATCGAGACGCTGCCCAATGACGTTTTTTTTACCATGATCGGCCGCGAGGCTCCACTGGATTTCTTTCGGCGCTCGGGCATAAGAATCGCTGGCGAGTGGAATAAGAAAACGTATCTGTCATTCATCGGATTCTTCATTTTTTGTGTGGCGCTCTATAATTGGAAATCCGGCGGCTTTCTCAGCAGTCTTTTCTATCAGCGCAACTGGTTCCCGGTGTCACTGACCACGACCTTCGCCGACGCCAACCCCAGTACGCTGCTGGGCACGCTGGTAATCTCAGCGTCCGGTCCTTCGTTTTGGTACACATTGGCATACTGTATTTTGGTGGTCGTTTTCGGGATAAGGCGCATCCGGCGTCGCAAGACGTCATATATCAAGGTGCAGACGATGACGCTGATGGCCGTGCAGGTCTTGCCGCTCTTTCTTCTGCCAGAGATTATTCTGCCCTTGCTCGACAAGCATGGGCTTCTGTGGAGGCCCCTCGCCGATGGGTTCTTTCCAGTGGTCGATTATGGTCACGGCCGCGAGTTTTGGCGTGCCTATGGACTGATACTCGCCTGGCCCCTGAACGTGTACAACGTCTTCACGGATTCCCCCATCGTTTGGTGGTTGGTTATCTCTTTTGTACAAACGTTTGTTTTTATTCCGGCCATCATCTACTTCTGGGGAAAAGGCGCCTACTGCGGCTGGATCTGCTCGTGCGGTGCCCTTGCGGAGACGCTTGGCGACACGCAGCGTCACAAGATGCTCCATGGCCCCCGGTGGAATCGTCTGAACATGGTGGGTCAGGTCGTTCTTGCGGTGGCGCTTCTTTTGCTCATCGTTCGCATCTACGGATGGCTTTCTCCCAGCCCTACGATTGAAAGGGTCTTCCTGAGTTCCAAAGAAAACTACAAGTGGATTGTCGACGTGTTTCTGGCGGGAGTCGTGGGCTACGGCGTCTATTTCTGGTTCAGCGGCAGAGTGTGGTGCCGCTTTCTTTGCCCCCTGGCTGCTCTGATGCATGTCTATGCTCGCTTCAGCCGGTTTAGAATTCTTTCAGACAAGAAAAAGTGCATCTCGTGCAACGTTTGCACTTCCGTGTGCCACCAGGGAATTGATATCATGAATTTTGCCAACAAAGGTATTGCGATGGAAGATCCGGAGTGTGTGCGTTGTTCCGCCTGTGTGCAAAGCTGCCCCACGGGGGTTCTGACCTTCGGGCAGGTTGACCGGCAAGGCAAGACCATAAAAACGGATCGGCTCATGGCGAGTCCGGTGCAAATAAACGAAACTTAGAAGCTGCCAGGTGTCTATTTACAACTTTAGAGAAGGAGTCGATTGATGATCGTCAATAAGATCGAAAGCGCTATCAACAAACAGATGAATTTGGAGCTTCATTCGGCGTACATCTATCTGTCGATGTCCGCTTACTTTGATTCCATCAATTTGGACGGATTCGCTCATTGGATGAGGCTGCAAGCGCAAGAAGAGTTGGGTCACTCGTTGAAGCTATACGACTACCTCCTGGAACGCGAGGGCACGGTGGAGCTTACCGCCGTCAAGGCGCCGCCTGCAGAGTGGAAGTCACCCCTGGCCGCTTGCCAGGACGCGCTAAAACACGAGCGTGTCAACACCAAACAGATCAATGTGCTGATGGAGCTGGCCTTTGCTGCCAATGACCACGCCACGCGCGTGTTCTTGCAATGGTTCGTGACCGAGCAGGTCGAGGAAGAGGCGAGCGCGTCAAAACTGGTCGAAAAGGTCAAGCTAGCCAAGGACGACAAAGGCGCACTGTTTATCCTCGACCAGGAACTCGGCAAGCGCCTGCTGACCGAGTAGTGTGGACCGCCCCATGAGGGCGATGAAGACGGGCCGGCCGTTCATTCGATACAAAAGGGCTTTGCGGAATCACCGGGTTGGCCACTTCGAGGGCGTGCGTGCTTGAGGTGGTTGACCTCAATGGCGCCTCATAATGGCTTCGAAGAAGTCGTTTCCCTTGTCGTCGATCACGATAAACGCTGGAAAATCCTTGACGGTGATCTCCCAGATCGCTTCCATTCCCAGGTCCTCGAATTCGACCACTTTCACATTTTTTATATTATCGTGAGCAATGATCGCGGCCGGCCCACCGATGGAACCCAAATAAAAACCCCCGTATTTCTTGCAGGCTTCCGTCACCTGCCGTGTGCGGTTACCCTTGGCAAGCATGACCAGCGACCCGCCGAGGCTCTGGAAAGTCTCAACGTATGAGTCCATGCGCCCCGCCGTGGTCGGGCCAAAACTACCCGACACGTATCCCTTTGGTGTTTTTGCGGGTCCCGCATAATATATCGGATGATCCTTGAAGTACTGCGGAAGACCTTCACCGCGATCGACACGTTCTTGCAACTTCGCATGGGCAATATCCCTGGCCACAATCAGCTTGCCGGTGAGCAAGACCCGTGTCTTGATGGGATACTTGCTGAGCGCTGCCCGAATCTCGTTCATTGGCTGATCGAGATCGACAGCAACGGCTTCATCCGGCAACTCACCCTCTACCTTGGTAAGAAATCTCGCCGGATCCTCGTCGAGCTGTTCGAGAAACACCCCGTCTGCCGTGATCTTGCCAAGGATGTTTCGATCCGCGCTACAACTCACCCCCAAGCCCATGGGCAAAGACGCCCCGTGACGCGGCAGACGCACAACTCGCACATCGTGGGCAAAGTACTTACCACCAAACTGCGCTCCGATACCCGTATTCTGCGCCAGTTCCAAAACGAGCTCTTCCATTTCTTTGTCGCGAAATGCCGTTCCGTATTTGCTTCCCTTCGTGGGCAAGTTATCCAGGTAACCCGCGGACGCGAGCTTCAGCATCTTCATGGTTGCCTCGGCCGACGTGCCACCGATCACCAGTGCGAGATGATAGGGCGGGCAGGCTGACGTCCCCAACGTAAGCAGTTTTTCCGCAATAAACTTTGGCAGCCGTTCCGGATTAAGGATCGCCTTGGTTTCCTGATAGAAAAACATCTTGTTGGCGGACCCTCCGCCCTTGGCCATAAACAACAACGAATACACGTCTCCCGGCACCGCCTGGATATCGATCTGTGCAGGTAGATTGTTCCCGGTATTGGTTTCCTCGTACATCGTGATCGGCGCCATCTGAGAGTATCTGAGGTATTCGTCGGCATATGTCGAGTAGATGCCACGACTCAGCGCCTCCTCGTCGTCGAAATCCGTCCACACGCGCTGCCCTTTCTTAGCAAACACGATCGCCGTGCCCGTGTCTTGGCAACTCGGCAGGATTTTCGCCGATGCAATCACGGCATTCTTCAGGAGCGCCAGTGCAACATAGCGATCGTTGTCTGAGGCATGCGGGTCCTTGAGTATACGGGCCAGCGATTCGAGATGAGGCGTGCGATAGAAGTAGTTTACATCGCTCAACGCCTGCTTGGCCAAGGTGATCAGGGCTTCCGGCTCGACCTTTACGATGGGCTGACCTTCGAACGTCGAGGTGGCAACGTGTTCACGGGTGAGCAATCGGTATGTTGTCTGGTCCTCTCCGGTGTCGTACAAACGGTGATATGAATATTGGGTCATGGTCATCACTTCCCCTTCCCGACTATGTCATGCAATAACGTGCACTGCACGCGAAGCGTCGCCTGGACGCCCCGCGTGCAGAATCTTTGAAATCTTATTATACCGCCCGCACCGTGACCGTGGAAGAAGGATATCAGTCGGTCCAATCGTACTTGCGAAAAATGGTAAAAAGCAGCACCGCGTGCTCATCTCCTTCGACGGTGATCTCTATCGAATTCTCACCCACCACGATCAACTCAGGGGGTATCTCGACATGCTCGTACGGTACACAAAGCGTATCGGGCGTGCACTCGAAGTCGAACACCGGTTCTTGGTTGATCCACACTCGGGCCAAGTCGATTCTCATCAAGAGCAGCGAACCGGTTATGGCCGGGGGGACGATGCTGAGCACGTACGGTTCGGCCGTATCGTTCGAACGAATCGGAAACGAACCCTCAAACACGGTTCCCACCGATGAACTTGGGCCCACCGGCTGCGGACCAAAGACCGCTTCGATGGGTGGCGGCGGTGGCGGTGGAGGCGGCTCCGCCACAAAAAAGCCAAAATCCACACCGGTTATCGGATGCACACCACTCGAGTCCCCGAGAAGGGTCACGATCAGCGGATTGGGCGTTGTCTCCGCCCATCCGGGCGGTGCCAACGCGGTGACCTCGTAGATATCGGGACGCAAACGAGCAAATCCGTACCGTCCTTGTTCGTCTGTAATCGTGCGCCCAATGAGCTCAACAGGATCTTCGCCCTCGAGAGTGCCGGTCACCTGTACCGGAACGCCTGCCAAACCGGGCTCGTCGTTTTCCCGCTCGCCGTTCCGATTGGCGTCATGAAACACGACACCGGCTATTACATCTTCTGACGGCGGACTCCCGACCTCGATACGAAATCCGATGGCAAACGAAGTAGGTCCGGGTAGACCAAACCGCATGTGGACAGGTGCAGTTTGTTCACCGGGATCCAGCCTGTTGTCATCGCCCAAATCATCGCTGAAGTCAAAACCTCCCGGACCTACAATCGTGATGAGGTCCGGATTGAGCACGGCCACTTCGCTGGGTATTAGTCGCGTAATCAGAAAAAGAACCGGTGGAAAGATAACCTGTCGCGACCTGTTGATAAGAACAACATCAAAAGACACGACGTTGTCGGCTTCCAACTGGAGGTTGTGTGCCCAGACATCGATTCGTCCCTCCGCTGTACCATCGACCGATGTCGCTCCGATGAAGAAGTCCCTCTCTCCATTGGGATCGATCTCACCTTGACCGCTTAGATCGACAGAATCATCGACCGTTCCCGTAGGATCATCGCTGCACGAGGAAGCGAACACAAAAAGTAGAAGCACGATCAGGCAAACAACGGTGCCGCTTTGACGCGACTCTGCGAGTGTCATCTCACATACCTCCCATTGGCTTCTCGGCTGTCAGTGGGGTTCACCCCATAAATATGCGCAAAAACGCCTGTTTAGGAAACAGCCAAATGCGGTGCCACCACGTCATTGGCAACCTTCTTCTTTACATGACGTTAGCACAGCACCGCAGGTGCCGGTTACGTTCGCCGCCAGAACGCCCGGCTTTGCACCGCGCCGAGCAGCCGACCGGCATCGACCGCGCGCGGGCGGACGAGTGTTGCCGTGGAACCGGTACCGATCCGTCGCGTACAATCGAGTACGCGTTCTGAGTATCCACAGCGTATACGGCCACTTTTCTCGGAGGAAACAATGAAACTCGCACTCACCGCAACGGGCATTGCCTTTGGGCTGGCATTGTCCGGCTTTGTTGGCCCGTCTGTCTCCGCGAAGACAGAAGCAGTTGCCAGAACTCAAAAGGATACCGACGGGAGCCCCAAGGCGGTAAGTCCTGCTCGACCTGAAATAAGGCCGCCTCTCGCCGGCGACGACTGGTACTGCTGGCAGTGCGGCGCCGCTAACCCATTCCCAAAAAAACATTACAAAGACAAACTTCACCGTCCAATGCTCGCTCCCGGATCTGACTCGCCCACAAAAACAATGGAGGGAAAAAGGGCCGGCAAACGGCCGGGCTCAGTGGTGGATCGAATACTTCGTCATGCGAGCGAATTGGAATTGTCCGATGAGCAGATCGAACACCTGCAAGAACTCTCCCACGAGACAAAAAGAAAGCTGATCGGGCTGCGGGCCAGGCTTCAGGAGGAACAATTGGAGCTGAGACGGCTCACGCGGTCGGATTCGTCTGACATGGCAACCCTCAGGCGCCAACTGGACTCGGTGGCGAGAAAACGGGTGGACGTGGAAGCGACTCGACTTTCACAAGTTCTTGAGCTGCGAAAGATACTCACCGACCCGCAGCGAAAACTGATCAAAGAGCGGCGTTACGACGGCAGATTTAAACTCGACCAGCCGTAGTTGGGCCCGGACCGCTAGACCCCCTGCTGGTAACCGTTCCAACGTGTCTCGAGCGAGGAGTCCTGCATGGTCATCATCAAATAATCGACGTATTCGCCCGCGCTGGCACCGGTTGAGCGCCCAGTCATCGCCTTCTTCTTCTCAAAGCTACCACAGATATCGAGCGCCATCTCGAGCCGTTTCGCGCGATCCTCGTGACCGATGTGGCGCAGAAGCATCGCACCCGCCCGTATCATACTCGACGGATCGGCGTACTGTGCCCTGCCCTCTTCGACCATTCTAGGCGCCGAACCGTGGATGGCTTCGAACATCGCGTAGCGCTTCCCGATATTGGCGCTGCCAGCAGTCCCGACACCCCCCTGGAACTCCGCCGCTTCGTCGGTCAAGATATCGCCGTAGAGATTGGGGAGCACCATGACTCTGAATTGCGTCCTGCGCTTGGGATCGACAAGCTTCGCTGTCATTATGTCTATATACCAGTCATCGAAT